>CALEHF010000089.1 GCA_937876125.1 uncultured bacterium
CTTGCGGCGAATCGGCAAGCCGTAGCCGTGATCAGCGCTTATTCCAGGCCTAGATGCCTGCGACTCCAATGACGATGGTTCCTTCAATCTCGCGGATCCCATCGCGCTCTTGTCGTCGATCTTCGGTTCCTTGACCCCGCTCCCGCCCCCGAACGTTTGCGGGCTGGATCCAACCCCGGCGACGACGATGGGCTGTGAAGGGTATCCGCCCTGTCAGTAGAGATGCTGTCAGTAGTGATGCTGTCAGTAGAGATTCTGTCAGTGCGGTTCTGAGAGTCAGAGCATGAAAGTGGGACGGGAGGGAGCAACGCGCTCCGCCTCGTCCCACTTTTTCCGTTCACCTTGCCCGCCGAGCAAGCAACCGCGAATACGATCGGCCGTATCCAAAGCCCTCATCGACTCCCCCCCCACGCCATCCGAACTCCCCACCCGATCAACACGCTGCCGCTCACGGTGCGAAACACGCGGCGAAGGCGCGCAGAGGGTCGAAACCTCTCTCTCCCGTGGCTCGTCACCACCACGAGCGTCGACAGAACGCTGCTCGCGATGCCGACATGCATGAGCCCCATCGCGAACGTTTGCAGGGGCGGACTGCCGCGTTCGGGATCCACGAACTGGGGGAGCAACGCGAGCATCAGGAGCGCCATTTTTGGGTTGAGAACATTGACGAGGAGGCCGCTCCGAAAGACGGCGCGAAGCGGCCGGGTGGTGGATCGGGTCTCCGAATACTGTTTCGCGGAACCGCCGAGGATCATGCGTCCTCCGAGGTAAACCAGGTAGATGGCGCCGGCCCAACGAAGAACAAGATACGCAGCGGTCGAAACCCGAAGCAGCGCGGAGAGCCCGAGCGCAGCCGCAAGGACATGACAGAGGATCCCGGCGGCGTTCCCCACGACCGCGACGAACCCCGCGCGCCGCCCCTGCCCCGCGGTCGTCGAGATGGCGTAGATCCAACTGGGGCCGGGGGAGATGGCGATTGCCAAACTCACGGTGGCGAAGCCGAGAATCGCAGTCCAGGTCGTCATGGGCACTCTCTGAAGCGGGGCCGACCGCGCACGGGACGATGAGACGGGGCCGAGCGTAGCCCAGTCGCCCGCGATCCTCCACCCGGGCGTCTCGCCATCTTGAACGAGAGCGGGGCGAGGATCGTTGTGACCCTCGCCCCGCTCTCGTCGTCGCCCACTCAAAGCCAGCCGAAGTCTCTATCAATCGAGCAGATCGATTTGCTCCTCGACTGTGCGCAGCAACTCTGCACCTTCGAACGGCTTCTGAATGAACGCGCGAGCACCCAGGTCGAACGCCTGAGCTCGCATTGCAGGAATGCGGTTCCCGGAAACCACGATCACCGGGATCGAAATGGTTCTCGGGTGATCGGACAGTCGCCCGAGCACCGAAATGCCGTCACAGGTCGGCAGTCCAAGGTCGAGCAGAATCAAGTCGGGGCTCTCTGAGATCGCAGCACTGATCGCCGACAGCCCGTCGGAGGCGAGTGCGACACCGTAGCCCTCGCTCTTCAGGCGAGCGGAGAGGCTCTTGCGCATACCTTCGTCGTCGTCGACGACGAGAATTGTCTTCTGTTGCTGTCCGCTCGAACACTCACCGATCGGATCGAGCGTGCGCGGCTCCCCGTCATCGCAAAGTCCGAAATCCCCGAGCAATTCCCACCTCATTCCGTCGCTCCAGGTTGGGGTCGCGGCGCGCCTCGCAAAGGCGCTCACCCTCCGAGATCCCCGAACCCGCCACCATTGCAGAGGCAATTTCTGATCTGCACGATGGTAAGAAAGACTACCTGGCGGTTCCGATATCGTCATACGACAGGAATTGTCAGTGAGGAAAGGGCGGTACGGAGGAGGAACGAGGCGTTACTCGGAAATCTTCATGCGCGTCCTTCTGAGCAACACCACTGCGCTGGTCAGGCCCGAGAGGGCGCCGACGTACACCCCGAGGTGGGCCGCCCAGACCGTCTCGAATAGTAGTGCTCGCCTCTCCCCCAGGAGTGCGTGCTCCGCGGACCACCTCATCAGTCCCGACTGCGACTGGATCACGCCGAAGAGGCTCCCCAGACTCGCCGCGCCGACCACAGGCAGCCAGATCAGACGCGATGCGACGAACGCACGCTTCGGGTGCGGGTTTGCGATCAAGAGCACCGCGGTGCCGATCACCCCCGCGCTCGAACCGGCCTTCGCACCGAGAAGGAGAACCTGCGACCGAAACCCGGGGCCCGACGTGATCCACTTCCCGTGGACGAAGTAGTCGGGGGAGATCGACGACGTGATCGAGTCCACCGCCACTCCGAACACAATGCCGATGGAAGTGCCGAGGCAAAGGACCGAGTACTCACGCCATCGAGTGCGCTGCTCCGGGGGATGGCGTCGGTCGAGCGCGACCGCCGCGGCGGAAAAGAGAAGCAGGGCGCTGATCCGCCAGGCGAAGGGAAACTCGGGCATGCAGTCCTTACGGGGTGCCATCGGCCGTGGATGGTACGGGAAGGTCCGCAGTCAAAGACTCATCTCGGAACTGAACTTGGCGGCATGCCTCGATGGGGTAATCGAGCTCATCTTCGAACCTCGAGTCATCTCGCAATCGAGCGCCACGATCGCGGCATCGACATCACCACAGCTCATCGCTCCGCTCCCGACCCAGCCGACGCACCACCCACCGCCAAAAGGACCTCCTCATCGCTCGGCCAGGGGCGTTTCAAGATCTTGGCGATCAACCCACCCTTTCGAGTCACGACCCTTTGGTCCCCTACCCAGATCTCGAACTGCCCGCGCCGCCCCACTTCGAGGTCTACAGGAGTCCCCATCGACTCGGTAATCAGGGCCGCGAAACTCGCGGCCTTCGTGGCGGGAACCGTTCAGGTTCCACAGTGCACGATGCGAATGCTCATCGCGGAACGCTCCTTTCGTTCTGGTCTCCGTGAGCCGACGCCAGCTTCACCCCCGCCAACTGCACCGCCGCCGAGAATCGGGCCAACCGATCTGCGTCGAGCGCCCGCGTCTCGCGATCGGGGCGCAGACCGCTGCAGATGTCGACTCCCGCCGGCCGCACCTGCGCGATCGCTTCGGTCACGTTCTCGGGGTCCAGCCCCCCCGCGAGCCACACCGGCACGTCCACCGCCTCGACGATCTGCCGACTCAAGGTCCAATCATGCACGCGCCCCGTGCCGCCGAGCTCTCTCACCGCGGCACTGGGGTTCCCCGAATCGAGCAGGATCGCATCCGCCGAGCGGGCAGCCTCCCGCGCCTCGGCGACCGACCCTTCACCCGTCACGTGGATCACGGCCACGATCTCGAGGCGGAGGCTGAGTTCGCGGAGCCGAGCGATCTCATCCGGCGCCACACTGTCGACCAATTGCACGGTCGTCGGGCGGAGGCGTTCGACCTGCTCGTGGATCCGATCCGCGGTCGTCTCGGCGGTGAGAAGAAACGTCTCGACGCGCCCCCGGAGGGCCGCTGCGACCTCCGCGATCATCACGTCATCGATGACGCCGGGGCCACTCGGCATTCGCGACACCAAGCCCACCGCCCCCGCACCGTGGGCGAGTGCGAGTTCCGCCTCGGCCACGTCTCGAATGCAGCACACTTTGAATCGAACCGAAGGGTTCACGAGCCTGCTTTCTTCTGTGCATGACGAGCCTGCGTTTCCGCGTT
>CALEHF010000090.1 GCA_937876125.1 uncultured bacterium
TCCGAGAACAGGTTGTCCATTCTCTTGTTCTGGACGATCGCCGCCTTCAGGGCTTTCCTGAGCTTCGAATCCTTCGGGAACTCCCCATCGTTTCGACCGAGGAGCACGCCCGAAAAATCAAAGAGCGCGAGCACCGGGTTCTCACCCAAGACACCGAGGCGCGCCTCCAAGAACTGCTTCGCAAGATCGGGTGCCCACGGCACTGGGGTCTCCCCTTCGCCTTTGGGCTCTTCGGCGGGCCACTTCCCTTCGGCGGTCAACACGACTTCGATGACGATGAAGTCATGGTCGAGGCGTTTTCGGGTCGACTTCCCCTGGGACTCCTGCCACTCCCGCACTGCCGAGAGGGAATTCGCCGGGATCACCACGAAGTAGATCGGTTTGCGATCTGCGGCGGCACGCGCGAGACCGCGCCCCGCGCCGAGCGGAGCCTCGGCCGGGAGAGGGGACTGTGCGGCGGCGACCGTGCTCGGAGACTCGCCAAGAGTACCGGCGGCCCAAAGCAAGCTGCAGGCGGCGAGGACCCAGCCGCTGGCTGAAACGAAGGAGAGTCGGCTCGGGAACGCGTTAGGAGTCTGGCTCCTCAGCATGATCGGGCCTTTCCGGCAGTCTCTGGACCGTTCGGCAGTTGGAGCGTGCACGATACCCCCGTCAGAACGCCGGGACCAGCAGAGCGGTGCCATCGGAGACTATCGTAAAGCACTTTTTCGACGGGCTGCTGGTGCGTGCCTCGATATACTGCGCGGCGACTCTCTCACATCGAGCCTTCTGGAAGGATCTCCCTTGGTCAGCGCAGCGCATCCGTATCTCGACAAGGAACATCAGAAGATCCAAGGGCTGTTTGACTCGATCGCCCCGCGGTACGACTTCCTCAACCACCTGTTATCGCTCGGAATCGACGTCTACTGGCGTCGCCGTGCGGTCGAAGAGCTGCGCCCCCGCGCTGGCGGGCGCTACCTCGACGCGTGCTGTGGAACCGGAGATCTGAGCTTCACACTCCAGGAGAAACACGGCCCCCAGGGGCAGATCTCCGTGGTCGGCAGTGATTTTTCTCTCGGGATGTTGCGCCATGGGGTCAAGAAGCGTGGCAAGGAGCAGAAGCGTCTCAGATCGTTCCCTACTTTTCTTGCCGGCGACACTCTGAAACTACCCTTTGAGGATGCGACCTTCGATGGCGTGGCGGTCGCCTTCGGGATCCGCAACGTGCACGACCTCTCCGCCGGCCTCCGTGAACTGCGGAGAGTGGTCAGGCCGGGGGGACGAGTGGTGATCCTCGAGTTCACACCCCTCCGGATTCCGGTGGTCGGGGCCGTGTTTCACTTCTACCTCGAACACATCCTCCCCCGGATCGGCAACTTCATCGCCCGGAGCAACGATCGCGCGTACACCTACCTCAACGATTCGATCCGCCGTTGGCCCGATGGCGAGACGCTATCCGAACAGATGCGAAACGCCGGCCTGTGCGCCATCGAGTGGCGCACTCTGTTCCCTTGGAACGTCGCATTGCACGCGGGGACCCGCGGTTAGGCGGTCCCATGCAATCGGACTGGCATCACCTCATCGTCCAGCCGGGGGCCAAGTTCGTGCCCCGGCAACTCGCGCGGCGATTCGCGCCAATCTTGGGGCGCACCGCGATCGATGAAGCTCAGAGGCTCCGCTACTCGGGGGGCTGGCTCTTTCGAGACGGCGAAGCGGAGACGGTCGCCCTTCTCGCCGAGGTCTGCGAAGCGGATGGGGTCGCCGCCACCGCCTTCGTCACTCCTCTCCCGATCCCTCCCACCCTCGTCGATCGGATCGTGTCCGCCGAATTCGACGGCGAGCGCCTGATCCTCGAAACTCCCCTCGAGCAAATCGAGTGCTCCATCGGGGACGTGATCGCGCTCGATCTCGGGGTGATCGGGGATGCTCTCGGGGCCCGCGACCAAAAGCAGCAGGAGATGCACCGCTGGGCGGAGGGAGCGCTTCTAGGACTCAGCTTTCGCCAGGTGCGCGGGAGTCTTCTCGAGTGCGGTCTCGGGCGCCCGATCCCCCAAGCGCATCTTGTCATCCGGGGTCGTCGACCGTTTCTGCGCATTGAGCGCGGCACTCGTTTTCCCCGCCAGACCGAGGCGGGGGGAAGTCAAGCACTCGACAACTGGCTGCACTTCTTCGATCAATTCAAGAACGCAATCCCTCCAGATCGAGTCCTCCCCGAAGTCGAATCGTTCTGGCGGGACGGAATCATCGAACCGGTCCTTTGGCATCGCATCGAAGAACGGGAGAGCCGACTCGCTTGGCTGCGCAGTTGGGTCGATCACGGCGGCGGGGTCGATCAGGGCGGTGGGGACGATCCAGAGCATCGCGAAGAGGAGGGGGCAGAGGAGCCTTCGGCAGATCCTTCCGACGCCGACTGAGCGGCGCGATCCCTCCTCGATTTCACGACTTCCCTCGACAATCGACGAGCACGCTCCCGATCGAGGCGAGAGCCCGGTATCCTTCCCCGGTCGCCTATCACGGCCGAGCGAGCTGAACACCAAAGCGAGGAACCACCGATGTCCCCCGATTTCCCAGATCGAAGCAGCGAGCCCGCCACTGGAGGTGAGAAAACTGGGGGGGGGAAGACCTTCGCGATCGGAGTGACCGGGGCCTCCGGTGCCGTTCTCGCAGAGCGGCTGGTGCGGTTCCTCCTCGACTCCGACCACCGCGTGCATCTGTGCGCCTCCCGGACCGGTCGCCTTGTGATCAGCGAAGAGCTCGAGATCGAGTCGGAGACGCGCGGCATTTTTCCGCACCTCGAGCACCCCAACCTCACCGAGTGGAACGAACGCAACTTTCACGCACCCTTCGCGAGTGGTTCGGCGCATTTTGACGGGATGGCGATCATCCCATGCTCGCTCGCGACCGTGGCCGCCATCGCCCACGGACTCAGCGACAATCTCCTGCGACGGGGAGCCGAGGTGATGCTGAAAGAGAAGCGGCGTCTCGTGCTCGTCCCGCGAGAGTCTCCCCTCTCGGTAATTCATCTCGAGAACCTACTCGCAGTCGCTCGCGCGGGGGGGACCATCATTCCGCCGGTCTTGACGTTCTACCAACAGCCCGGCAAAGAGGTCGAAGCACAGGTCGACTTCGTCGTCTCGCGCGTGCTCGACCACCTCGGAGTCGCCAACGAGCTCTACCCCCGTTGGGGAGGGGCGGAGTGAGCTACTCCCGCTCCGCCGAGCGAGCGTCGGCAGGCACGACGGCGAACGCTGAGGGAGAGAACCCACCCTTGGCGGCACCTCTCGCCCCTCCGCGCTCGTTCTTCGGGCGGGTGGTCGTGTTCCTCGAAATGATCAAGGTCGGGCACACTCTGTTCGCGCTCCCCTTCGCGCTCGGCGCCACGTTTCTCGCGGCCGGGGGAATCCCTGAGGCTGGGATGCTGGGAAAAATCGTGCTCGCGGTTTTGTTCGCGCGCACTGCCGCGATGGCGTTCAACCGATACATCGACCGCACGATCGACAGCGAGAATCCTCGTACCCGCGACCGCGCCATTCCCGCCGGTCATCTGAGTGCGGGATTCGTGCTCGCCACGGTGGTCGTCACCGCAGCGGCATTCATCGCGATTTCTGCGTGGATCGGAACCCTCGCTCTCGCGCTCTCCCCTCTCGCGCTAGTGGTCCTTCTTGGCTACTCGTTGACGAAGCGGTTCACAGCGCTTTGCCACTTCGCTCTCGGTGCAGCCCTCGCGCTCGCTCCGGTCGGGGCGTGGGTGGCGATCCGCGGCCGCCTCGATCTCGAACCGTGGATCCTCGGACTTGCCGTTCTGCTCTGGACCGCGGGGTTCGACATCCTCTACTCGACCTTGGACCGTGAGTTCGACGAGAAGCGAGGGCTCCACTCGTTGCCCGTCTCAGTCGGGGTCAAGAGCGCCTTGCGCACCGCGGCGTTCCTTCACCTCGGCATGGTGGGCGCGTTGGTCTGGCTGACCGTGGCGCTAGACCTCGGCGGAGTGTTCCGGTGGACACTCGCCGCGGTCGCCGTGGTCCTTGTCCACGAGCACCGATTGGTGCGCCCCACTGACCTCACTCGCGTCAATCGCGCGTTCTTCTTATGGAACGCGGTGATCAGCGTGGCGCTGTGCGCCGCGATGATCGCGGAGGGGTTGCTCTCGGGCGGAGGGACCGGATGAACGAGGCGTCCTTCGACGACACTCGCGCGGTCCTCTCGGGGCTCTCTCCCCGGAGCGCATTCGCACCGAGTCTCCCCGCTTCGAGCGGCGGGTGGAGTTCTGGAGCACTCGTTGCGGCATTTTCCGCTCTCGTTCTGATCCTCGGGCTCAGTTCCACCGCCCCCGACGGTGCAACCGCCCATGAGCTCTCGGGAATCCTCCGCGACGGACCGAACCACGCCACGACCGGGACGCTCTGGGGTTGGATCGCCGTGGCGTTCGAATCGCTTCCCTTCGGTCCCACGTCGGTTTGGCGCATTTCGCTCGCGAGCGCCATCGCCACCGCGCTCGCCGGCGGGCTGCTCGCCGTGTGGCTCCGGCAGCGGGATATCGGCCGCCGCGCTGCGGTGTCGGCGGGGATGCTGTTCGCATTCTCGCTTCCGGTTTGGCAAACCGCGGTGGTCCCGAGCGCGACGCCGATCGCTGCACTGCTCGCCCTCCTCGCCCTCGTCTTGTTCGAGGAAGGGGTCGCGACGCGAAAGAGCGCACCCCGTCTTCTGGGTTGGGCGGTCGTCGGAGTCACGGTGACCCAGGGTCCGATCGCACTCGGCTCGATCGCCGCGGTGCTCGCCGCCACGGCGCTCCCCCGCGGCGCTTGGGAACGCCCACGCATTTCATCCTTTCTCGCGACCGGAATCGCGTTCGGCCTCGCTCTCCTGGTTCTCGGAGGACTCGCCCCGCTCGCCGCCGCGTTCTCTCCCCACCCGGGGGGGTGGGAACCGTCCCGTCCGGCGGAAGCTCTCACTCAAGCTGTATGGCAGAGCGGACCGATCGGCTGTGTCGCGCTCCTCGGTTTGCTTCTTCTTTGGTGGCGACACCCAGGCGATGCGGGAGCACTCACCCTGCTCGGGGTCATGCCGCTGGTCAGCGCGCTCTTTTGGGGACCGTGCGGCCGGGGGTCGAGTGCTGCCGCGGCGTTCGTCGCCGCCGTCCCGCTCACCTACGCGGCGCTCGCGGCTCTCGCGGGCGCAGCGATCGATGCGGTCTTGCAACGCTACGCCGCGACTCCGAACCCTCGCGCACACATCCTCACCGCTCTGACCGCGGCGATTCCGATCGGCGTTCTCGCGCTGGGAGCTCCCTTGGCCAACCGCTCCGAATGGCGCTACGGCGAAGAGTGGGCTCGATCCGTGCTCACCTCACTCCCCGACGACGCGGTCCTGTTCACAGCCCCGGACCCGCGCGGGGGGCTCCTCGAATGGCTGCAGCTGATCGGATCGGTCCGCCCAGATGTCGTCATCGCCGACCCCGACGGCTCCGTGGACCGAAGACGCTCCCCGATTCTCGACATCACACCGCGCCCGAAGTCTCCCGCCGCGGCCATCTCTGCGGTGCGCGCCATGACGGCCCGACCGATCTTCTCGATCGATCCCCTCCCCACCGCGGAGGGACGCTGGACGCCGTGGGCGCTGGTTTGGCGCTATGCACCGAGTGACGAAGCGATCGCGGGGGAGTCCGAGGAGGCATGGGCGCACGTGCAGTTCTCGCATCTCCCGAAGACTCCGGAGAAGGCTCGGGCCTGGATCAACGAGGAGATCGATGCGCCGCTGCGCGACTCCACTGCCCGCATGATTGCCGCGGATTATTTCCAAGCCCTCGCGCGACGGGAAGGAAAGCTGTCGAGCATCGGACCGTGGGCGACAGTCCTCGAACACCTCGGCGGGATGCGCGGAGTCGTCGAACGAACTCTGGAGGAGTCCGAGACGCACGACCCTGCTTCGGACTGATCCCTCGCTCGGATCCGCACTCGGACCATCAGGAAGGGTCATCTCGGTTCCGATACTTCTTTCCCACCCGCGAGAGAAACTTGCGCTCGCTGCGGCTCAACGCTTCGAGCCCCTCGGTGTGCACCTTCTCCAGCAGCGCATCGAGAGTCGCCTCCTCCGCGATGCGCTCGCGCGCGGCAGATTCCCGACCTTGGGCTTCCTTCACTTCGTTGCGGTGCCTCCACCACCGCCCCATCGGACCCACTGTCGGTTCTCTCTCACCTGCCAGCCAATCGGGGCCGTTCGCTCGAGCTTCGAATCTCCTGCGCTCCATTTCGCCGCTGACAAAGCACAGGATTCCAATAAAGAGCAGCTCGCCCGAGTGATGGGTCAGGAATAGCCACGCGATCAAGCAGCCGACCGCACAAAAGCGGCTCGACAGCACGACCTTCGACAGCGCCACGTCCTCGTCGCTTCGATCCCAGATCAAGGAGTGGAGAACCCGGCCCCCATCGAAGGGATACGAGGGGAGCAGATGGAGGAGAAAGAGATCGAGGTGAACCCCCCAGAAGATGGCGATCACGTCGGGAGGCCCCCCTGCCGAATCGAATCGAAAGAGGAAGCTGTTCACTTGGTGGGTCGCGACGACATACGCGCCCAAGAGAATGATCACGATGAGATGAACAGCCGGCCCCGCGAGTGCGATGAGACGCTGTTCGATCGGGACGCGAGCAGAGGCAACCTCGTCGAGAGAGCCGAACGGGCCGAGGATGACTTCATCCACTTCGAGGCCGAGCCGGCGCGCCAGAGAGCAATGCGCCCACTCACGAAGCACGACTGCGATGAAGAGGGAGAGCACGCCGGCCGCGGCCCAGTAGAAGGAGCCTTCGTCACTCACGAGGGGACCGAGCAGCGCGCCCGCCCCGAAGAGCAAGAGGAGCCAGTGCAGCCGAACTTCGATCCCGATCGGGGACCCGAGCGACACGGTGCCTCGCCAGTGCACGATTCTCCTTCTCCTCGAGTCGCGGGTGTGAAGGAGGGCCCGGGCGCTCATGAACGCCTCGGGCCCCACCTCACTGCTTCCCTATGACTCGGCTCTGGGATCTCAATCCCCGAAACGAATCCCCTGAGACAGAGGCAGTTCGCCGCTGTAGTTGATCGTGCAGGTCTGCCGGCGCATGTACGCCTTCCACGAATCGGATCCCGACTCACGCCCGCCGCCGGTTTCCTTTTCCCCCCCGAACGCGCCTCCGATCTCGGCACCGCTCGTCCCGATGTTGACGTTCGCGATGCCGCAGTCGGAGCCCGCCGCGGTGAGGAAACGCTCTGCCTCGCGCAAGTCAGAGGTAAAAATGGCGCTCGAAAGGCCCTGGGGCACCGAGTTGTGCCGCGCGATGACTTCTTCGAGGTCATCGAAGGGAACCAGGTAGAGGATCGGTGCGAAGGTCTCATCCTGCATCAGAGGCAAGTCCTTTTCCGATCGCACGATCGTCGGCTGGACGTAGTTTCCTCCGGCGGGCACGCCCTCGGTTTGACGACCGCCGCCCACGATGACTTCGCCGCCCTGCTCGCGAATTTTCTCGAGCGCCTCCAGCATTTGATCGACGGCATCGCCGTGGATCAACGGCCCCATCAAGGTCCCCTCTTCGAGCGGATCGCCGATTTTCACCTGAGCGTACGCCTTGACGAGACGATCGGTCACGTCTCCCATGATGCTGCGATGCAAGAAGAGGCGTCGGGTCGAGGTGCACCGCTGTCCGGCGGTGCCGACCGCACCGAAGAGAACTGCGCGCGTGACGAGATCGAGGTCGGCGTTCTCGGTCGCGATGATCGCGTTGTTCCCGCCGAGCTCGAGGATCGTCTTTCCGAGGCGCTTGCCGACCACTTCAGCGACTCGTTTCCCCATCCGACAGGAGCCGGTCGCGCTGACCAGAGGAATGCGCTTGTCCGCGAGCATCGCCTCCCCGACCGGGTCGGGGTGGCCAACCACCAAGTTGAAGATCTCCGGCGCGCCGTTTCGCTTCAGGACCGGTTCCATGATCTTCTGCACCGCGACCGCACAGAGCGGGGTCGGGGTCGCCGGCTTCCACAAGACCGAGTCTCCGCACACCGCGGCGACGAGGGCATTCCACGACCACACTGCAACCGGGAAGTTGAACGCGCTGATGCAGCCGACCACTCCGATCGGATGCCACTGCTCGTACATTCGGTGCCCCGGGCGCTCGGAGTGCATCGTCAATCCGTAGAGCTGGCGTGAGAGACCCACCGAGAACTCGGCGATGTCGATCATCTCTTGAACCTCGCCGATCCCCTCGGCGCGAATCTTCCCCATCTCGAGCGCAACCAACTCGCCGAGCGCCTCGCGCTTCTCACGCAGGGCTTCGCCGATCTGCCGGACCACTTCGCCCCGCTTCGGCGCGGGCCAGGCCCGCCACTCGAGAAAGGCTTCCTGACTGGCGACCACCGCCGCCTCGTAGTCTTCGAGGTTGCCGAGGGAGACCCGGCCGATCACCGAGCCGTCGTGAGGAGAAACACTGTCGATCCACTCACCGCTCGGCTTGCGCCAGCCTGCGGCGTACACCCCGGACTGGTCTCCTTCGATCCCGAGTTCGGCGAGAAACGTGTGCGCCATCGATACTCCTCATCGGTTGCTTCGGACTTTTTGGGGCCGTAATCCGCTCGGATACGCCTGTCGGAACACTCATTCCGACCGCCTCCCCGCTCGGGCCCCTGGAAGCGGGGCACGATAGCGGCGGTACGGGGGAGCGTCGACCCCGAGCCACCGCAACTCCCCAGAGGGTGCTTTCGGGGCGCCAAACTGAGCTTCGTTGCCGAGCGCAGCGACATGACTTTCATCCGTGCCCTGCTCGGCCCGCGCCGACGATTCCCACCTGCTCTCAGACGGATCGGGCGGACAATGGGGTGAGGAACCACCCGGCCGAGTACTCCGATCGCCGGTGGAGTGATTCCTCTCGTTCCGCAGGAAATCGTTACGGAGCCCGAGGATCGGTGCTGAAGAGCCGCTGCACTGCACATCAGAGGCCTCGCTGACGGGCCCCCTTTTCCCCCGCATCGAGCACGAGTGATCTCCCTGACCCCCCTCCGCGCACTCGGACCGGTGACGGTTCTCAATTCGTGCCCTGGCGCTCAGGTCCCTATTGAACTGCCGCTCCCGCTTGACCCGAATCCCCTCTCGGATACCATTGAACGCGGAATGGGCTAGATCGTACGAATCAGGTTTTGCTCGGTCTCAGCGTCGTTCCCCTCTGAGGGGAACGAGTGCGGGTGTTGCGCCGTCGACGTATGCGCAGCGGTCGTCGTGGTGTCCGAAGTTGTGGTCACAGCTACCGCAGCGCTGCCGCGCCTGAGTGCTCTCGAGCAAAGTCACGCCGATCGAGTTGGGCCGGCGCGAAGCGCTCTTCTTTTCGCACCGTTACTCAATCGATGACCTCTGTCTCTCTGCTCGATGCAGTGAGATGGAGTTCGGCTGATCTCGGACGTCGCAGATGCGACGAGACCGGGAGCGTACGCGCGGGGCACGATCCCACTCCAACACTCTTCGAGGCTCCACGTCGGAGATGTCCTCTTTGGACGTCACCCCCCGTAGTCTCGAGTCGTGTTGGTTTGCGACCGCGCCCCGAGGAAGGAAACAAGGAGGACTCTCCGCCAGCCTTCGTCCGAGGCACTGAAACCTCTCCAAGGGTGGAGCGGCTTCGAGTGTTGGGGTTCTGCGCTGTGGTCGCGGAATCCGCGCTGAAAGTGATGGGTGATGCCTCTCACAGGTCACCTAACGAAATGAGATCTCGGCGTCGGTCGTGGGACCGGCACCGGGAGAGACAAGAGCGTCTCAGAGACAAGGGCGTCTCAGGGAAATCGGAAATAGGTCCAGAGCGGAAGCGTCGAGCGCCGTCGGTCAAAGTGCCTTCGGATCTCGCTCGTTCACTCCGCTTCGCCTCACAGGGAGGATCGAGTATGAAGAATCTTTGGTTCATCGCCGCATTCGTAGTGGCGACCACAGTTGGAGGTACGGCGTTCGGACAAGGGTCCGACGACTGCGCCACGGCAGAAGTGATCACGCTTGCTGTCGACAGCACGACCAGCACGCTGGTCGATAACACCCTCGCGCTCGACTCGGCCCCGGCACTCCCCTCGGCGTGCACCGGCGTGGCAGCCGGCTTTGGTGACCTCGCGAGCGACGTCTGGTTCCAGTTCGTTGCGCCCGCAGATGGCGTCGTCGATGTCACCACCTGCCCCGGCGCCCTCGACACCGACGTTGTCGTCTACCAGGGCGACTCCGCCAACTGCGGAACCCTGGTCGAGATCGACTGCAACGGGGACGACCCCGGTGCGGCAACCTTCTGCTCCACCGTGGCCGGCGTGCCGGTCATTTCCGGCGTCTCCTACGTCGTGCGCGTCGGTGGCTGGGATGCGACTCAGGTCGGCACCACCACCCTCGACATCACCCACTTCGGGTCGAACCCGGCGGATACCCTGGTCTGCACCGGGAATGGTAACGGCCTCAACCCGCTCGCCGACCTCACCTTCAACCTGCCGAACCCCGCGAACGGCGCGACGAACTTCGACGACGTGAACATCTACCTCGGCGGAGCCCTCATCCTGAGCCTCGGCCCGCTGCCCGCCGGCCCGCAGACCGTCACATCGATCGCGATCACGACCGGTGGCGCGCAAATCTGTGTCGAGACCGTCCTCGGTCTGTCGGTCAGCCCACAGGTGTGCTGCACCGTCTTCATCGCGGACCCGTGCCCGGCGAGCGCCGGGTCGCTGACACCGCTCCCCGTGCTCGCGCCGTTCGTGGGCAACGTGAACTGCAACAACGGTGTGAACACGGTCGAGAACCACTACTTCCGCGCGTTCGACATCATCAACTCCTACGGCGTCAACGACGACATCACCCCGACCTGCTTCAGCATGCTCGTCAACGCGGTGAACAGTCCGACGAACGGCACCGTGCCGGTCAAGATCCGTCTCCACTACGACCTCAACGGTGGAGCCCCGGACAACCTCGCCAACCTGACCGCGTTCTATGAAGAGGAGTTCCAGCTCCCGGTCATGGCGGACGAGATTTTCAACTTCGTGTTCGGTACTGGCGTGATCAACCCCGCCCTCAACCCGACGCCGAACGTCGGCTGCCTGGCGAACGTCACCGCCGGTGCGACCCTGGTCGTCGAAGTCTACAACGACGACTACAACGTCCTGGGCCTCGGTAACTTCTTCACCGGCTCGAGTGACGCAGCGGCGGGAACCCCGATCTCCCCCACCTACATCATGGCGCCCGGCTGCGGACTGACCCAGCCGGCGCTCATGTCTGCCATCCAGCCCACTGCTCTTCTCCCGATGGAGCTGAGCTATGACGTTCAAGTCGCGGGTAGCTGCAGCGGTGTCGGTGGGGTTGCGAACCTCAACTGCGTCCAGGCTGCGGGCACCACCACTGTCGACCTGACTTGGACCGACGCGGGCGGCACCGGCTCGTTCGTGATCGAGGCTGACGGAAACCTGGTCGGCACTGTGGGTCCGGCGACCTTGGCGTTCACCACGCCCGCTCTCCCGGCCTACCAGGTCATCGACGTCACCGTCACCGCCTTCGCTGGTGCCGGCGGAACGGGAGCGGTGATCAGCTCGCGAAGCTGTAACGTGAACGTTGCCCCGGAGAACAGCTGGCTCGCTGGCGCGCTCACGATCGGACCCGGCGCGGTCCCCTACGACATCACCACCGCGGTGACCACCCAGGGACCCGCGCTCGATATCGCCGACTGCGACATGGACCAGGGCGGACTCCTGGGCGGTGGCGAGCAGCTCTTCAACGACCTCTACTACACATTCATCCCCGCCATCACCGGCGAGGTGCTCGTTTCGACTTGTAGCGGCACGACCGGCGACTCCCGCCTCGCGATCTACACCGGCTCGAGCAACGCGTCGACCGACGTAATCGCCTGTAACGATGACCGTCTCATCGGCGGGCAGACTCCGGCGGGTATCGCGGACAACGTCTACAACCCGGCCTGCACCAACTTCGCTTCGGAGCTGGTCTTCGACGCAACCATCGGCGTGGCGGTCACCGTCCGTCTCGGAACGTTCAACCCCGCTGGCTTGATCGCTGGTGGTGAGCTGACCCTGAACGACTGCGTCCCGGTCGGCAACCTCGCCTACACGATGGATTGCACCAACGGCGATGTCGTCCTGACTTGGGATGACAACCCGGCCGCGACCTCGATCAACGTCCTCCGTGACGGTGTGGTCGTCGGTGCGAGCCTCACGCTCGGCACCACCAGCTTCAGCGACCTCGCGGTCGCGGATGGGGATCACACCTACGAGGTCGTGATCGATTGCGGCTCCGGCCCGAACAGCGCGAGTATTCCGGTGTCGGTCCTGACCTACGCCGGCTACACCGATCTCGTCTTCAGCATGGAGGGTCTCCAGTCCTCGCCGCTCGGCGATCGTGGAGATATCGACAGTGGAGCCGAAATGGTGACCGCGCTGGTCAACAACGGCCGTAACGCCGCGATGGTCCGTGCATCGTTCCTCGACTACACCTGCGGTACGGGCACGATCGAGAACGTGTACGTCCACCTCGGTACCAACCAAGGTTCCGTGATCATCGGTGCTGGCATCTTGACGCCGCTGGTCCTGACGGTCGGTCCGTCGTACCTCCTCAGCAGCCTCGAGGGCGACGCTCTGGCAAACATGGCCTCCGGCGCTGACGAGGTCAACGTCTACATCGAGGGTGGCGACCACTGGGCGTACGATCACCAGCCGTCCTTGTTCGACGCGCGTGATGGTATCGACGACACGACGCTCGCGCCTCCTGGCTTCATCGCCCCGTTCGATGGTGATGACTCCCTGACCGGTATCGATGGACTCGACGGCGGCTTCGGCATGGACCTGAGTGCCCTGCAGAGCTTCGGGTACCTCCAGGACAGCCTGGTCAACAACGACTTCACCGATCAGCTCACCGTGGCGACGGCCGATGGTTTCGGTCCGAACGCCGCCGTGGTTGCGACGATCGATGACGCGCTCGTGATTGCTCCGGCAGTCCCGTACAACGTCATGATCCACTACGACACCGACACCGGTGGTAACACGGTCTCGTCGAGCTTCGAGTTCGGTGGCATTACGCTGCCGACCGATCGCGACGCGGTCGCGGCCCAAATCCTCGCAGGCTTCGGTGGCGGACCGCCGGTCGGCCAAACGTTCAAACGCGGGAACTGTAACGCCGACGCGACGACCAACATTGCGGATGCGATCTTCCTGCTCGGCGTGCTCTTCCCGGGCCCCGGGGGAGCGAACATTCCGCCGTGTCAGCAAGCGTGCGACAACAACGATGACAACAACCTGAACATCGCCGACGCGATCTACTTGTTGTCAGTCTTGTTCCCGGGTCCTTCCGGTCCGCCGGTGATCCTGCCGCCGCTTCTCACGTGTGGCGTGGATCCGACTCCGTCGGTTCCGCCGCCGCCGGCGACGCCGCTCACTTGCTTGGACTTCCTGACGACCTGTCCGTAGGGGCAGTTCTGATCGAAGCGGTTTTGACCGCGGCTTGCGGGGGAGGCTCGAAAGAGCCTCCCCCGTTTTTTTTGCTCGGGTGGGCTGGCTGCCCTTCCCTCTGATTTTCCGGATCGCGCTCGCCGATCGTCGCGCGAGGACACTCGGCTCGTCCCGGCAGGTTCTTCCCTTCCTCTCTTGGCCTCCCCCGACTACCATCCGGGCATGTTCGGAATGAGAGAGGCGTACGGCCTCATCACCTTGCTCGCGATCCTTGGCGCGGGATGGTTTCTCTACGACCTGCTGCGCGCAGAACCGGGAGGAGACCGCCTCACCGTCGTCCTCCTCTTCGAGGACGCCGAGGGGATCTACGCGGGCACCCCGGTCAAGACCCGCGGCGTCAAGGTCGGAGAGGTACACCGGGTCACGCTGGCACCCGGCGGCCGCGGCACCGAGGTTCTCTGCGCGCTCTCCCGCTCCCCTGGCGCCGCCCCCCGGGTCGGAAGTCGATTTTGGATCGTGCGCCCTTGGTTCGGCGGAATCGCGGCGGGGGGGGGCGGACTCGAGACCCTGATCAAAGATTCCTACGTCGCGTACGAGGTCGGCGAACCCGCCGCCCCCATTCTCGCCGAGTCGAGCCGTGTCCCCGGCATGCGGCTTCCCCCCGACAATCCTCGGGCACTCCTCGACCTGCCCTCCGCTCCGGGAGACATCGAGTTCGCCGTGCGGTTCGCGACCAACGGAGGGCTCGTCGCCGCCGCACCGGTCCGACACCGCGGCATCCCGGTGGGCATCGTCACCGCGGTCGATCTCCTCCCCGACGGGAGCGGAGTCGAAGTGCGCGCCCGGGTCGATCGGCGCCATCGCTCCCTGGTCCATTCCGAGACTGTGTTCTGGGTGGATGGAGTCGACATCCGCGCCGGTTGGCGCGGCGTCTCGGTCGAAGGACTCGAAGCGATCCTCGGCGGGGCCGCTCTCGCGTTCTATACCCCCGAAGATCGCGCCCGAACGCCAGCACCCGACAACGCGGTGTTCGGCGGCGCCGAGGCGCGACCCGAAATCGAATGGCGCCCTCCCGCCACACTTCCCACTTCGTCCGCACCGGCAGTACGACTCGACGGAGCGGACCCGATGCTCGCGAGCTTCGTCACTGTGCACTACTCCTGCGTCGAGAAGGACCTCTTCTCCGCGGACGATCGCTACGAGCGGAGCACCCCCGGGGTTCTCCACCGCACGCTGGACGGACTGCCAGCGGTGCTCGTCCTCGCTCGCGGAGTCGACGGGCGTCTGTGGATCGATGACGGCGGCGGGGAGCCGGAAGTGGTCGACGAGTCAATCACCGTGGAGCACTCCGATGGCTCGGTCCAAGAGGCGGGGGTCGCCTGGCGCGCGGAGGGTGACACCGATCTCGCGCTCCTTCGCCTGCCATCGTCCGGCGCGAAGACTCCCCGAGTCTCGATCGAGTTCCTCACCGCCGACAACCGCACCGGGGCGATCGACGTCTACATTCCGGTCGAGGGGGGGGGGTGGCAACGGGTCACCGGGACGCTCGGTGAGGACGGCACGATCTCTGGAATCGCGGCGGAGACCCCCGACGCCATCGTGGTCCGGGATGGCCATCCGATCGGAGTTTGGCGCGCCCAGAGCGACGGTCGTGCGGGGAGTGTGTTCCTCTTCGACGTGCTGCCCGCTGCTCTCCGGCGCGACGGGATCGTCACTCCCCCGTCCGGTGCTCCCGGGAGTTCCGGCGGATGACCGCGATGCTCGAGCTTTCCGGTTACGCGGTCGGCTACCGCCAGGGGAGCACTTGGCGGCCGATGGTCGAAGGAGTCGATCTCGTTCTCCCCGCGGGAGAAATGCTGCTCTTTCTCGGCCCGAGCGGCGGCGGAAAGTCGACCGTGATCGACGCGCTGTTGGGGCTCGACGACCCGTGGTCTCCTCGCATGCGCACCGAGGGCACCGCGCGGCTCCTCGGTGAACCCGTCACCACCCCGCTCCGGGCCCGCGTCCGCGCTCGGATCGGCGTCGCGTTCCAGGATGGCGCTCTGCTCGATTCGTTTTCGCCCCTCAACAATATCTCTCTTGCCACGGGTCTCCGAGGCCGCGCCGCACGCACCCGCGCCATCGAGCTGCTCGAGGCGGTCGGGCTTCCCGACCCACCGGCGACCGTCTCGGCATTGTCCGGCGGCCAAAGGCGCCGCGTTGCCCTCGCGCGCGCCCTCGCCCGTGATCCCGACCTCTTGGTGCTCGACGAGCCGACCGCGGGGCTCGATCCAGAGTCGGCCGCGGAGATCGCCGCGAAGATTGCCGAGGTCCACGCCGCGCGTCCCTCTCGTTCGACGATCATCATCACGCACGACCGCGCCGCGTTCGGCCCCCACGGAGATGCCATTCTCGAGATCGACCCCAAGCGAGGGACGCTGGTGCGCCACGAAGTCGAGCGCGCCGCTTCAGCTCAGGGAGGCTCGACCGGCCGCGCGATCACCGGCCCGGTGCGTCTCGAGGAGAGAGGCTGGGTCGCATTGGCAAGCGGGCTGCGGAGCATCGGCCGTCTCGCCCGCGCCCCCGCGCGCATTTTCGGCGCACTTTGGCCTCGCCACCTGCGCCTGTTCCCCCGCACGATCCTCGAACTGATCCTCGGGCCGGCGTTCTCTCTCGTCCTCGCGGCGGGGGCGGGGGGCGCTTTGGTCATGGCGTTCACACTCGAGAACTCACCCCTCGAAGGAGCGCTCCGGCATCCACTCCTCGCCGGGGCGGGCGAGGTGCTCCTCGGAGTCGCGCTGCCGCTCCTCACGGGAGTCCTGTTCGCAGCACGCGCGTCGGCCGGCGGCGCTGCTCGCATCGGAGCGATGAGTCGAGCCCGGGTGCTCGACGCGCTCCCCTTCGTCGGCGTGGTCCCCTCCCGCGACCTCCTCTCCCCGCTCTTGTACGGGTCGGTGATCGGGATGGTGATCCACTCCGCCGCGGCGATCGTCGCCGGAAGTTGGGGGGCGCTCTGGATGGCCCAGGCCATCACAGGAATGAGCCGCTACGCCGCGGCTTCCGCGCTGTTCGCAACGATTGGCGCAAACGATCTCCGGTGGGCTCTGACCAAGGCGATCCTCTCGGGGTGCGCCGTCGCCGCGGTGGCCTACGAAGCGGGTTCTTCACGTAAAGAATCAGCCCCTGAAGTCGAGCGCGGAACCACCTCTGCGATCACCGTCGCCACCCTCACGGTCCTTCTCCTGCACCTGGGGCTCACCCAATGGCAATTGAGCGTGGAGTAAGCCCGGTCCGAGCCCTGTGCAGAGTGGGCTCGGTGCGCCAGGCCGGCACCTCCGGAGTGGCTGCGACCTCCCGATTTCCTCCCCCTCCACCCCTTCTTCCCCTCGGGGTCCGCCACTCCCCCTCCTGTCGAATCCAACTCTCCACACTTCTTTCACAGAGTCGCAGTTGACCGGCGCGATCAGCCGTCTACCATCCCCTGGGTGAGTCCGAGATCGGACACACCGTCTGGGTCACTCTTCCGCACTATCTCGTTCTCGCTCAAAGGTCATCTGACGCTCGTCCGCACTCGAGAAGCACCACTTCTCGGAGCCGTCGGGGTTTGGGGGACCGGTCCAGTTTGGCGGCGGGTGGAATGACCCCGGGACAGTTCATGGAACTCACAAGTCACGACAACCCCCGTGCGCAGGAGGACTGCGCACCGCGAACCCTGGAAGGACGCCCATGCGAGCCCTTCGTGCCCAGACAATCCTCGCGAGTATCGGAGCCATGCTCCTCTTCCCCTTGATCTCCGCTCCGCTCGGAGCCCAGGTGATCAACGAGATCCGGATCGACCAACCCTCGACGGACAACGACGAGTACTTCGAGCTGTTCGGGACCGCCGGCACCTCCCTCAACGGGCTGACCTACCTCTCCATCGGCGATGGCGCGGGGGGCAGTGGAACGATCGAAGCGGTCGTCGACCTCACCGGTCTCTCCATCCCCGCGAGCGGCTACCTCGTGGTCGCCGAGTCGACCTTCGCGCTCGGGATCGCGGACTTCACCGCGAACCTCAACTTCGAGAACAGTGACAACGTCACCCATCTCCTCGTCAGTGGATTCACCGGCGCGAACGCCGACGATCTCGACACCAACGATGACGGCGTGCTCGACGTCACCCCATGGGCTTCGATTCTCGATTGCATCGCGATTCTCGAAAGCGCCACCGTTCCCCCGACCGGCACCGAGTTCGCCTACTGCGTGAACTCCGTCGGCCCGGACGGAACGTTTGTCCCGGGCCACGTGCAGCGCGTCCCCGATGGCACCGGCCCATTCGTCATCGGCCTTTTCGATCCGCTCGCCGGCGACGACACCCCGGGCGCTCCGAACCTCGCGCCCCTGGTCGAGGACTGCACCAACACGATCGACGACGACGCCGACGGCCTCGCCGACTGCGCCGACCCTGACTGCGCGTGCGATGCGGCCTGTAACGTCTCACCGTTGAACGACGACTGCACATCGGCCACCGCGGTCGGTGAAGGCTCGTTCGCGTTCTCGAACACCGGCGCGTCCGACGACGGCCCCGCGAACTGCGCGGGCAACCTGTCGAAAGACGTCTGGTTCCTCTTCACCGCGCCGTGTGATGGACCGACCTTATTCAGCACCTGTGGCACGGCGAGCATCGATTTCAACCCACAGATGGCGATCTACGATGGCGCCCTGGGCTGCCCGACCTCCGGCACTTGGCTCGCGTGCGACGCAGGATCCTGTGCGGGGAGCGGCGAGCCGGAGATCTTGCTCGACGTCGTCTCCGGTCAGACCTACCTCGTCCAGCTCGGCGGATTCAATGGCAGCTGCGGCGACGCGACCCTGTCGATCACCTGCCCTTCGCCCGACTGTCACGTCTCGCCGAACCCGAACTACACTGCGGGCTACGTCGGTGATATCGCGTTCACGGGCACCCCGGCGGCCAGCATCGAGTTCTCGCCGGTTGCGTTCGACTTCGTCAGCGTCACCGGCGTCGGCCTGGTGACCGACATCGACGTCCAGGTCAACACGACCCACCCGTTCGTCGGCGATCTGATCGTCGACATCTTCTCGCCGGCGAACACCTCGGTCCGAGTCCACAATGGCTTGAACGCGGGGGGCGCCGGCAACATGGATGTGCGCTTCGACGACGAGTCGGCGAATCTCTACGACTCGGTGTCGATGTCGAACGGAAGCACCCAGCAACCGTTCGCGCCCCTGTCGACCTTCGATGGCGAGACCGCCGACGGCACTTGGGGCATCACCATGCAGGACGAGTTCCTCCTTTCGGCGGCGGACCCGGCGCGTGGCACGCTCGATTCCTGGAGCGTGCTGTTCCCCTCGGTCGACTCGATCCCCGACAACAACGCTTCGGGTCTCGACACCACGATCTCGTTCCCGTCGACGAACACCGACGGGATCAACGACCTCGACGTCAACATCGACATCGATCACCCAGCCACGGCGGACCTGATCGTCACGCTCGACTCCCCGTCGGGCACCTCGGTCCGTTTGCACGACCAAAGTGCGGGTGTGAACGTGAACGGTCGCTACGACGATAGCGGCGCGGGCTTCAACGATGGCTTCGGCTCCTTGGTCCCGAGCGGACCGGGCACCCTCAGCGATTTCGACAATGAAATCGTGACCGGCGACTGGACCCTCAACGTCGCGGATAGCCTCCCCGGGTCGACCGGCACTCTCAACACCTGGGAGCTCCTGGTTTGCCCCGCGAGCTGCACACCGATGACCAGCCTCGCCGGTTCGTTCGACTGTCTCGCGAACACACTGACGGTCACTTGGACCAACGGCGACAGCTACGCCTCGATCGATATGCTCCGCGACGGAGTGGTGATCGCAAACATCGCGGGCACCCTCGAGACCTTTACCGACAGCGCACCGCTCGAGGGCTTCCACGAGTACACCGTGCGCGGCAACTGCGCCACCGGTGGCGTCGGTCAAGACGATCGCTTCTTCAACTTCGCGGGCTACAACGGTGAGGCGCACATCGTCCTCCAGCTCGAAGGACTCGTCGATTTCGGCGACCTCGGACTGGTCGACAGTGGCGCGGCGATCGAGGCTGCTCTGATCGCGAACGGCCTCACTTCGGTCCGCCGGGTCAGTGTGAACCCCGAAGACTATCCGTGTCTCTCGGATGCTGCGGTCGAATCGATCTGGGTGGCGGCGGGTACGTTCCCGACCAACTTCCTGCTCTCGACCGTGCAAGGGGACCTGTTGGCCGCCGCGAGCGTCGGCAACATTGCGCTCTACCTCGAGAGTTCAGATCACTGGGGCTTCTCCCACGACCTGTCGACGCTCGATGCCAGAGACGGGGTCGACGACATCATTCACAACGATTCAATCTTCGACGGTGACGATTCGTTCATGGGGATGGACGGCCTCGACTCGGGGAACGGCCTCGACCTGAGCGCGCTCGCGAACGTCGCCTACACCCAGGACGCGGACACCACTTTTGGGGACGAGACCGATCAGCTGCTCGTCGCGACCCTCGACGCCGATGTGCTCAGTGCGGGCTCGATCTGGCAGCTCGACGACGCGCTCGGCACGCCGTACCTCACCGGGATCTTCTCGGACACCTCGGCGGGCGGTGATCTCATCGTCCAGTCGTGGGAGTTCGGCGGCTACGGTGGCGATCAAAACGCGCTGATGCTCGAGTACATCGGTGCGCTGGGCCTCGGCGGCCTCCCCCCGAGCGGTGGCTTCAAGCGCGCGGACTGTAACGCCGACGGCGGATTCAACATCGCAGATGCGATCTCGATCCTCGGCCAGCTCTTCTCGGGTGCGCCTCCGGGACCCTGCGACGACGCGTGCGACGTCAACGATGACGGCGGGATCAACATCGCGGATGCGATCTCGGCCCTCGGGAACTTGTTCTCGGGCGCCCCGGATCCGGCGACGCCGTTCGCCACGTGCGGACCCGATCCGACCGCGGATACGCTCCTCTGCGGAAGCTTCCCCCCCTGCCCGTAGGGGTTTCGCTCGCAGAATGATCTTGAACCGGGGCGTGGGGAGTCGAAGCTCTCCCGCCCCGGTTCTTTTCGATACGAGCTGTCCCTGGAGCACCGAGGGGCTCTCCCGTACGATCGCCAGCGCTGACACCAAAGCCCCGCGGCGAAGGGATCGCTCACTAGTGACGGATTCGAAGGCCGAGGCTCCAGGCGAGGCCGGGCAGCCTCCAACGGGCGCGGCGACCGGCAGCCTCGCCCACCGCGCGCGAGGGCTCTCCGGGCTCACGCTGCTCTCGCGGGTCCTCGGGGTGGTTCGCGAGCAGGTCTTCGCGCGACTCTTCGGAGCTGGGATGTACGCCGATGCACTGATCGTGGCGTTTCGCGTCCCGAACCTCCTCCGCGATCTGTTCGCCGAAGGAGCCCTCTCCGCCACGCTGATCCCCGCGCTGGGGCGCGCGCGCGCGAAGGGCGGCGATGCCGAGACCGCCCGGGTCGCACGCGCGGTCCTTTCGGCGATCCTGCTCACCGTCGGCGCACTGACGGTGCTCGGCATCCTGTTCGCTCCGGCCTTGGTCGATGGCATCGCGAGTGGCTTCGCGGAGGGAACCGACGGGGCGGTGAAACGCGCCGAGACGATCCGTCTCACGCGGATCCTGTTCCCGTTCCTCTTGGTCCTCTCGCTCGCCGCGGTGGTGCGCGGAGTGCTGAACACCTACGGGAGTTTCAGCACCCCCGCGTTGGGTCCCCCTCTCGCCAATGCACTCGCGATCTCGGTCGGTGGAGGCCTGCTCCTGTCGGGGACCGGCACGACGGAAGCGGCCACTGGGTGGGCACTCGCCCTGCTCGCCGGTGGGATCGGAGCGCTCGCCATCCAGCTGCCCGCTCTCAGGCGCACCGGCCTGCGAGTGGTCCCCGACCTGCGCATGAGGCATCCAGAGCTTGGCCGGATCCTTCGGCAGCTGGCCTTCGCAGCGATCGGACTCGCTGCGGTACAAGTAAACATCTTCGTCGGCACGACCCTCGCCTCGCAGCTCGCCGAAGGGTCGGTTGCCGCACTCAACTACGGATTTCGCTTGGTCTACCTGCCGATCGGGGTCATCGGAGTGGCGATCGCGACCGTCTCGACCGTGGATGTCTCGCGGCAATTGAGTGGCGGAGATGTGCACGCAGCCGCGAAAGGGCTCGCCGCCAGCATCCGACTCACCGCGTTCCTCTCGCTCCCCTGTGCGGTCGGTTTGTGGGTCCTCTCCGACCCAGTGGTGCGCTTGATCTACGAGTACGAAGCGTTCACCGCCGAAGATACAAGGCGGGCGGCGATCGCCCTGCGCGGCTACGGCGTGGGCCTCCTCTTCTACGCGATCACCAAGGTTCAGATCCCGGCTTGCTATGCCCTCGGCCGAGAACGCCTCCCCATGCTGGGCGCGTTCCTCTCCATGGCGGGGTTCACCACGTTCGCGCTCTTGACCTATCAGACTCTCGGAGTGCTCGGCCTCGCGATCGGCACCTCCATCGCCGCGGGGCTGAACGCGGGGGTGCTCGCGCTCGGCCTCAGGACCAGCCTCCCCGGCGGCGGAGCGGTGCTGCGGGGACTCGCGCTGAGCGTGGCGCTGTCTGTGGCGATGGGAGGGGTGATCGCGGTGCTCCTTCCGCTCCTCGAGGGGGCGTGGGGATTCGATCGGGTGTTGCCCCGGCTCGCGACGGTCGCGATCACGATCGCAGCCGGGGGAGGGGTCGTTCTCGGAGGGGGGTCCTGGCTCCGAATGCCCGAGGCCAAAGAGACCCTGCGTGCACTCCGGATCGGGCGCTCCCGCGGAGCCTAATCGGTGGCGAACCGCTCTCTATCGCCGAAATCGCCCTCCCTCGAATGGGTGGCCCCAGTTTGCCCCTTTCTCTAAGATTCCGAGCCTGGGCCCCGACGGCTCGGAGTTCTCTGGCGCGTAAAGCGGTCTGACCCGTGCGTCGTCTGAGAGATCCAACCCAATGCCCAGCTGTGACCCGCACGACACCGCCCGAGGGCAAATCGCCCGGGCTCTTCTAATGTAAGGGCTCTTCCAATGAAGGGGCTCTTCCCCGAGGGGACGCGATGTCAAAACTCGACACCAATCTCGATGGAATCGTCACCACCCAGGCGACCCTGGCACGGGAAATCATGGACGAGGTCGGCAAGGTTCTTGTCGGCCAAGAGACGATGATTTCGCGACTTCTCATCGGTCTTCTGACCGGCGGCCACATCCTCCTCGAAGGAGTCCCGGGCCTCGCGAAGACCCTGACCGTCCGCTGTCTCGCCAATGCGATCGACACCGGATTCTCGCGGATTCAGTTCACTCCCGACATGTTGCCGGCGGACGTGATCGGGACCGAGATCTTCAATCCGCGCGAGGCGACCTACTCGGTCAAGAAGGGTCCGATCTTCTCGAACCTGGTCCTCGCCGATGAGATCAACCGCGCACCCGCCAAAGTGCAGGCGGCGCTCCTCGAAGCGATGCAGGAGCGCCAGGGAACGATCGGGGGGACCACGTATCTCCTCGAGGAGCCGTTCCTGGTTCTCGCGACTCAGAACCCCATCGAACAGGAGGGCACCTACCCTCTCCCCGAGGCGCAGGTCGACCGTTTTCTGATGAAAGTGCGGGTCGGTTACCCGTCGAAAGAGGAGGAACGCAAGGTCCTCGACCGGATGGCAAGCGGCCAACCGATGCCTGAAGTGCGGCACGTGGCGACTCCGAAACAGATCATGGAAGCGCGCCGGGGCGTCGATCAGATCTTTGTCGACGACAAGATTCGCGACTACATCGTCGACTTGGTGCACGCCACGCGCGAGCCGAAGGCGGCCGGCATCGGCTCGCTCGATGGGATGATCGAAGTCGGCGCGAGCCCGCGCGCCTCGATCGGCTGGATGCGGGCGTCGAAGGCGCACGCGCTTCTGCAAGGGCGCACCTACGTCACCCCCCACGACGTGAAGAGTCTTGCCGGCGACATTCTCAGGCACCGGATCGCCC
>CALEHF010000091.1 GCA_937876125.1 uncultured bacterium
ACAGCTCGAGCCAGAGTCGAGACAATCCGCCTGCGGATCCACACCGCAGCCGGGAAAGGGAGCGCTCGGCGGAGTGGCACTGAGAAAGAGGAAGCTCAGCAGGTTGATCGCCTCGAGGGTGATCTGAATGGTTCCGTTACCATCGAAATCTGCGCTCGCGAGGCAAGACGGAGCGGGGCCGTTCAAGAACCCCCAGGTCAGGAGCGAGATGGCGTCGAGAATCGCCACCGACCCATCACTGTTGAAGTCTCCACGAATGAACTCCACGGCTCCCCCGGCAATATCCACTCCCCCAGGCACGAGAGTGGTCGGTAGCTCTGTTCCAGCCGGATCGCTCAGGACGATCTGCACTGGAGGGGACGCCGTCGCCAGGACACAGACCGAGACCGGGACGAACCCCACCGCACCGCTGGCCACCGTGAAGGCGAGTTCGGTGACGGGATGGGAGATCCCGGCCTGGAGGGACGTAGCACCGGTGAAACTCGTGATGATGGCAGCACCAATGCCTTCTGCAGTCAGAACGTCCTCGAAGAACTCGAAGGAGCAAGTGCCGCAAGGGGTGAGCGAGGCGAACTGAAGAATGCTCGAATCGAAACAGAGGCCGAATGAGATGCCATTGATGTCCGCTGTCGGCTCCACCGTCGTCAAGATGGAAGCGCTCGCACCTGCGGTTCCGGCGATCGTCTCCACCTCGATGAAAGAAGTCCCTTGCCCCTGCCCGACGATGGGGATCGCCAGAGCGGCGAACAGCGTAAGGCACCGGATCACGGAAGAGCGCAGCAGAAGAGCCGCGACTGTCGAAGAGACGGATGCGAAGCGGGAATTCATCATTGCGTAGACCCATTTCGGTTGAAGCCAGGCGAATTGCAAATTCAGAACATGTTGCGGGATGTCGAGGGCAGAGCGTCGCCTCGTCTGTGAGCACCGGGCAACCGTCCGCACTCCTCGTGCCAGACCGGCGAGAACTCGCCAGCGGCGGGGAACTGGGGTTCTACACTTCCAAGGGGTCAGGTCAGAGACCCGCCTGGCAATCTTTAGCCACCCGTATGACCAATAGTGGCCAATACCCCGAACGGGACAGAAGGAACATCAGTCCTTGTGAGCGACGCGCAGAGGCTCAGGGACAGTTTGAGCTACCGCTATCGCAGTCCATTCCCGTGGTGACGAGTTCGCAGTCTGGAAACGGACCTGCGGGGGGATCTCCTTGGAGAAAGAGATAGCTGAGAAGAAGGATCGCCTCGAGCGTGACACTCACCGATCCGTCGCGTTGGTAATCCACGAGTTCGAGGCACCCCGGGGGCGACCCGTTCAGGAACCCCCACGTCAACAGCTGGATCGCGTCGATCAATTCGATCAAACCGTTCCGATTGAAGTCCCCCCGTAGGAACGTCACCCCCGCCTCGATCGACACCTGCCCCAGGGGCACATTGGTGAGCGTCATTTCGACGTTCGCCTCGGTGAGCACCAGCAGATTCACCGGCGTGTCAGAAGGGGAGAAGACGGCATTGTCGCACACCGTCACATCGACAATCGTTCCCGCATCAGCGAGGGCATGGAACCGAATATGAGCGACGTCGTGCTCCACCCCGGGGAGTAGCAGAGTCACCAGCTCAAAGTCGACGATCACGGCGACTCCCACGCCCGTGCTGTCCATCACCACCGCCGAGTAGTCGTATCCTCCCGCTCCCGCCATGAAGCCGAGAGGGTCGACTTCGAGAGACATGAACTCGAGCTGGCTCGAATCGAAACAGAGAGCGAAGGCGAACGCTGCGATCGGTGCGCTGTCTGACTCGAGAGACGCGCTCATGACGCCCGTCGTGTCTTCACCGATCGTGGGAGAAGAGAGCGTGAGCGCGAAGTTCGACCCCTGGGCCCCCAAAGAGGATCCAACGCAGAGTGCCATCGCCAGCGTCGCAACTCTCACCCACTCGTCCCATCACAGCTTCGAGTCACTGACGAACTAGCAGCCGGAGGCGGACACGGCGCAAGTGAGTATGGGACCCACCGTCGGATCCGGGCCGCACCCGGGGAAGGGGAGCGGGGGGGCAGCCCCGCCACCGAAGAGATATGTCAGAACGAGGATCGCATCCACGATCTGAACCTGGTCGTCGTCGTTCAAGTCCAACGCAGCCTCACACGTAGCTGGGGGAACTCCCGCCACGAACAGAACCTCGAGCAACCGAATGACATCGACCAACCCTATGATCGTGTCCATGTTGACGTCGCCTCGAATGAACATGCCGCACTCATCCGGAACGCCGTTCAAATCGGCGTCCAAGCTGATTCCGAGTGCAATGTCGCAGAAGTCGGCGGCGCCGTTGCCGTTACAGTCCACGAAGGGCTGACAGGCGTCCGGGAGCCCGTTCATGTCACAGTCCAAAGCGTAACTTGGGCAGCACGCGGGCGCGGACATCGATCCATTGGCGGCAACGCCGACCAAACAGACGTCGGGCAGCGCTGCTCCTCCGGTGAGAGTCAACATTGTCATCACGGCGTTCCCGGCCAAGGTCTGAGCCGTCACTCCGTCGACGATCACGAGGATATCTGAGTACACGGCCGGGTTGGTCCAGTTCACCGCAAGAACGCAGTCTAGAACGACAAGGCTCACAACGCAGCTGATGTTCTCCGGCGGCGGGAGCGGGCAAATCTGCGGCAAGCAGCACGCTCCCAGGGAGCTCAACATGGTGCGCACCGCGACCACGCAGAACTCAGAGCTGCCCCCGACTGCAAGGGTGGCCAGGAAGCTCGTATCCGATCCGGGAATCGTCGCAATGAGAACCATGTCTTGGAAGATCTGGATCTCGTCGTAGTCCGCCGCGCCAAGGGTCCAAGAGATCGCGACATCGCACGGCATGCCCGCCGTCAGGTTACATTGAACGTTCTGAACAGGCGGGGGGGCGACGGCCGCGGGGCAATCCGCGAGGCAGCATTCCTCGGGGGAGAGGAGCCCCATCCGAACGCCACGCACGCAGTAGTCCGCAACAACACCTTGACCGATCGTATCGGTGTACATGGTGTCGGTTCCGGGAAGGCTGGCGGCGAGGGCACCATTCACGAAGACCCGCACTTCATCGTAGTCGATCGCGCCGTTGGTCCAGGTCAGGACGACTTCGCAGCTGTTCCCCATCGGAGTCGCGGGGCAGGTGAGCCCCGTCACCGGTGGCGGGGCCACGATTTGGGGACACGTTTGAGTACAACAGACGTCGGCCGAGAAGAGCCCCCCGCGAGAGGCGCGAATACAGAACTCAACCGTGGACCCAGCACTGAGGGTCGCCGGGAGCGTCGTTTGGTCACCCGGGAGAGTCCCCACCAGTAGACCGTCCCGGAACACGAGCAGTTGATCGTAGTCGGGAGCGCCATTGGTCCACATGAGCGTCACGTCGCAGGTGGCGCCCGTGGAATCGAGAGAGCAGGTAAAACCTGTGACCGGAGGCGGTGCTGCGACGATGGGGCAGTTCGCCTGGCAACATTCCTCCGGGGAGAGAACCCCACCCCGCACGGCGCGCACGCAGAAATTCGCGGTGCTTCCCTGCCCGATGATGGGGGTGTCGTAGGTCACTGCGGTGCCGGGGAGCATGGCGATCTGAGTGCCGTTCTGGAAGACCCGGATCTCGTCGTAGTCGGGTGCTCCGTTCATCCAAGTGAGAGTCGTCGCGCAGGTGGCGCCCGTCGTCACGTCGCAAGCGAGCTGCGCCACCGGCGGAGTTGGTGCCCCACCGCAATCCGCCATGCAGCAGACCAGCGGGAAGACAGTTCCCCCGACGGAGGTCGCGCGAATACAGAATTCGTGAACCCCCGGGCCCTGCCCGAAGATCGTCGCGAACTCCGCCGCGCCATCCACACTGGCGACCAAAATGTTGTCGATCAGGATCTCGATCTGAGAGTACTGTCCTTGGTTCATCCACGAGCCTGTGATTGCGCAGGTTCCGTTCGAGACCGCGCCACACACGAGGCCCGTGGGCGGTTGCTCGACCATGGCACCGCAATCCACCGGGCAGCAGCTCGAACTCCCCTCCTGGCCGTCTTTCCTCGGGACGAGGCAGAGTTCTCCGACCGAGCCGGCGGGGAGAGTGACCTGGGCGGAGGTCGCATCGCCGGCGACCGTCATGAGGTGGTCCCCTTGGAAGAGGATTCGGATCGAGTCGAAGTAGCCGGCATTTTGCCAAGTCAAATCGACGTGGCAGTTGCTCGGCGTGCTGCAGGCGAGGTTTTGGATACATTGGTCACCCGGATCGCAAACCGAGGGCACTCCGTCGCCATCGCAATCGATCTCGCAATCGTCCGGAACTCCGTCGCCGTCGCAATCCGGCTCACAGTCATCATGGATGAGGTTGTCGTTGCAGTCGTGGTCGAACAGGAGGCTCGCGAGCTCGCACTCATCGGAGATCCCGTTCCCGTTGCAATCTTCATCGTCATCGCAGTCGTCGGGAATACCGTCCCCATCGCAGTCGTCTTCGCAATCGTTCGGGATCAAGTCGTTGTCACAGTCCTCTTCGCAGTCGTCAAGGATCCCATTGAAGTTGCAGTCGACGATCTGGAGCTCGACCAAGTCGGGGAGCGCATTCTCGTTGCAGTCATCGAACCCGGGGTAGAGTCGGATCACGCCGGCACCACCCTCCCCCGCGAGCGGTGCGGAGACGACCAGGTCCCCCTTCCCATCGCCGTCGAGGTCCGAATGACCCGTGAACGCAGATCCGAACGATCCTTCATCCCCAATGACGATCCAGAGGGCATCCGCCTCGGACAGGTTCGTCACCCCAGGACCTAGATTCTGGCTCTCCATCCGTCGGCCACTGAACACCAGGGCCCGGCCGGCATCGACGATCGGGCCGCTGTCGTAGCCTCGGGCGCCCACGATCAGGTCCGCCGATCCGTCTCCATTCAGAGACTCAGAGAAGTGCACAGCACCGCCGAGTTCTTCGTTCGCCTGAGTCCCGGTGATCAGGACCGTCGGATCCAGAAGCAAGGCGAGTGTCCCCCCGAGAGTGTCGGGCGTGGGCGAGTAGAAGAACACCGCGCCGGTCCCGGGAACGATCCCCGCGTCACGCCGCGGGGCGCCGATGGCAAGATCGAGGAATCCATCCCCATCGAGGTCGGCGTCGGCGACGATCGAGGAGCCGAACTCTGCTCCCGGAAGATCCCCTTCCAGCCACCACTCCAGTTGCCAGCCAGAGGCGGATAGGGTCGCCTGGTAGACCGCCCCTTGATCGGGACCCGCGCCCGCGTAACCGGGAGACCCGATGAGGACTCGGCCGAAGCCTGCCAAGTCGCTCCCGCCGGGGGCCAGGACCGACCCAAAACGAGGATCGGTAGAGTTGGTCATCGTATGGGGGGAAAGCTGGGGAGTGACTCCACCGAAGATGGCAGAGACGATTCCCGCCCCGCCAGGAGTAGGATCGGTCGACCCCACCACGACATCGAGAACGCCGTCACCGTTGAGATCGGAGAGCGAGACCGCTTTTCCGAACTCAGCGTCGACGGCCGCACCCGCGAAGCTCCACGCTGCGCTGGTCAAGTTCAGCGCATTGAAGGATGGCAGGAACGGCCCCGGAAAAATGGCGACGCGTCCCCGGGGTTCCCCGAGGACGATCGAGCCTGGCGCGCCGAGGATCAGGTCCGGAACAGAATCTCCCGTGACATCCCCGACTGCGATCGCCGTGCCGACTCCGGCGTCCGAAGTGCCGACGATCTGTGTGAGAAACATGGGGAATCCATCGACAACCCCCTGATACAAATCGACGCGGCCGTTTCCAGCGAGAGCGGTGGGCGCACCGACGACGAAATCGGGCACCCCATCACCGTTGAGATCGACCCCTCCGGCGAATGCCCCGCCGAGACCATCATCCGCAGCTCCCGTCGACGACCACACGGCTGGGAGCGCGAGCACAGGGTCGATGGTTACTGGGAAGACCAGGCGGTCCGAAGTGATCGTGATCCGCAACCCGACCTCGCACGGGGAGAGGATGACGAGAAGCTCCTCGCCGAGAGCGTTTTGGGACGAGAAGCCATTCCACTCGATGCGCGCAGCAGAGCCTGTGGATCTGAGGATCACCCGATCGAGAGCAGGGTCGACAATGGCATCCAGTCCCTCGAGGGCGATTTCGAGGTCGAGTCGTTGGATTCCGCCGGCGGAGCCCTCGCACTCTTCGATGGTCCAACTCTGCTTCACTCCACTCGCGGAACGATCGTAGTGATCATCGATGATCGCCCGGTCGATGGTGATCGTCTCGGCTCCTTCACAGAGAGCACCGGGACCGATCGGCTGCTCCACGCCGTCGAAGCGAAGCCCCGATGTCGTGATGCGCCCCGACCAAAGATTACCAGCCGGGGCCGCGAAGAATGAATGACCCTCGGTATCCAACCTCGAGAGGACCGCCTGGGGTCCCTGTCCGGTCCAGAAGGTGATGGGAGCCGTGGAGCGAACCTCGGCTGAAGGGGATTCGGATCGTGGGTCTACTGGATCCGCGAAGACCGGCACGGCCCCTGTCGCGAGTGTGAACAACACGATCCGGATGCAACCGGCGAGCACTGAAGTGTGCCGAGGCATTTCGTCTCCTTCATAGGATCTGAGAAGTGAGGTTCGCCCGGCAGATCCTGCAGGCTCGCGATCGCGATCACCTCAGAACAAGCCCAAGAACGCGACGCGACACCCGAATAACCCAGTCTCAAGCTTGGCGAGTTTTCGAGCTCCCGATCACCATAAGCGGTGCATCGGGAGCTCGAGACTCAATGGCCGAGAAACAGTCAAACGACGATCCGCCTAGCAGGTCCCGGTATTCACGGCGCAATCGAGAGGCCCGATGGCGGGGGCAGCCGGGGTAGGATCGAGGCCACAAGCGGGGAACGGAGGCGGCGGTGCAGCTCCTCCTCCGAAGAGGTAGGTGAGCAGGACGATGGCGTCGACAATGGACACTGTTTCATCATCATTGATGTCCCCCGCGTCAGCGCACAGGAGGGGCGGTGCTCCAGCGACAAACAGGGCCTCGAGCAGTCGAATGACATCGACCAACTGCACGAGATCGTCCCCACTAATGTCACCCCGAATGAAGAAGCCCCCGACCAGGACGGAGCCGTCGATCGACAACGCGTTGAGCTGGCTGGGGAACGGATCCGCAATCCTCTGGAAGGTCACCGCGACCGGGGTCGAGGGGACGCCGCCGGCGGGATTCGTGCTGAGATCGTCCGCGAAGGTGACAGGCTGCGGCCCCGGAACGGCCCCGAGCGGAATGCTGTACTGGACGGAGAGCAGCGGAATCGGCGCTCCCGTCGGCATCAACACTTCGAACGGAAGTGCAGTGGAGATGATGAATCCATAGGTGACCCCGACTTGCGCAGCGCCGACCGTAATGATTTGGAACGCAGAAAGATCGGGACCGGCGCCACCATTGAGGACTTGGAGACCGGCATCGAATGTGAAACCGGTCGCTGTCAAGTTTGCGCTGTCATGACGCAACCCGAACGATCCACCAGACACATCTCCCGCGTCGAACTCGAGGAAGACCGGCAAGCCGACCGCTGGGGCTGCGAGGGTTCCGGCTGTGTACACGGCCACATCGACAGTGACGGGAAGGCTGTCCGCAGTGGCGAGGGCGGCACAGAGCGCTCGTACGATGTAAATGTACTGACCGGCACTCGCGGTGGTGTCGAGGTACGAAATTGCCGGGGCGGCGATGGTATCGATCACCCCACCGTTTCGTTCAATTTCGTACATCAGGGGAGAGGCGTCCGGATCCCAGTTCAACGTGACCCCAGCCAGCCCGGTGGAGGCGGTGAGGTTCGAAGGGGGCTGGCATCCAACTGCGGCAACCACAGTGAGGTTGATCGGAGCGGTCACCACGAGATCTGCGCCCAAGACCAGCGACGTGGCACAAGCCGAAATCGAGTCCGGCATAGCAGCGGTCGTGCCCGCGCCAATCGAAATGGTGGTGGTGTCACCGAGTGGAGCCAAGACCGTGAAGGTGACCGTCATCGAAGCCAGTTCGCTCGGAAGAGCTAAGGCGCCTCCGGTGGAGAAGACGACGAGATTGTACGTGAAGCTGTCTTCGCCAAGATTGTTGAACTGCGAAGTGATGGTGTTGATGAGGAGGGCCGCCGCGCCTGACCAGTGGGATGCCACTGGCTTGTTGCCGGCGGGAATCGTCGACAAGGCCGTCGGCACGAGTTTCGTCGCATCATAGACGAGTCCGAAATCGAGTGCGGAGATCGCGTCTTGAAACACCGGCGTCACTGTCGCCGTGAACGAGCCTCCCACGGGAATGTTGGTCGCCGAGGTGGTCAAGTTGAGATTGTTTGCTGCAGCACTCGAGGGACCCTGAACGGTCAACAATCCAGCACTCACGGGGCTGAAGGCGGTCGCCGGAGCCAGCCGGATCAGATAGGTCGTGGCGGCCGTCAGGGTTTGAGTGATTCCTCCATCCGCACAGGCGAGGAGGTCGACGTCTTGGGGGCAGGGAGCCCCAACCCCTGGCTGGTACAAGAACACACTGACGTCGCCCTGGGGGAGCACTCCGATTTGGTAGCACTCCGTCATCGCAGGGGTGAAGGAGAACCAGATGTCGTTCCGAGTGCCGTTCAGGGTGAGGTTTCCGCAGGCTGACGGAGCTGGCGCCTGCGCTGACGCTCCGGCGAGGTCGTACGCTTGTGGGGTGTTGACTGTCAGCGCCGTGGGAGCGGCGCAGTTATCTTGACCGAGCACTGGGCCGATCAGAACTCCCCAAGCGAGTGCGAAACTCGCGATCATCTTCATGCTTCGCATGGTGGATCCTTTTGTCATTTGATTGAGGTGAAGCAGGGTCACGGACTCTCCTTGACGTAGGGGTGACTAAGGACAGTACGCCGGGGGCGTCAGGCAATCGAGTAGATCTCCCGCCGTCACCACGTCGGGGCCGCAATTCGTGTTGAGGGGGAAGCCGAAGGGGAGCGACGGCGGAGTCCCCAAAGTGAATAGGTAGTTGAAAATGAGAATCGGATCCCCGATGTCGGTGGCTGAATCGTCATTCACGTCAACGAGATCCTGACAGAGGATCGGCGGCGCGGGCGCCCCGAAGAGCGCAGCAAGAATCAGTACCGCGTCCGTCACCGTGATGTTTTGGTCTTCGTCGAAGTCACCCCGCACGAAATCGGCGTTCAGGATCTGGATCGAGCCAGCCGAGAGCGTCAGCTCCGGCGCGACGATCGCCTGGGAGATGTTGTTCGCGGCCACGTTGGGAATCGCGAAGACCTCCGTCGTGCCGGGCGCCAAGGCGGTTGAGAAAGTGAGAGGTGTAGTGACGTTCGCGGTCGCCAGCGTGTTGTAACAGAGCTTGAAGATCTCGAGGGGCCCTCCAGCGGGAATTGCCACGATCGGAGGGCCGAAGTCGACGACGAACCCCGCGGTGACTCCCAGGGTCCCGATCGCGATCGTCTGGAGGCTGGCCCCGAGCGGCGCATCGACACCGAGGGTCACGGCGCAGGGAGTGATGATGGCGTTGTCGTGCGCCACAGCAATCCCCACAGAGGTCACGCCGACGTGGTTGGCAGAGGTGAGAAACACACTCACCTGGACACCAGGCGTGTTCGGCGTCGCTTGAACCAGGTCCTCGATGTCGAGGAACGCGGACGGTGCGGCGAGCACGGTGACGAGTGATCCCAGGCTGCCGCAGAAGGGGACGACCAAGTCAGCCGCATCGAATTGGGCGCAGTTCCCGATCACCGAGCCCGGAGAGAGAATTCCGCGGAGACGGTACTCGAAGCCGCCCGGACTCGCCGGGGGCGCCGTGTCGGTGTACATGAGATCATCGCCCGGAATGATGCCGAGGCAGGTGAAGGCCCCGGCAGGGAGCGCGCGGCGCTGGACAGAAATGGTGTTGTAACCATCCCCGACGAACGCGGGCAGCGTCCAGGTGAGATCAACATCAGCGCCATTGAACGCTGCCGCTAGACCGGTCACGGCCGGAGAGACCTTCACCGTGGCGATGTTGGGGAGCGCGACCATCACCGTTCCCGGCACGTTGCCGCAGTTTGCCGCAGCGCTTCCCACCACCCGATACGTGAATTTCACGAGCCCGGAGGAGAAGAAGGGGACAACGGCCACATTGGAAAGAACTTGGCCAGGGGTTGCGCTGCAACCGCTGATGAAGACGGCGATCTTCGGCCCGCCAAGAATTGCTCCATCCTCCGCTTCCACGATGATCTGTCCGGCCGGCGCCAGGCAGTCGTTGAAGGTGTCGAGGGTCGCGGTCAACATGAACATCGACTCTGTGCAGGCCGCGTTCGCCCCCATGAACGTCGCGTCGAAGTTCATGAGATCCGGGCATGTGGGAGAAACAGCCCCTGCATAAGCGGGACTTGTCCCCACCGCCAAAAAGAGCCACAACACCGCGTGCAGCAAAGCCATCCTTGAAATGAGAGTGCTCACAGTTCCTCCTGTCGCAGGGTATACGCAAACAGAGCCGTACGTACCGGTCGGTGATCTGGATTCGAGATCTCTCTGGAAACCTTCCAGAGCCGAGATCTCGACAAAGCGCGGCGGGTGGGGTTGTGCTCTCCGACGAGTTGATCTGGATTCGAGATCTCTCTGGAAACCTTCCAGAGCCGAGATCTCGACAAAGCGCGGCGGGTGGGGTTGTGCTCTCCGACGAGTACATCGATCGATACCTGTGGACTTTAGACTCACATCGTCCTCGTGGTCAAGAGGATTATCGTAAGGCAATCGTGACCGCATCGAGGAATCGGTCGGAGGGTGAGAATAGCCGAGAGCGACCTCCGATGGGTGGATTTGCGCCCCCCCCCGAACGAAAAACGCGCGGTGCCGAGGGCTCTTCGAGCCTTCGACACCGCGCGGATCAAGCAGAATTGTCGGACTTGCTAATTCTGACAGGAGGGACAGGCAGTGAACGCCGCACAGCCGAGCGAGTCCGGGGTCGGATCCAGCCCGCAGAGCGGGTACGGCCCGGAGGGCTCCGGCCCGGCGGCGAACATGAATGTCAGGCAGTGGATCGGGTCTGCCAGGTTGAGGCTTCCTGAGTCATTCGCGTCGCAGGCGTCGAGACAGTTCGCGATCCCGCCGTTCCCGAAGATGAAGTTCAGCGTGGTCACCACATCGGTGATCGACAGGTCGCCGTTCGAGTTGCAGTCCCCGCGGACGAAGGCCACCTCTGGGACCGGCGTCAGGTCCAAAGTTCCCGCGATCAAGATCGGAGCGAATTCGACCCCCGCGACCACGACGAGGTTCCCGACCGAGGGCGCTCCGAGGTCGTTCCCCCCCGTCGTGAACTCGAGCGTCGTCAGACTCGGCGGCTGCCCGGAGAGCACGCACGAGGTGCGATAGGAGACTTCCGCCACCGGGAGCTCACTGGCGATCGGCACGCTGATCAAGGGAAGATCGATCGAGTAGAGAACACCCAGAGTCCAGCCATCGGGGAAGATATCGTGGGAGAAGAAGTCGATCCCCCCCCCACCGCTTGCGCAAGCTCCGGGGTCGGCGCGATCGAGAGGGTCTCGAGAAGCGCGGGGTCATGCCTCACTCCCATCGAGAAGCCGAGGGTCGGGTTCGGGAAACAGGGGTTCCCCGCGCTCTCGGCGATCGTCGGCCGGACCACGAAGTCGGCGACACTCCAGTTCGCGGGGTACTCGACCACGCGATCGGCGATGCCGAAGGTGAACTCGAGCGCTGGGATCATTTCAAGGACGCAGGTCAATTCGGGGGTCGCGGCCAAGTTCGCGCACGTCGCACGCACCCCGTAGGTGAACTGGCCGACGCACTCGGGCACGAGGTTCAAGTCACTGGTGAAGGTCGAACTCGATCCGGGCATCGTCTCGATCAAAATCCCGTCGCGACTGATCTCGATCGAATCGTAGACGGCGATGCTGCCGGTCCAGTTCAGGGTCACCACTCCGTTCGCGATGGAACACTCGAGGAGGAGCAGCTCCGGGCACTCGCAGACATCGGGGACACCGTTGCCGTCCTGGTCGAGGTAGGTGCCGTTCCCGATGTCGCAGGCATCGTTGACGCCGTTCCCGTCACAATCGGCTTCGCACAAGTCGGGAATCCCGTTCGAGTCGCAGTCGATGGCGATGTTCGGCTCGCAATCGTTCGGGACGCCGTTGCCATCGCAGTCCGGCTCGCAGGTATCGGGGATCCCATCCCCATCGCAGTCGGGCTGACAGACATCGGGAATCCCATCGGGCTGACAGTCGGTGACCAGCCCGAGGGTAATTTCACAGCCATCAGGGATGCCGTTGGTGTTGCAGTCGGGGAACACGCCTCCCAGGTCGCACGCATCGGGAATTCCGTTCCCGTTGCAATCCGGCTCACACTCGTCGGGGATCCCGTTTGCGTTACAGTCCTGACTACCGAGTGTGATATCGCAGCTGTCGGGCAGACCGTTTTGGTTGCAGTCCGGCTCTCCTTCACAATCGTTCGGCACCCCATCCCCATCACAATCGGGCTCACAGACGTCAAAGATTCCGTCGTTATCGCAATCGGGAAGCCCCTCGCAGTTGTCAGGGATGAGGTTGCCGTTGCAATCGCCAACCAAACCAGCGGTAACTTCACAGGAGTCGAGGAGCCCGTTGTTGTTGCAGTCCAAGGTTCCGTTCCCTGCGATCTGGCACTCGTCCGGGAAACCGTTCTCATCGCAATCGAGGCTGAGGCCGCTCGTGATGTCGCAGGAATCGGGGATAAGGTTCCCGTTACAGTCGGTTCCGAACGCACAGTTGTCGGGAGTACCGTCCCCATCGCAATCGGGTTCGCACACGTTTGGAATTCCGTTGAAATCGCAGTCCGGCTGACACTCATCCGGAATGCCATCGGGGACCCCCCCCAAGACCGAGCAATCGACACTCGTTCCCTGAGCGATATCGCACGCGTCCGGAATGCCGTTCCCGTTGCAGTCGACGAGCGACACATCCACCGTGACATCGAGGGTCGCGGTTCCGACGTTCCCGTGGATATCCGTCACGGTGAAGATCACCGTGGTCGTCCCTGGCGGGTAGGTTCCGCTCGCGTCGGAAGTTCCAGTGAAGCTGTTCGACATGTCGAGCACTCCACAGTTGTCCGTGACGGTCGGCGAGAGAATGGTCACCACAGCGTCGCACCCGAGCAGGTTGACCGGGACGATCACCGGCGGTCCGGTCGCGATCGCGGGCGGATCAATATCTTGGACCGTCACGGTGAAGGTCGCCAAAGCGGTATTGCCAGTCAGGTCGGTGGCGGTGTAGGTCACGGCGGTGGTTCCGACCGGGAAGCTCGCCCCGCTCTGGACGTCAGATCCGAGGTTGACCAAACCGCAGTTGTCGGCAACCGAGGGCTGGGTCCAGGAGACCGACGCACTGCAGAGGCCGGGATCGTTCGGGACAGTGATGTCGAGCGGAACCGCACTGATCGTCGGTGGCTCGCTTTCGTTGACCGTGACCGTGAAGCTCGTGAGTGCGACATTTCCGGATGCGTCGGTCGCGGTGTAAGTCACCGTCGTGGAGCCGAAGGGGAACTGCGCGCCGCTCGGAATGTCGGACGTGAGGGTGGGAGCGCCGCAGTTGTCCGATGCGACCGGCTCCGCCCAAGTGGTCGTCGCGGCGCAGAGCCCGGGGTCCGCGACCATCGTAATGTTTGCCGGCGTCCCCAAGATCAGCGGCAGTTCGAGGTCTGCGATGGTGACCGGGAACGTCGCGGTCGCCACCTGGCCCGCCGCGTCCGTTGCGGTGTAGGTCACCACGGTCGATCCGAGCGAGAAGGTCTCCCCCGGCGCATGGTTCGAGGTCAGGGTCGCTCCGGGGCAGTTATCCGAGAAGGTCGGTTCGGTCCAGGTCGCGGTGGCGGTGCAGACGCCAGGTTCGGTCGAAGTGTCCACCGAGGTCGGTGCACCGAGAATCAGCGGCGGCTCTCCATCCTCGACGATCACATCGAACGAGAGAGAAGCCGCGTTGCCACTCGCGTCGGCCACCGTGTAGAGAACTGAAGTGGTTCCCAGCGGGAACGTGGTCCCCGGCCCCTGGCTGAACGAAATCACGGGGTCGGGACAGTTGTCGCTCGCGACCGGGGCGGCCCATGCCACCACCGCTTCGCAGCTGCCGGGATCGTTGGTCACCGTGATTCCCGTCGGAACTCCCGCGAGAGTCGGGAATTGATCGTCGAGCACCTCGACCTGGAATGTGCTCGTCGCGACGTTACCGATACTATCGGTCGCCGTGATGGTGACCTGCGTGACTCCGACCGAGAAGCTGCTCCCGGACGTATGAGTCAGTTCGATGGAGGAGAGGATGCAGTTGTCGGTGGCGGTCGGCGCCGTCCAGGTCGCGATTGCTTCACAGGTTCCCGGCGTGGCGATCAGGGTGATGCTGGCCGGGGAACTGGTGATCGTCGGCGGGATCGGGTCGGGGTTGATCGAGTTGGCGAGATCGCAGCTGTCGGGAATCCCGTTGTTGTTGCAATCGACCTCGGGGCTCGCGATCAATTCGCAGATGTCCGAGATCCCGTTCCCGTTGCAATCGGCATCACAAGCGTCGCCGATCCCATCGCTATTACAGTCCCCTTGGCTGGCGTTCGCTTGCGACGGGCAGTTGTCGCAGTTGTCGGGAATGCCGTCAGTGTCGGCGTCGATGGAGTCGTCGAAGTTTTGGCAGAGGTCACACGTGTTCCCCACGCCGTCCCCATCGAGATCGGCTTGACTCGGGTTGAAGTCGTTCGGGCAGTTGTCGCACGCATCTGCAATCCCGTCACCGTCTCCGTCTTGACAGCTATCCAGGATGAGGTCGTTGTTGCAGTCGGCCCCTTGACCACTGTCGATCTCGCAGAGGTCGCGCAGGCCGTTTCCGTTACAGTCTCCGAAACCTGAATCAAGAACGCTCGCAGTGATCGTGAGCGCTGTCACTGTGAGGTTTTGCCCCACGGGGACATCGACGGAGAGACTCCACTCCCCCGAGACACTCTCGACGTCGAATGCCGAGAGCGGCTCGACGGGGAGCAGGCTCCCCGCGCCGCCGTCGTCGTCAAACTGCACGGAGACGCCACTCGCGATGCCACCGAGTCCGTTGTAGAGGATGATCGAGGGGAACCCGCTCGGATGCGTGAGGCGCACCTGGAAGCTCGGAGTCGAGAAGACCGCGGTCATCGCCACATCGAGGTCGATGATCGTTCCTGGGCTCGAGAAGCCGCACACCGTTTGGGGAGGAACGAGACCGGGGATGTCGCAGGGGAGGACCGTCTCTGCACCGGGCGGCATCGCGAACGAACCCACCCACGCATCGGTGAGGGGGATACCTTCGCAGTCGTCGGGGAGAAGGTTGTTGTTGCAGTCGTCTTCGCAGTCGTCGGGGATCCCGTCGGAGTCGCAATCTTCGAAGAGCGGCTCGAGATCGTCGGGGACCAGGTTGTTGTTGCAGTCCGCAAACCCGAGTTGAACGACCACACGCCCTTCGTTGATCGTCGCTCCATCGAATCCATGGGCTCCGATCGCGATATCGCCGTACCCATCTCCATTGAGGTCACCCGCGGCGGACACCGTCACGCCGAAGCCACCGTTCGTTCCGTGGTAGACCCGGTCTCCCGCACTATCGATCGTACGAAACGTTCCTGGCTGGAGGCCTCCGGCGATATCCTGAGCGACCGCTTTCCCGAGGAAGCTCGAGACCCGGCCCGCGTTGCTGCCGGCGGCGTTGCCGAGGTCGTAGAGGCGCGCGCCCCCGATGACATCGGCAAACATGTCCTCGTCGAGGTTCGCGACCAGGGCGACCGAGCTGCCGAGAGTCTCACCGGTCTGATTGCCAAAGACGGTCCAGGCAGCATCGGATGGAGTCTGCTGCGAGGGGAGCGATGCCCCCGGCAGGGCAGAGATCGTCTCTCCGAGGAAGAGGTGGATCGCGCCGGAGTCTGAGGTCGGTGCGGGAGAGTTGCGCAGGTACGCCCCGATGACGATGTCCGCGACACCCTGGCCGTCGACATCGAGTCCGCCCGCGACTGACGATCCGACCGAGGCGGAGGGCTCCGTGCCGACGAGGCGCCAAATCAGTTCGAGTAGGGTGCCGGGTGAGTTCAGTCGATATGCGTAGGCGGCACCGACGGCGACCTGCGCGCCCACGGCGTGGCTCGGAGCGCCGATCAAGACTTCGTCATGATCGAGAGCATCGCCATCGAAGTTTCCCGCAGTCGAGACCGCCGCGCCGAATTGATCGCCAGACCCTTCGCCATCGATGACGAGGGGCGGGGACACGAGCCCCGACGCGCTCCCGAGGTAGACATAGGCTCGTCCGCGCGATTGCCCGCTGACCAGCGCTTGAGGAGCGCCGATGATCACATCGGCAAAGCCATCTGCGTTCAGGTCGCCCGCTGCGGCGACCGAAGTGCCGAAGCCGGAACCGAGACTGGGACCGAACTGGCTCCAGGAAGCGTTGAACGGATCCCCGTGCAGAGTGGTCGGAGCTCCGAGAGGCCCGTAGTAGAGGTAGGCAGCACCGACCGGCTGACCCGCGTCGCGGGCCCCCGGCGCACCGACCAAGAGATCGACGGCACCGTCGCCGTTGACGTCACCCACCAAGGCAACCGATCGCCCGTACTGTGCGCCGGCGTCTTCCCCCTCGCCAGTCCAGACGGGAGTCAGAGCGGGCTGGCCGGGCGCGCCCCCGGCGTACAGGAAGACCATCCCCTCATCGAGCTGACCGGCGTCGTAATCGGAAGCACCGATCACAATATCGTCGAGGAGGTCCCCCGTAATGTCGAACCCACCAGAGATCGCGTGCCCGAACTCACTCCCGGACTGGTCCCCCGATTGGGTCCAGAAGGGTGCGGCGGTGACCAGCGGGTCGATCTCGATCGGATAGACGGCACCGAGGTCATCGACCACGATCCGAATGACATCGCGGTCTACTTCGAAGTGGCTCGGGAGAGTTCTCCCCTGGGCGTCCCAGGCGAACAGCGAAGTGTACTCGAGTACGCGCACGCCATCGGAAGTGACGAGGGTCAGATCGTCGCCATCTTCTGAGTCGATGGGGGTGAGGCCGTGGGAGATCATCTCGATGGTGAGCGAGCCCGGCATCGAAGTGGAACTCGGGGGAGCGAAGATCGTCCAGCCGTGCTCGAGCCCGCAGTGCTCGTTCTGAACCCAGCTCTCGACCTCGATCGCCGGGAACCGAACTTCATCGCGATCGGCGATCGAACCGAAGCTCTCGGGCCACGCGAACAGGTTCTCCCCGCGCCCCCAACGGGCGGTTTCGAGTGTCCAGCTCCACAGACTTGCTGCGGCGCGTGGGGTGATCTCGATGGTGTCGGAAGTCACCAGCGCGCGGAGTCCCTGCACGCGGTTCGGCGCGGACCAGCGATCCTCACCGGAAGCACGGAACTCGAATTCAGGAGACACGAAGGACGTGAGCCCCAGAGTCGTCGGCGCGTCGATCTCGGCGTTTCGTCCGGCTACCCGGGCGCCGGACACCGGAGCATCCGGGGCCATCTCCTGGGCGTGGACAGTCGCCCCGAGCAGCCAAGGAGAGGTCGCGCAGAGAGCGATCGCGCTCAAGAGAGCGGCGCAGAGCATGAGCGAGTGCTGAATACGAGCCCACATACAAACCACCTGACCGGTCACCCCCACCAGACCTCTGATGCAAGATGAACCATGGAATAGAGTGCCCACAGACGCACGAGCCGGGTGCGGCTGGGGAAAGTTGCTAGATATACTGTGAGATTGTATCGACGACACTAGAACTGACAACCGCGGAGAAGAACAGGTTGTCAGTAATGACGCGTACGTTGTCAGTCTTGACAGTTGGGTCTGGCTGCTGGGGCTCCGAACCGCGAATGGGTGCCTCTACTCCAGCCCCTGAACGATCAGTTCCATGATCCCATCGCCGTCCACGTCGGCCGGGATCGCCGCGCGCGCATGGAAGCTCACCGGTCGCGTGTTCCCCTCCCCGACGTCGTCCTCCTCATCGGCAAACCGAAACCCGCGTCGCCCCTCGGCGTCGGGCTCACCCGCGATCAGGCGATCGATCTGACCGTCACCGTCGAGATCTCGGAGCGGATGGGGCGCGAGGCTCCCCCCGATCCACCACCTTTCATCGATGTCTTCCCGTCGCTCGGCCGGTGTGATCGGGAGACCGTCGCTCGAGAATCTCATCGGTGTGATCGGAGCGTCGCCGATCCGATAACCGAGCTCGCCGGTGCGGACCCGACTGAGCCCGTCGCGAAGGAGCAGCGGGCGCCCCGGATCGATCATCCCCCGCGCCGGCCCTTCGGCGCGCTCGAGGAGCGCCATTTCACCGAAGTGATACACGCAGATCCCGCGCCCCTGGATCTCCGAAGTACCTGGATCGGATGACGCGGGCCATGTGATGATTTCATCGAGACCATCGCCGTCGACATCGATGACATCCCACACGACGACCCCAGGGGGAGCGACACGCCGAAGCGCGGGCGCCACCGGGTAAGGCACCCCCGACCCATCGACCGAGCAGATGAAGAGGTCGGAACGATCGGTCAACCCACCCCCGTAGAGCGACTGGATTCCCGCCGCATCACTGGGTGTGATTTGGGGGGGGCGCGCCACTGCGCTCCCGGATGGGGCATCCGTGCCGCTGTAGAGCTCGGACATGATCGACCCGGCGTCACTCGAGTGCCCGAGGCCGAGGGTGTGACCGATTTCATGGAGGAGTACGGTCTCGAGCTGAGTTTTCCGCGGTCGACGCAACGCCACCCCCCGCGGACCGGGGGGGACCTCTGTGTCCGCGGATTCAGCATCGAGGGACCACTCCAAGGACGCATTGAGATGAACGAAGCCGACTCCGGGCCAGTTCGGATCGGTGGCATGGGCAAGACCGCCATCCCAGCCGACAAACGGGGTGCACTCGTCGTGTGCGCCGCGCCGCCAACCGATCACGATCGCCTTCGTCTCCTCACGAGGCGTCGGAACCGCATCCTCGACGACGGTGAATCCGCCCCCCGCACGCCCCCACTCGGCAAAGACTTTTCTGATCATCGGGAGGACTGCTTCTTCGGGGAGAGGTGCCCCGGTCCGGTCGTAGCTCCAGCTGATGGTCGTGCCGCGGGGCAGGCGCGCGCGCGCGACGAAAGGAGGGCTCCACGGGCGGTCTTCTGGCCAGCGGGCCAGCTCCGGCGCGCCGGTCTCGCCGAGCAAGCCGTCGAAATCGCGCGGAGCATCCGAGGTCGCCGCGCCCGTGTTCGGATCGTTGCGGGCTGGCCCGTCGCAACTGGCGAGAGCACTGAGGGTGAAGGCGCAGAGAACCCACGCCAAAGGACGCATCAGAACTGCGACGAGGTGCGGAGATCGGACCCAGGGTCGAAAGCCGATCATGGCAGTCCCCCCGAAACGAGACTCGCTCCGATCCTCCAGGCGAAGATCGGAGCGAGCCTCAGATGGAAAACGAGCAAGCGCCGATCAGAGATCGGCGAGGAACGCGAGGACCGCAGCTTGCTCCGTCGGCGTCAGATTGTCAAACGCGGCGCGGACGAGCGCCGCCTCGTCGTCGTGGGCGTCGATCGCATCGGCGAGCGTCGTCGCGGAGCCATCGTGGAGATACGGCGCGGTATTGCGGACTCCCCACAAGACTGGTGTCTTGTACATCCCGACCGGCGCATCCGGCTCGCCCATCCCGCGGAAGCTCGCGGGGTGAATGTCGTGCAGGAGAAGGTCGGAGTAGAGGGGCACGGGGCCGCCCGATCCGGGCAAACTCGGAATGTGACACGTCGCGCAACCGATGGTCGAAAAGAGCGCCTCGCCGGCAGCGATCGCAGGGTCGGTGCCGCCGGCGCGCGGAGGCGCGGCGAGAGTCTCGAGGTAGAACACGAGGTCTGCAAAGTCGCCGGGGAGGATCTCAGGATCGGCGACACTGTCTCCGTCGGTGAGCGCACCGAAGCCGCGTCCGTCGTCGGGAACCGTGATCCCCGTCTCGCCGCCGAGTGCATCCCGCGCGAAGTCTTGGACGGTCGGGACCTGGGCCTTCCAGCCGAACCTCCCCACCTCGAGGAAGCCAGCGACGTTCAGCATCCGCGCCACGCCCCGCACGCCGTCACCGTTCGTATCGAACGGGTCTTCGTTCGCGAGGATGGCTGCCTCAAAGATCGTGTCGACGAGACCGAGCCCGAGCGCACTCGGGGTCTGCCGGACTTCAAAGACATCCGCCGACAGGTTCGATTCTTCCCGTCCCGGCATATCGGGGCGACGTAGCTTGCTCGCCACTTGGCCGCCGGGAAGGTCTGAGAACGGCCCGTTGCCGTTGTTGTCCGACCCGAAGCGAAATACGTTCGTGTCCAGTCCACCGCCCGCCCCGATGATGGGGTGTTGGTGGCAAGAGCGACAGGAGTCGGCGTTCAGCTCGGGGGTGCCGAGACCTTCCGCGAGCTTCCAGTCGCGGTCGAAGACCTTGCGACCGCGCATCCACTGATCGAGCTCAGGGGCGGAGAGACCCGCGATGGGTCCCCCCTCCGTTCCCGCCGGGGGGACAGGAGTCGAATCGGTGATGATTTCCGCCCGGGTGAACGTCGTCACCAGCGTGGAGAGAACCAGGACCGAGAGGGCCAACTTCAAGGAGCTGGATACGTGCTGCATTTTGCTCATTACAGGGCCTCCAAGAACTCGATCACGAGGGCCTGCTCGGCCGGGGTCAGGTTGCTGTAGGCATCGCGCGAGGCGCTGCCCTCACCCCCGTGGAGCATCACAGCTTCATGAAGCGTGTCGGCGCGTCCGTCGTGGAGGAAAGGTCCGTGGAGTCGCACGCCCCACAAAGGCTGAGTGCGGAACTCGGTCGCGGTCGACGTGAAGTCCGCGAGCAGCGAGGTGAACTGGGGCATCCCCATCGAGATCCCGTCCGCGAGGGCCGGTCCCATGTCGTGGAGAAGCAAGTCGGTGTACGCAGCGAGAGGGCCGACCGAAGAGGGAAGCGATGGGAAGTGGCACTTCGTGCAGTCCAAGGTGTCGAAAAGCGCTTCACCTTGCAGCTCGGTCGTGGTCAAGGGATCGACCGGGGCGGGCGCGACAAAGCGGTTGAAGGCGACAATATCGCCGAAGTCTTGCACGCTGATCTCGGGATCGGGCGCGGCGTCGTTATCGATCGTCGGCGAGTTGTAGCCTGCCCCGACCTGATACTTGTAGCTCACCACGCCGGCGCTCCCCGCGATGGGGTTCGTGGTGATACCCATTTGGTTGAACGCGGCTCCGCGGATGAACGCCTCGATGAAATTCGCTTGCAGCTTGTAGCCGAAGCGACCGAGGCTGCCTTGATCGTCGGCGTTCCAGCGACCGCTGATCCCGTCACCGTTCGAGTCGTTCGGATCGGCGTTGCCGAGGATCGTGGCGTTGCTCACAAACTCGAAGAGTCCGACACCGAGGAACGGCGGTGCATTGCGATGCGCAGAGGTCACCGTCTGCCCGCCGACCTGACTCGGGGTGGGGATGCTCGGGCGCTTGCCGCCGCTGTTCAAGTTGTAACTCGGCATGGCGAGACTCGGCACACCCGGCGCCGGCGCCTGTCCAGGAGGATTGCCGACACCGACCAAGTAGAAGTTGCGGTAAATCGGCGCCGAACCTCCGGGGACCGGGGTGCTATGGCACGCCACGCAGCTGGTCGTGTTGAAGAGCGGCCCGAGGCCCTCCTCCGGCGTGAACTCCTTCGACATCAACTCTCGACCGTGGAGGAACGAGGCGAGCTCGGCCGCGTCCAGGCCGGGGATCGCGTCCCCCAGATTGCAGGGTGCAAAGGAATCGCACGAGAGGTTGTCGGCGGTCGGATCGACACCACACAGTCCGAATGGCTGCGCGGGGGGCGACATCGATTGAAACAGGTATCCGACCAGTGAAATCGGATCGCTGATGTCGAGCATGCCGTCGTCGTTCACGTCCATCGCGTCGGCGCAGTAGACCGGCCCAGCGTTGAACATGTATCCGAGCGCCCCGATGACGTCGCCCAGATCGACGAAGTCATCGGTGTTCACATCGCCGCGAACGAACTCCCCCGCCGTGACAGCGCTCGGCGCGAGTCCGAGCAACAGGATGAGCAGCAAGCGAACACACCTCCCGCGGAAGAACGCGGGAGGATGATCGTAACTCTGAACTTCTGAGTTCATGCAGCACCGAGACCTTTCCGAGACGCGTGAAGCGCGAGCGCGAGTACGCACTTCGAGCTGAGAATTGAGATCGAGAATCGGCCCTCGCAAAAATGTCATCCTAGGGCGATGAGTCCACCCCATCTTACCGATTCCTCCGCCTCACGGAAACCAGCTCGGTTAGATCTGTCGCAGCGTGGTACCGCTCTACGACATCCCAGTGAAACCACCCGGGTGACATTGCCGAGCATTCGACTCGATTGCAGATCGGAATCGGAACCGGACCGATCCAACTCCAGGGTGAGTCTTCCCAAGCCTCACTCCGACCGCCACTTGAAGGATTGCCGGGGAACAGGTCCCGGGCTTGCCGTGTGGAGGGCGCACCGGAAGGAGGAGGAAACAGTGAATCCACTCATGGGGATCTTCATCACGCTGACATCACTCGTTTTTGCAGGCGCATACCCGTTCTTGATCCGACAGGAGAAGGTCCGGGAAACCTTGCGATCGTTGGTCCCAGAACGTTTCCAACCGAAGGAGAAGGGTGGCTTCGCAGCGATCTCTCCCGACGAACAACGGGGGAACGCACCGGAGGATCTTCTTCAGCGCTGCGTGCTGGAGGCGGTCGGCTTCGTCGCGTTCGTCGCCGGATGTTTGTGGTTCCTCGGAGACGCTCATGGCGCGTCAGGACAACTCTCTGTTCCGGTCGCGGCGATGGTCGGAATCACCGGCGGCATCATTCTTCGGAAGTGGTGGCGCGCGGAAGAGCGCTTGAGCGAGACGCGCCGCTGCACCGAGCGCATGCGAGGCACCGGCATCGAAGGCAGTTGGCAAGGCGATGCCGACGAACCGATCCCGTTCCGCCGACAGCTGCTCTCCGCGATCGGTGGTTCGACCGGCTGCGAAGTGATCGCGCCGAGCGGGCTCACAATTCTCTCCATGCTTTCACACCCCGCACGCCCCAACCTCGAAGCGCCGCACCCGGCCCTCGCAGGCAAGAAGCTGCGGATCCTGGTCCTTCCCCCGCGAAGCCAGAAAATCGACCCGCTCAAACAGCGCCGCAGCTGCGCGGAAGAGGCCCTGAGCCGAGCCGGGTCGACTCCGGAGAAACATTGGCGCCGACTGCAGCAGGCACTCGAGGTCCAGCGACGCTGGAACTCGGAGTACGACTGCCAGGTGCAGGTGAAATTCCTCGAGGGACGCCCGATCCACGCCATGCTCATGGCGGGTCCACGCGGCTGGTTCCGCCCGTGGTTCGGTTCGGGCGAGCACTGGTTCGAAGTATCGTCGCGCGGCGGCGGCACCGACCTGCGCACCTCCCTCGACGATCACTTCGAAGGGGCGTGGCAAGATGCCTCCGAGGAGCTCTCGGTGTTCTTGCGGAAGGATGGAAGCGCAGCGGTGATGACCACCGGGTCGACCGTGGTGCGAAAGCCCGTCAACTCCTAACAACCCT
>CALEHF010000092.1 GCA_937876125.1 uncultured bacterium
TCAATGAGCCTGCCTGCTTCAATGAGCCTGCCTGCTTCAATGAGCCTGCCTGCTCAAGCAGCAAGTATTCAGTAGCTTAAATTACTATGCGGGAGGTTGAGCCTGCTCGCCGGCGCGCGCGCGGCGATCATGCCATCGATCGGATGGTGCGCAAGGAAAACTTGTGCCCTCTCTCGAGTTGTGACACATCTTGAGGTCACTGAGTGGTATGTGACAGACATGACCATCGATAGGAAAGGACCGGACTCGCTGTGACCGCGCCCGAGACCACGACCCCAGCAAAATCACGCAGAACATGGCTTCCCCGGCTCTTTCTGGCCCTCTTCGCCCTCGGTTCGATGGCGACGGTGTTCGGCGTTGCAATCGCCTCCAAGCGCAATTGGGCTGAGTTCGTCACGGCGGTCGAGCGCGACCTCGCCCGATACCCGATCGTGGAGGAGCGCCTCGGGAGGATCACGGAGGTCTCGATCTCACGTGATAGTACGAGCATCGATGCGGAGGCCAATCAGGTGACGCTCCAGCTGCGGGGCGATCTCGATCTCGGATTCGTCGTCGTGAGCGTTGTCGAGCAGCCGGAAGGCTTCGTCCTCGATTTTGGCGGTGAATTGCGTCTCTCAGGAGATTCGATCGTTCCCCTGATCCCTCGGGTGGAGAGTTCCGCTCCAGCCACGGGTGGGTGAGAATCGTGGCAACCACCCGAGACCCCGGAGACCAAAGCGATGATCGACCTCGAGCCGGCGGAGACCCTTGCCTTGGCCCGCGCCCGCGCACCTGAACGTAGCCGTGTCGCGGCGCAGCTCATCCACGAAGCTGCAATCTTGATCCCCTGCGCCATCATTGTCTCGTTCGCGTTCGTCTGGAACGACCGCGCGGCGATGGTGATCGGACCGCTCCTCTACGCGGGCTTTCAAATGTACAACTCGATCACCCGACAACGTGACCTCGTGCGCCTCGGCGAGGTGATCGGTCGCCTCGATACGGCGCTCATCGCCGCCCCTCCCCCCGAGGTGGGGCACTCTTTCCGAGCCGCGAGCGAGATCAACGAGGCCAGACAGCCTCTTCCCGAAGTTCGATCGCCCACCAGAGAGAGCTCCGAACTTGAAGGGCGGAGCGATCTCCCCCCGAGTGGGACCCCCTCGGTTCTCCCTCTCTCTTCGAGATTGCGGAGCCCACAGACCGTTATTGATCCGACCCCTTCGGGGGTCGCGGATCTCTTCGACGACGCGGCCGAGGAATCTCGAGCCGCAGCGCGGCACCTCGAGATCGCGTCCCGGCACTTCCGTCGCGGGAAGATTCCCCGCGGCTGCGCGCACGCGTTTGCGGCGGAAGGGAACTTGCGTCGGGCCGGCGACGCGATCGCCACCGCCGCATCGGTCCACGCGGATCGGGCAGGTTTCGACGAGTGAGCAGGCAGGGAGTGAGCGCCGAGACCCACCGCTACGGCCGGAGCGATCAGCTCATCTCTCCCCAATTGGATCCGCTGGCCCTCGCCCCGGTGCTCGAGGCGACCATCGTTCAGCTGGCGACGACGATCGGCGTGCGACACATCTGGTTCCGCGACCGCCTCGAGGCGACGGTGGAGTGGATCGAAGCCGAGTTTCGACGCTTCGGCTACACCGTCCAGCGGGACAGCTTTCACGCGCGGGGGGTACCGGTCGCCAACCTCTATGTGGAGCGGCGCGGCACCACTCGCCCCGAAGAGATCATCGTGGTCGGAGCGCACTACGATTCCCGGTGCGGGATGAGCACCATGAAAGGGCGCGTGCCAGATCACTCCTATCCTGGGACACCGGGGGCCAACGACAACGCCAGTGGCATCGCCGCGACCTTGGCACTCGCGCAGTTCTTCGCGATGCGCGAAACCGAGCGCACTTTGCGCTTCGTCGCGTTTGTGAACGAGGAGCCGCCGTTCTTCAAGACACCTGAAATGGGGAGTTGGGTGCATGCGAAGGGGTGCCGCTCGCGTGGTGAGCAGATCGTTGGAATGTTCACGCCCGAGACTCTCGGTTACTACACCGACGAACCGGGTACTCAGAAGCTCGGCTCTTTGTTCGGACGCGGAGGCGCAGCGCCGGGAGATTTCGTCGCGTTCCTCAGCGATTGGGGCTCGCGGAAGCTCCTCGATGCGATGCTTCGACACTTTCGCGCACGCACCGGCTTCCCGGTGGTGGGAGTCCCTGTGTCGAGCTTTTCGGTACCGAGTTTTTCGAAGCGGGTCGCATGGTCGGACGACTGGGGCTTCTGGCAAGAGGGTTATCCCGGCGTGACCGTCACCGACACCGCGTTCCTCCGCTACCGGCACTATCACACGCCGGAAGACACTCCCGAAAAGCTCGTCTACCCGCGGATGGCCCAAGTCGTTGCCGCGCTGGGTGGCATGCTCGATGACCTCGACCGCGACCCCGAACTTTCTCCCGCGCGTTCCCGAGGGAGTTCCAGCCAGACGTCTCGCGGTTGAGGCATTGCGTTTCAGAGCGCGTTTCGGAAGCATGGAACGCGAGTGAGCGCGTCCACCTCGAGCGAGGGGGCGGGCGCGCCGCGAGCCGGCACTCATTTGCGGCGGGATCTCTTGCTTCTCGCCGCGGGTCTCGCGGTCGACACGGTCTTCAAGAAGAAATTGGCTTCAAGGAGAAATTGGCTTCAAGAAGAAATAGTCCCGAGGAGAAATCGCCTGCCCCCCAAGCGCGCACCCCACGTCTACCTGGCAAAAGCCAACAACGAACTCATTTCGCACTGCAAGTGCGTGGGTGACGACGCGGTCGTCATGTCTCCTGCGCAGAAGGACTGTCCGTGGTGCGGCTGCGGTTGGCTGTTCACTTGCCTGACGTGCCAGAAGGCGTTCACATTTGCGATGGGAATCGAGACCGATGTTCCATGGTCCGACCTCGCGAGGCGCGACCTGAAAGGACGTCACTCCGGGCCGATCGATGACATGGCCGTCGCGGAGTGGGTCACGGCGATGCAGGAGTTCACGGCGGGCGTGGTGCCGGGTGAAGTGTACGTCTACTTGGATGGCGGAGTTCTCCCCGCGAAGGCAACGCCGGTCCAGTTCATGGGGTGGCACGCGATGCACAGTTTCGATTTCGTTCCGCAGGTGAACGCGCTCAACGATCGATCCGTCCTGACCGAAACGCTCGAGAACCGTGACTACTGGCTGAAGCAAGCCCTCCCTGCGACCGATTGAGGAGCTTCCATTGAGCCACGCGCACGAAGAGAGCTCAATCCTTCCTCAAAGATCGAAAGAGCTCTTTGTCGATCGAGCGGTGACTCAAGGCCTGAAGCGCGTGCGTTTTCTCGACGTTTTGCGCGGGGTTGCGCTGTGCGGAATCTTCCCCGTGAACATCGCGTACTTCGCGCTACTGACTCAACTCGTCGACTCCTACGGCGTGTCCCTTCCCCTCGCCGATCGTGTCGCACGCGAAGTGACCGAGGGTTTCTTCACGTTCCGGTTTGTCACACTCTTCTCGTTTCTCTTCGGAGTCGGCATCGTTCTTCTCATGCGGAAGTGCGAGCGCGATCGGGTCTCGGAAGGGAAGGTTCTCTTTCAACGCTTCTTCGCGCTCCTCGCTTTCGGCGCAATGCACGTCCTGCTCCTCTGGTACGGGGACATCCTGATCTACTACGCGGTGCTCGGGATTCTGGTCGTGGGGATCGGAGTGCCGTACTTCTCTCCTCGAGGCCAGATGGTTCTCGCAGCGATCGCCTTTCTCTTCCCGGTACTGCTTCTGGCCGGACCCCTGTTGATCTTCTCGAACGAGGGAATCGAGTCAGTTCTCTTCGCCGAACCGGAAGGTGACCCCGCCGCCGAGCGGGCAGCTGCGCTCGGCGCTTCGGGAGAATTCACGACGAGCCTCTTTCGCCTGCATCCCGAATTTGAGGCAGCGGTCTACAGGGAAGGAAGCTACGGGCGGCAGATGGTGCTCAGGGTCTTCACTTGGATCTTCGCGGGGTTCGTCGGTGTTTTGATTCTGTTGCCCAGGGCCCTGGGTATGTTCTGCTTCGGCATCGCCTCCGCCCAGCATGGTTGGATCCTCGACCCGGATCGTTATCGAAGCGCGTTCCTCTGGTGCTGCGTCATCGGCGCGGCGGTCGGTCTCCCACTCCAAGGTGTGGCGACTTGGCTCTGGCTCGGGGACGCGAGCGGCAAGGCGGTCCTCGCCGGGGTGACTCTCCAGTACTTAGCGAGCTTGGGGATGAGCGCGGCCTACCTCGGAGCGGTCGGACTCCTCTGCGCGCGTGAGACGATCCCGCGGTGGCTGCGCCCTTTCGAGGCGATGGGACGGATGGCGTTCACCCAGTACATCCTGCAATCGATCCTGGCGACCGGGTTCTTCTACGCTTGGGGGTTCGCGAAGTTCGGGCAACTCGGGTTTGCAGAACTGTCGGTCGTCGTGCTCGGGGTTTGGGGTGTCGGTCTCTTCACGAGCACGCTCTGGCTACGAAAATTTCGCCAGGGCCCCCTCGAAGCGCTCTGGCGACGCCTCACTTACTTCGGTGTGAAGCCGGACCTCACTCCGCGTTCGTGACCACCAAGCGGTATCCAAAATCGGGACTCTCCGCCGTGCGGATCTCTCCGTAGCGACGCTCCCACTCTCCCGAGTGAAGATCTCGAGCGAGCCGGACGACCCCTGGGTCGGTGCCTTTGATGAGAGAGAAGGTCGAGATCGCGTTCCGCACTCCGGGGTCGAGGTACGCTTCTGGTCGTGCCCAGTACGCACAGAGAAAGCCATCGGTGCAGTCGCGCGGAATCGGCAGCGGGACGGCACGGACTCCCCCGAGCATAGCTCCGAGCTCTTCGATCGTCGGAAAGAGCGCGAGGTCGATCGTCTCGATCTCTGGGAAGTAGTCGAGCAACCAGAAGCGCTCGGGAAACCCGATCCAGGTGAGGAGCAGGACGCGTTTTGCCACGCGTTGCGCTTCCGCGAGACCTCGGGGGATGTCCGCCCAATGGTGGATCGTCAGGTAGGCGGTCGCGAGGTCGAAGGTGTCATCAGGAAAAGGGAGTGCCTCGGCCCGCGCTTCAATCGCCGGCGCAGCGCCCCTCGGGCGCTGCCGGAGCATCGTGCGCGACGGTTCGACGGCGACTACCATTCGATCGGTCGACTCGTAGCTGCCCGCGCCCGCGCCGATGTTCACGATCCGTTGTGCGTCTCCCCACTCGGCCGAGATGGCGGCGGCGATGCGGAGGTCGGGACTGCGCGGCCCGCGATACCCAGTGCCGATAGTGTCGTAGCGGCGCCAGATCGGCTCGATCACTCGGACCTCCCTTCGAATCGATGGACCGTGACTGTCGGATCAGTCCGACTGATCCCCGAACACCTCGGGATCATCGAGCTTCCCCTTCAGACGGAAGCGTGTGAGGGTGTTCAGCAGGTCGGAAATGATCGGCAGACCCCCTAGCGTCTGTGGTTCGAGGAGCAGGTCGAGCTCGCCGTCGAACCCGAGCGAGCCGCGGCCGTGAATGTTGATCACGGGGCTTTCGAGGCGCAGGTCCCCGAGGTTTTCGATGTAGATCTTCTGGTTGCGGACCACGTAGCGTTTGACGTCGGCCTTGTGGAAGTGGAGGCTCTCATCCGAGAGTCCGGCGAGCGGATTGAGGAAGAGCGCGGCGAGCGCGGGGATTTTCTTGAGTCGCGCCGAGTAAACATTGGCGAACCCAAAACCGTTCATCGAATCGATGTCCCGGGTCTTCCCGCGCAGCTGCACTACGCCTTCGGCGATGCCGGAAATTTCTTTGGTGCCGAACAAGTCCTCCCCACCGAGCGCAAGGTTGAGCCCTTCGCACTCCGCCTCCCCGGCGAAGTCACCATTCTCGGCGAGGTCGACGAAGAAGAAGCCGTTGAGGTCGCCGCCGAAGAGCTGCGCCGGTCCGATGGAGGCTTGGAACACCTTCGAGACGTCACGCTCCATCAAGGCCTCGACGAAGAATGGGGTCGGCAAGTATCCAGGCACGTCGGTTCGATCGGCGTTTTGTTGCATGCCGATTTCGTCGTGAAGCACTCCGTACACGAACAGAGTGGGTCGCGTGACGTCGATCTTGAAGCGCGAGAAGCGGTAGGAACCGTTGTCGATCGAGCCCGTGAAGTGGTGCGGGTGATCAGCGTCGAGCCCACCCTCAACGATGAAGCCCGCGTCGATGTCGTAGAGCTTCAGTCCGAAGTCGACCGAGCCATCGGCGAGCGTGACTTCGCCCTGGTAGTCGACGACGTCGTGGGTCTTGCCCCCGCTCGAATACCGAACGTCAACCCAACCCGTGACCTCCCCGGTGAGCTGCATCCGCTCGGAGAACTCCTTCAGATCGGGGGGGAGGCTCTGGACGAGGAGTGGCTCTCCCAGCTCGATCCCGTGTCCCGAAACGCCTGCGTCGACCTTGAGCGAGATCGCGAGCAGGCTGCGTTCGGGGTCGTCGAGATCGGGATTCGATTGGTCACCCTTCACCTCGATGATCGGGCCCTGGCTCCCGTCCGTCTTCAAATCGACGAAGTGCACCAACGACTCGGAGCTGTCGTAGATCACCGCCCCTTGCACGAACTCGAGGGGGTAGGGGAACTCTTCGTAGTGGACGAGAACCGGCGACACGATGCGCGCCGTCACCATGACGTCGAGCGGATCTTCCCCCCGCGAGGTCAACAGGACCCGCGTGTCGACTCGCCCGTTGGGGACGCGATCGAGTCCGAAACCGCGTACGACCTCACGCGACTCCGGCGGAAGTGCCGCGACGATCGCTGGACCGATTTCGAGACGCGGTGCGATGATCTCGATCTCACTGTGCCCATCCTCCCCGCGAACAACTTCGCCCTTCTCGAGGAACACTTCCGAGTCTCCGTGCACTCCACGGAAGTCCGCGAGGGAGACAGACTCGCTCGAAATGGTTACCTTTCCGCTGACATGATCGACCCGGAGTGGGAACGCTGCGTGGGCGATGGAAGCATCGCGCGCGGTGATTTGGACTGTCGCGAAGATGTCTTCCCCGGGGTGTCGTCCGACGAGGACCACGAGGTCGACGAGACCCGAAGGGTCGTACTCGTCGTATCTCTCGCGAACATCGGGAGGCAGCGAGTCGCGTACCAGGGGGCCGAGAGTGAGGTCGGAGAGTTTGACTTCGATGTTGAGGAGACGCCCCGCTTGGGTCGATGCGCGTGCTGTGATCGAAACAGCGGGCGCTTCGCCGCCGCTCGCGTCCACCGTGATCGATCCATCTGAGACGACCACGGTCCCCGAGAGCCCGGTCAGCGGATAGGGGTAGTCGCGGAACCTCGCTTCAACTTCTCGCAGATAGAGGTGAGTGCGATGGATCGTTGGCGGAAACTCGTCGCCATCTGCGAAGAGGGAGAGGTTGGCGACGCCCTTCGGAGAGTAACGGTCCCACTCTACCTGGAGGCGCGGGGGGAGTGCCTGGCGGACCGAGTCGTCGAGATGGATGTCTTCGAGCTCGACTCCGAGTTCACCTCCCCCGGGTCCAGCCGGCGTCAGATCGATGAAACCGCGGATCTCCGCGGTCCCGCCGAAAGCATGCCCGACCAGAGGTCCGATGACCCGCACTCCCTCGGGACTGACTTCAATCTTGCCTGAGACCTGCTCGATCGAGATCCGCGGATCCGACATCTCGATCCCGCCTCCTTCGAGCGTGATCGTCGCACGGTTCTCGACGATCGAACCGGCGCGCATTACGAGTCGATGGAGGAAGTCCGCTGTGCCGGTCGGTCGGTACTGGTCCCAGATGGTGCGCAGGGATTTGGGAATTCGTGTTCGGAATTCTTCGTCGATCTGCAGGCGATCGACTCGGAAAGTTGTACTGAGATCACCAGTCACGAAGTTCCCGAGTCCGTCGAGGTGTATCCCTGCGACCACAGGATCATCGGCTCGCGCGGTGAGAGTGAACTGCGCGTGGTCATCGTCGAGGTAGCGAAGCACCAGCTCGGGGATCACCAACGGCTCCTCAGATTCGAAGACGCTCACGGGGCAGGAGTGCACCCGAACGTTTCGGAGGATGACCGCGGGGGGAGTCCAGTCGAGTCCCGGGCGGATGTTTCGCGTCTCGGGGTTGGGTGCGCGGCTCGCTGGATCGATCGCCTGGGTCAGGGTGCAAACGCCTTGATCGTCGCGCTCGATGTAAACCTCGGCTCCCTCGACGCGCAGAGATTCCATCTCAACTCGGCCGATGAGCAGTGGCCAGAGTCGCAAGCGCCCGCTGATCCGTGGCACAGTGACGAGGTGCGGGAACAGGCTGCCTTCTGGTGAACCGATGGAGAGGTGGTACGCGGCCACCCGATTGGGAAAGCGAAACTCGACCTTGGTGACCGCGACCGGCACCGCAAACTCACGACCGAGCTCTTCGGCGACGATGGCCGTGAGGTTGTCCGACTGCAGGAAGGAGCGGCCGAAGAAGGCAAGGCTCGCGAGGAGGATCGCGGGCAGGACGACCAGTGCGATGAAGATCTTGCGTCGCACGAATCGACGACGCCGAGCGGTCGGCTTGGCCGCGCGCAATGGAGTCGGTAGGTGACGACGACCGGCGCCTGGAAGCAGGGCGGGAAGGGCCGCGTGAGACATCGAAGGAACCGGGGCGTCGTTCGCCTCCGAGCTCGCTCGTTCGACTCGATCGCCGTCGTCGGTCATCCGGTGGGGTTCCCCTTCACGTTCCGCGGGGCCGAGCCCTCTCTGCCCTGCGGTTTGAGGTGCTGCGGTTTGAGGTGCTGCGGAACAGTGCTCGGCCAGCGATCGAGATCGCGAGGCAGCTGGCGAGCGGCCAGTTGCGTTTCAACGGTTGGCGACGCGCCGACGGTGAACCGTTCCACTCGCGGGCCGAGACGACACGGAATCTCGTAAGGAATGGTTCCCGCCCAGCGAGCAACGTCCCCCGCGAGAATCGTGTCGTCGCCATCTTTGCCCAAGATCGTCACCATTTCGCCCGTCGCGACGTCTGGGATCTCGGTCACATCGACACATACGTAATCCATCGTCACGAGACCGACCACCGGCGCCCGTTTTCCGCGTACGAGGACTTCTCCTCGGTTGGAGAGCGCGTGGGGGAAGCCATCGTGGTAGCCGACTGGCAACGTGGCGAGGCGAGAGGGGCGGTGTGTGACGTAGCTCCCGCCGTAACCGATTGCGGTTCCCGCGGGGTGGTCGCGCAGGTAGGCGACCTCGGTGCGCAACGAGAGGACCGGGCGCGGCGCCTCGATGTTGCCACACGCCTCGGGACGCAGTCCGTACAGGAAGCCGCCGAGTCGCACCATGTCATGACACGTTTCGGGGTACCGATCGAGGGGGATCGAGTTCGCAATGTGAACGACGGGAGGGCGCACGCCAGCGATGATCGCACCGCGCAACACCGACTCGAAGCGCGCGATTTGCTCGCGACTGAACGCCTGCTGATCGGGGCTTGCGAGATGAGTACCGACACCGGCGAGCACGAGAGCGGGCTCGTTCGCGATGGCGCTCAGGTGTTCGATCGCGCGCTCGGGCGTGACCCCGAGGCGGCTCATGCCTGTGTCGATGAGAAGGTGAACCGGCAGTCGAACGCCTGCGTTTCTCGCCGCGGCGGCGAAGGTCGCGATCCGATCGGGGGAGTGGATCGACGGCACGACGCGGTGCCGGATGAGCGCGGGAATCTCCGATTCGAGAGACGCACCGAGCACTAGGATCGAAGTGTCGATTCCCGCCTCGCGCAACTCGATCGCCTCGTGGGCGTCTCCGACTCCCAGCATGGAGATTCCGGCGCCTGCTAGGGCGCGCGAGATCGGGACCGCACCATGTCCGTACGCGTCCGCCTTCACGACCCCGAGCACCGCAGTGTGGGAAGGAAGGCGGGCGCGTGCGAGCGTGAGGTTGTCGCACAATGCGCGGACATCGATTTCAGCCCAGACTCTTCGTCGAGAACTCATGATTTCGCATCCTTCGCTTCTTCAGCAGAAGTGCGGCGTAAGTAAAGGGGTATGAGAGTGTGTGGATCGGTCCACTCAGACGGTGGAGCGGTGCCGGCGGCGAGCGCGGAGATGTGTTCTCGCGCCAGCGTGATCACGGTTGAGGCACGGGGCATGTCGAGCGGCTCCGGGAGCAACTCGAAGGCATCGGCGCCGGGTAACGTGCGTGCTCCGTCGCCGAGGAGTAGCGTCGTCGGGGAAAGTTCAGCGAAGAAATCAGCGACGTTGACCGCGGAGTCGGCGGTCACGCGTTCGAGGGTGTTCCCGACGCGACGAAAGCGTGCTCCGTAGAGAAGCTCTCTCCGCGCGTCGAGCACGACAGCGACGTCTTGGGGCTCGGTTGCCATGTCGAGCGCGTTCCGCGCGATCGTCTCGAGCGAGGAGATCGAGAGAAGACGACAACCGAGCGCGTAAGCGAGGGCTTTTCCAGCTGCGACGCCGATGCGAGCACCGGTGAACGACCCGGGGCCGCTGCTGACGGCGACCACCGCGATCTCCGAGCGCTCGAAGCCAGCCTTCTCGCGGAGCTCTTCGATCTTGGGGAGGATTTCCCTGCCATGGACGAGGCCGACGGGGAAGAGCGCTTCGATCGAGAGAGTACTCTGACCAGCGGACCATGCCACCGATCCGCGTGCCTGACTCGTCTCGATGGCGAGGATCCCGTCCCCGACTTTCCCCTCAACCACGTCGTCCATTCCCCTCGTCCCGCTTCCCCCGCGCGCTCTTGCTCGCAGTGTTTGTTACAAGTATCGAGCGTGAAACTCGATCGCGTTCGCGACGTACTTCTTCGATGCATTCACGATCGCCAGCCGCTCTTGGTCGGTGGTCTCGCGCACGACTCGCCCGGGAACCCCGCGCACGAGCGAGCGTGGCGGGACCACGGTTCCGGGCGAGACCACCGCGCCGGCGGCGACCAGCGACTCCTCGCCGATCACCACGTCCTCCATCAAGATCGCGCCCATCCCGATCAGCGAGCGCGAGCCCACCAGGAGGCAATGGATGAGGGCGCGATGGCCGATGGTCACGTCGTCGCCGATGACGAGCGGTTTCCCCGGGTCGGGGTGAACCATCGTCATGTCTTGTAGATTGGTGCCGCGGCCGATCGTGATCGAAGCGTCATCGCCGCGGAGCACGCTGCCGTACCAAATGTTGCTGTCGATGCCGATGCGAATTTCGCCGACGAGGACCGAGTCCTCGGTGCAATAGAAACCGTCGCGGAAAACGACCCGCGCGTTCTGCTCGTAGTGGGTGAACGGCTGGGTCGGATTCAAGTGCCGGTTTTCTCTTGCGCATCGATCGAGTCCGCCTGGGCGCCCGCGTCCCCTTTGGGGAGCACTTCAAGTCTCGGAGTCGACGAGCGCAGCTTCTCGACCCGACGATCGTCGCCGAGAACCTCGACCACCGCTTCCTGCACTCCGCGCTCGGACAGAAGATTCGACAGGAGCACCCGCTGGTAGCTGATCTGTTGGAGCTCGCGATTGAGATTGCGGTCGCGCTCTTCCTTCTGGTGCATGTTCTGCTCGAACAGCTTCTCCTGAAGCGCCTCGTTCTCGGTGAGGAGTTGCAGCATCAAGTCGGCGCGGGCGTCCTTCGACTTGCCGGTGACGCCAGCGGCTTTGCGGCGCAGGTCGTCGATTTGCTTCGCCTGTTGGGCGATTTCGCGCTGGAACTCCTCTTTCTCATCGATGAACTTCTTCTTCTCGTGCTCGTAGAAGTCAGAAAGTGACTTCTCGATCTGAAACATCTTCTCGGTTCGCTCTTTGTGGGCTCGATGCCCCATGAGCTTTGCCCACATCCGCCCGATGGTGAATGCGCCGGCGATGAGGATTACGGCGAGGAGGGTGCCGATCACCCAATCGCCCTTGGTGAGGTTCTCAAACAGGGCGAGGGGCAGGGACGCGACGTCGCCGTCCATGGACAAGAGCTGAGAGATCAAGAATCCTCGTTTCCGGGGGGCAGCTTTTCGGGGACCCGTGTTTCCGAGTCCCAGTTCCGAATCGATGCGCCCGAACGGGTTGGCGGTCGTGTGGCGCGTCACGATAATCCGCCTCTCGGAGGCCGGCAAGCGACCCCGAGATGGAGAGAGAGAACAGCATGCCGCACGCGCTCTTCGAACCGGCTCCCGAACTCGAGCGATTCTGGCGCGAGTTCGCTCCGTTCAAGGAGATGCGCCCCGATCGCACCATTCTGGAGGCGCGAACGAGCTACTTCCGCCAAGATAAAGCTGCGGTCCTGATCGAGGGTTTCGCGTTCGAACTGGGTCCCCCGCACCACTTCTTCGTCATCTGTGACCGGAAAGGTGAACGGGTGACGATCCGGGTTGCCCCGTTGGTGCCCGTGGCGCGCACGGCGGGGGTCATCGAGATCGTGCGGCTCATCGTGGAGCAGTTTCGAGCGCTCGAGGGTGCGACCCTCCTGAGGACGAACTTGGAACTGGAGGGGAGCTCGTGACGAGAACGACCCACCGCGACCCCTTTGGCCGTAATCCGCTCCTTCTCGGAGTCGTGCATCTGCTCCCATTACCCGGATCCCCCCGCTTTGGGGGCGATCGCGGTGCGATCCGAGGTGCGGCCGCGGCCGACGCTCAGGCGCTGATCGAGGGGGGGATGGACGGCTTCATCGTGGAGAACTTCGGCGATGCGCCGTTCCACCGTGATCGGGTCGAGTCGGGCACCATCGCTGCGATGGCCTGCATCGCCGCCGAATTGCGCTCCCAGGTGGGGGCAGACGCGACCATCGGCGTCAATGTGCTCCGCAATGACGCGGTTGGCGCGCTGGCGGTCGCCGCTGCGGCAGACGCCGATCTCATCCGCGTCAACGTCCACACGGGGGCGATGCTGACCGATCAGGGTTGGATCGAGGGGAAGGCGGCCGAGACGCTGCGGGCGCGCCTGGTGGCAGACGCCGCCCACGTCCGGATTGCGGCCGATATCGGCGTGAAGCACGCGATCCGACCGGCGGGCTTTTCAGCCGCCGAGAGCGCCAAAGAGACGGTCGGGCGAGGTTTGGCGGATGCGGTGATCGTGACGGGGGTCGCGACCGGCGCCGCAACCGACCGCCAAGAGCTCGCCGACGTCCGCGCCGCGATCCCGGACACCCCGCTCTTGGTGGGGAGTGGGGCGACCGCGGCTACGATCGCCGCGCTGCTCGAGGTGGCGAACGGCGTCATTGTCGGAACGACCCTCAAGGAGAACGGTGATCTCGCACGCCCGGTGGATCTCGAGCGGGTCCGGGCGTTCGTGGCGGCGGCTCGGGGTTGACTCGGCTTTCGCGGTGACTGATTTCGTATCCACTCAAGATTCCGGGCCCGACCCGACTCCCGATGGGCATTGCTGCGTCTCCTCTCCGTGTACCCCTAACCTCCACTTTCATCCTCCGATTCCCCCCAACCAACCCTCCGCCCCCCCTTGACCCCAACCCCCGCCCACGCTACTCTGCCCGGTTGCCGGGGGTGGTACGTCCACTGGAGTCGGATTGGACGTTCTGGGGCTTTGTCACCCCCGACTTCCCGGTTTCGCCCCCGCCGCGCCCATACGGGCTCTTCTCTCGCACTGAACTCGAAGGAGGAGCGTGCCGAGCCCTGAGGCTGCGAATCGTCCCAAGATCATCGCCGGCAATTGGAAGCTCAATCCGCCTCGCGCGCGGGGACTCGAGCTGTTCGGCGAAGTCGCTCGGCGGGTTGCGGACACTCCCGCGCCGAAGTTCTACGGACCGGGCGGGATCCCCGATGTCTGGATCCTGCCCCCCTCGCCCTTTCTTGGCATGTTTCACGAGCTGACTCGGGGGGGCGGAGTACCGGCGCGGATCGGGATTGGCGCTCAGGACATTTCGCCGTCGGATTTCGGTGCTCACACCGGAGAGACGGGCGGCGGCTTACTTTTTGACTTCGGCTGCGGAATCGCCCTCACCGGGCATTCCGAGCGCCGCGAAGCGGGCGAAACCGATGCGATAATCGCCATAAAAACTCTCGCCGCCGATCGGGCCGGGATCATCCCGCTGCTCTGCGTGGGCGAGTCGGAAGCTGAGAGAGATTCAGGAGATATGTTAGCCGTCGTCGAGCGTCAGCTCGCCGCGGTCGTCGGCGTTCTCCCCACGGATCGCCCGCTCTGGATCGCGTACGAGCCGGTCTGGGCGATCGGAACGGGACGCACCGCGACCCCTGAACAGGTGGTCGAAGTGCACCGCTCAATTCGAGATTCCCTCACTCGGGGGGGGAGAGATGGGGCTAGGACGCCGATTCTCTACGGAGGGAGCGTCAAAGCCGCGAACGCGGTGAGCTTGCTCGCTGAAGCTGAGATCGACGGCGCCCTGGTGGGCGGCGCGAGTCTCGACGCCGACTCTTTCCTCGCCATCGTTGAGGCGGCGGGGCTGGGGGTTTCAACGGGGGGGTGACCCCCTCCGAGAGCTTCCTCGAGTTTTGAGTCGGTGACCGGTCGTAAGGGACGAGAAACAAACACTTCGGGGCGCGCGCCGATCGAGCGCCCCCTCGCACGGCGGCCTCGGGCCGCGAACGGGAGTCAGACGATGATCATCCTCCTCAGTATCGTCCTCGCATTCGTCACGTTTGCGATGTGCATGGCGATCCTCCTCCAAGAGCCGAAACAGGCCGGCCTCTCCGGAAGCTTTGGAATGGGCGGCGATCAGATGCTCGGCGCCGGGAGCCCCAACGCGCTCTCGAAGTTCACGGGGTACCTTGCGGTCGGTTTCCTCGTCCTTTGCCTCAGCATCGGCCTCTTGAAGAAGCAGGACATGGGAAGCTCGGGGATTCAGCTGCAGGACGGCGACACGCGCGGCGTGACGACGTCGGTTTCCGACGAGAACACGACGCCACCCGGCGAGCTCAGCGTGCCGGTGGATGGCGGAGTTGATCTTCCCGGCACGGGTGACGGAACGACTGGCGGCACCGGAGAGCCGACCGGGGGCTAGCCAACTTGCCGCAAACCTTTCGGAGCATGACCGGGTTCGGGTCCGGGCGCCGCGAGCAGGGAGCGGTCCAAGTGCAGGTCGAACTGCGCTCGGTCAACCATCGCTACCTCAAGATCTCGGCGCACGTCCCCGACGAACTCGCTTGGTCGCAACACAAAATTGAACAGCGGATCCGGCAGCGCGTGGAGCGCGGTTCGATCAGCTTGTCTCTCGAAGTCGATGTTGCGTCGCAGGCCGCGCGGCCCGTCATCGATGAAGCACGACTCGAGAAGTTATGGGGGGAAGCCTGTTCGCTCCGCGACCGGATCGCTCCGGGCGAGAGCTTGCGATTTGCCGACCTCCTCCTCGTCCCCGGCATGGTGTCGGTGGATGACCCGATCGAACATCACGACGAGTTGCTCCCTCTGATCGAGGGTGCTGTTGATGACGCGGTCGAGGCGCTGCGCGCGATGCAGGCGCGCGAGGGGAAACACCTACAAGTAGAGCTCGGGAAGATTGTCGACGATCTCCGCAAGAGCCTCGGCGAGGTCGAGACGGCGCTCCCCGAGATCGCGGTTCAAAATCGCGATCGGTACCGCACCCGCGTGGAAGAGCTCCTGGTGGGGCTCGACGTCGCGGTGGACAACGGGGAGCTCTGGCGGGAAGCCGCGATTCTGGCTGAAAAGGCCGATGTGGCCGAGGAGCTCGGTCGATTGCGGGGACACCTCGATCAGTTTGCACAACTGATCAATGAAGGAGGACGAGTCGGGCGCCGCCTCGATTTCCTCACTCAAGAGATGTTCCGGGAAGCGAACACGATGACGTCGAAGATGAACCGGTTCGAAATTTCGCAAAAGGTGGTCGAGGCGAAGGCCGAGATCGACCGACTTCGCGAGCAGACGCAGAACATCGAGTAAGGGAGTCGACGGGTGGCGGAAGGCCGAGTTGCAGGTGGATCTGGCCCTCTCGAGAGAGGCCGACTCGTGTTGCTCTCCGGCCCTTCGGGTGTGGGGAAGACTACGGTGTGCGACCGCCTTCTCGAAGACCCGGGCGTGACCCGAGCGATCACCGCGACGACCCGAGCCCCCCGGGAGGGGGAGATCGACGGCGTGCACTACTACTTTCGCGACGAGAAGACGTTCCGCAATGAGATTGGCGCGGGCCTCTTTCTCGAGTGGGCCGAAGTGCACGGCCGCTGGTACGGAACTCCGAAAGAGCCGCTCGAGAAGCAGCTCGCCTCGGGATTGACCGTACTCCTTTCGATCGATGTGCAAGGTGCCGAGGACCTGATGAGTCGCCAAGTTCCGGCGCTCTACTTGTTCCTCGAACCACCGAGCGTAGAAGACCTCCGCGAGCGCCTGGAGCACCGTGGATCCGAGAGTACTGAGACGATCGAGTTGCGTTTGAAGAACGCACTCACCGAGCTGGACCAGAAGGATCGCTACGACCACTGCATCGTGAACGATGACCTCGACCGAGCGGTCGGAGAGATCCTCGCTCTGATCCAGCAAGCTAAAGAAAAGACGAAATGAAGACCGTCCGGCTTCCTCCGAGAGGGGATGTCCGGAGGAAAGGAGCTCCAAGGATGCTCGACACCGATCTCGAGGATCAGTTGATCCTGAAGGTAGGCGGAAAACTCCGCCTCACCTCTCTGATGCAGAAGCGACTTGTCGAACTGAAGCGAGGTGCGCGCCCGCTCGTCGACGTCGATAACCCGAAGGACCTGCCCAACGTGGTGGTCCAAGAGATTCTCCAGGACAAGATCGAGCTGGCGCCTCGTTCCGAGTGCGATCCGAACTTCATGCAAGATTCGCGTCGCCTCAAGAAAGTCGACGAGAAGGGCGAGGACAAGGAGATCTACGGCTCCGACCTCAAACGGATCAAGGAAGCGCGGATCAAAGAACTCTCCGCATTCCTCAACCCGACCAAGGACAGCTGATCGATCGTTTCGCGATCGTCGGCGATCGTGTAGATCCTGCGAGTGCGCTTCGCGCTCGCAGGATCTGTGTTTTGCCATGCTCTTCGGGGCGCATTCTCCTTGGAGCGTGGGTGGTGACCGAGAGGAGTCCTCGTTGGAAGAATTCTCCGGCAAGACGATCATCCTCGGGGTGACCGGTGGGATCGCCGCCTACAAGGTGGTCGAGCTCGCCTCCCGCTGGACTCAAGCGGGCGCGCGCGTCCGCACACTCATGACCCCCGCGGCGACCAAGTTCGTCACACCGCTCACTTTCGCAGCGGTGACGCGACAACCGGCGCTGTCGGAGATCTGGCGCACCGATCTCGACTCCGGGAAGCCGGAGCACATCGAGACCGGATTCGACGCCGATGCATTCGTGGTCGCGCCAGCCACCGCCGATTTCATCGCGCGCGCGGCTGCCGGTTTCGGAAATGACATCGTCACCGTCTCCTGGCTCGCTTACGATGGCCCGACGATCATTGCGCCGGCGATGAACGACAAGATGTGGGCGCACCCCTCGGTCGCGCGCAATCTCTCGGTCCTACGGGAGTGGGGGGTCACGGTGGTCGAACCCGGGTCGGGGCATCTCGCCTGTGGGTCGGTCGGTCCCGGGAGGCTCGCCGAGCTCGATGACATCGAGACCGCTGTCGCCCGCCATCTCGGGTAGCGCTCCCCGAGTCGACGTCACACCCCAAGACTGGACACCCCCAAGATTAGGAACTGCTGTCGATGAATCCGGTACTCCTCATCACCGCGGGTCCCAGCCGCGAGCACTTCGACGACGTGCGCTTCCTCTCGAACGGCGCTTCGGGCGCTCTCGGGATCGCGATTGCCCGCCGCGCGCTGGCCGAGGGTTGGGAGGTGCATCTCGCCCTCGGTCCCACGCACCTCGAGCCTCCGGCGGGGGTGACCTGCCATCGATTCATCTCAGCCTTGGAACTCGATGCCGTCTGCACTCGACTCTGGCCCGAGGTCGACACGTTCATTGCGACCGCCGCGGTGTGCGATTACCGCCCCGCCGAACGAGTCTCCGGAAAGCGAAAGAAGAGCGCAGAAGGGTGGGTGCCTGAGCTGGTGCGGACGCCCGATGTCCTGGCGGGCCGCGGACTTGAGAAGGGTGATCGGACTCTGGTCGGCTTCTCTCTCGAGTCGGGCGCCGGACCTGAGGAAGCCCATCGGAAGCTCGTGACTAAGCATCTCGATCTGATACTGTGGAACACCCCAATCAACCTCGGAGCGTCGCAAGGGCGCTACACGTGTGTTGAGCCGGGTGGAGGAACTCGCGAGCTCGGTCTCCTGCCGAAGGAGGCGGTCGCGGATGAGATCCTCCGTTTCGTGGGTGAAGCACGGACTCGACGCCGCGGGTCTGTCCCCCCCGACGAGGAAAAATGAGTCGAAAAAAATCTGGAGCTTCAAAGAAGGGTTCCGCTTCTTCCCGAGGAGGAAAGGGAGCCGTTTCTGCGAGATCCGTCGCTCTACCTCGTGCCGAAGGGCGCGAGTTGAGGACCGAGATCATCGCGCTCGTTCTTCTCGCCGTAGCGGCGTTCTTCTTCCTCAGCCTCTACTCCGAGCATGGCGCGATCCGCCACGGCACCGCCACGAACATCTGTGGGAAACTCGGATCTGATCTCGCCGCGCTTGCTATGCGCTACCTCGGGGTCATCGCCGCCTACTTCCTCGCCGGCGTGTTCATGGTCTGGAGCATGAGCGCGTTCTTCCGACGCAGTATCCCCGGCTGGGGGTGGAAGTTGCTGGGGTCGGGAATGCTCCTGATCAGTATCTCGACCCTCGAGTGGCACCTCACGTCACAACCGCTGCTCGCGGATGATTTCATCCTCCGCGGCGGGGTGTACGGCGAATTCATCGGCGGGTTCCTGTTCGATAAGACCGGCACCTACGGAACGATGATCATCACCAGCCTGTTGCTCCTCATCGGGCTCCTTCTGACCACAGATCTCCTACTTTCCCCGCTCGTCTCGCTGGTCCTCAGACGCAGCGGCGGCGCGATGGTCGATGGTGCCAAGCAGGTACCGGATGCTTTGGGGTTGGTGAAGGGGCTCGCCCGACGCCTGAAGGGGCTGATTCCCGCTCCCGTGCCGCATGCGCCCGAGCAGTCTCCGAAGCAGAAGGCCGCCGCGAAGGCGAAGAAGGGCGCGGCCGTCGTCGTGGTCGAGGAGGAAGTCCCGGAACTCGAGGACGAGCTCGACGAGGATGAAGAGTACGAAGACGAGTACGAGGACGGCGAAGAGGAAGACGAAGAGGAAGACTACGACGAGGACGAAGAAGAAGACGAAGACGAAGCAGAGTACGACGAGGAAATAGAAGACGAGGACGAAGAAGAAGAAGACTACGAAGAAGACGAAGAAGACGAAGATGGACCTTACGCTGAAGAGGAAGAAGACGAAGAAGACGACGAGGAAGAGCCGGAGGAGGAGCGCCCCGAGCGCACCATTCGCCTCGGCAGCGAGGTGCCCGCCGAAGAGCCCACCTTAGTCATCGATGAGAAGCAGCTCACCTTTTCTGGCGTGTACCACTTCCCGCCGATCACGTTTCTCGAAGATCCGCCGAAGGTCGATCATGCGGAAGGACGCGAAGAGCTCGATCGCACTGCGCAGAAGATCGAGGACACCCTTCAGTCCTTCAAGATCGAGGCGAAGGTCCACAGCGTCCAACGCGGTCCGGTGATCACGCAGTACGAGGTCTCCCTCGCCGCCGGGATCAAGGTCCATAAGATCGTCAGCCTCTCTGACGACCTCGCCATGGCGCTTTCCGCGCGTAGCGTGCGGGTAGTGGCGCCGATTCCCGGCAAGTCGACCGTGGGCATCGAAGTGCCGAACACGCGTCGCGAAGTGGTCTCCCTCAAGGAAATTCTCCGGAAGCGCGCGACCGACGACGAGATGTCGATTCCTCTCTTCCTCGGCAAGGACGCGGCGGGAGACGTGATGATCGAGGATCTCGGCAAGATGCCGCATCTCCTCATCGCGGGAGCGACCGGCTCGGGAAAATCGGTTTGCGTGAACGGGATCATCACGTCGATTTTGATGACGAAGAGTCCCGAAGATCTGAAGATGATCCTGGTCGATCCGAAGATGGTCGAGCTGTCGGTGTTCGAAGAGATCCCGCACCTCCTCACGCCTGTGATCACGGACATGAAGAAGGCGCCCGCTGCTCTCGATTGGCTCACCCGCAAGATGGACCAACGCTATGAGTTGCTCTCCAAGGCGGGCGTGCGCCACCTCAGGGACTACAACGCGCTCGGTAAGAAGGACCTCTATGAGCGTCTCACCGAGAAGCTGAGTCACGAAGAGGCGGATGAGGCGCCCGAGCACCTCCCGTACATCGTGGTGATCGTCGACGAGTTCGCAGACTTGATGATGACCGCGGCGAAAGAGGTCGAGACCTCGATCACGCGCCTCGCGCAGAAGTCGCGCGCGGTCGGGATCCACGTGATCCTTGCGACGCAGCGCCCATCGGTGAACGTCATCACCGGCTTGATCAAAGCCAACCTGCCGACCCGGATCTCGTTCATGGTCGCGAGCAAGGTCGACTCGCGCACCATCCTCGATCGCAACGGCGCCGAGAAGCTGCTCGGCCAGGGAGACATGCTGTACGTCGGCCCGGCGACCTCCGAGTTGGTCCGCGCGCAATCGACCTACATCTCCGACAAGGAGATCCGGAAGATCGTGAAGTTCCTCAAGAAGGAATCGCAGCCTCAATTCAGCACAGAAATCGAGGGCTTCCTCGACAGTGGCGGCGGAACGGCAGGCGAAGGCGATGGCGTCGTCGACGACGAGCTCTTCCCCCAGGCGGTCACGATCGTCCTCGAGAGCGAGCGCGCCTCGACCACACTCTTGCAGCGCCGTCTCTCGATCGGCTACACCCGCGCGTCACGCCTCATGGACATCATGGGGGACCAGGGGATCGTCGGCCCGTTCCGTGGCTCGAAGCCGCGAGAGATCCTGATCTCGAAGGACGAGTGGGAGACGCGGCAGGGCTAAAGCTAGCAGCTCGCAGCCCGCGACGACTGACCGGCCCCCCGCAATCAGGGCACCGACATTTCGGCGGGGTTTCGAGGGTCCGGGATCGGCGGGACCCAAAAGAGGACGCTCGCAAGTCTCCGGATAGTGAGACCTACGAGCGTTTCCGCTCACAAGGAGTCGCGCCATCGGGGATGAGGCGCGGTCCCGTCTTTCGACTGAGCGGGCACTGATTAGAGTTCAGCCCGGATTTCCGGGCTCGGGTCAGCAGCAACAGAGTGCTCCGGGCGGTGACCGGCTCTCGGTGAACCGAACAGGGTCATGTTCGGATCCTGAGCTCGGCGACCCCGCGCCTCTGCTTCTTGTCCACCAACCTGTTTGAAGTTTACCCCGGGCACGAAAAAGGCCCCGAGAAAGGTTTGTGAAGACTTCAAACCACTCTCGGGGCCGTACTTTTGCGCATGCGTTTTGTTGCGCGTGCGTCGCCTATCCCTTCGGGTCGGAGGTTGGCTTCTTCTTCCCCTCCGGCTCTTTCGCGCCACGCTTCACTCCGGCGACGATCGCCTCGAGGGCCTGGCGGTGGTGATCGATCGTTGTGGCCGGTCCCGTGACCTTGATGAAGTACGGCCCTTGGGACGTTTCCACAATAATCGCGAACAGGCGCGCATCGGCGATCGGAGTCGGCGCTGGGCGACCCGGCATCCCGCCGCCCGCAAACTTGCCGTGCACCTCGAGAATGGTGACCGGCAACGTGTCCGCGGTGGTCTTGCGCTCCGTCGCGAACTCACTGTCCTTCATTCTCGACGGCTTCTCGAACTGCGATTTCCACCGGGCGATGTTCGCATCGACCGAGCCGCCGGTCCCCGGGAAGTGGAAGACGGCGAGCTCCGCCGCGGCACTCTGTGCGTTCGGGCCGGGCAGGCTCATCTGCGCGAGGCGCATCGTCGAACTCGGCTTGGAGCTGATCCACGATGCGTGGAACGGGAAGGAGAAGGTCTTGAGGTCGGTGCGCGTTTCGGTCTTCTCCGACCCTCCCTGCTCTCCTTTGGGGCGTGGGCTTTGAGCATTGAGCGGAGCGGCCAGCAACAGGAGTCCGGCGAGCCCGGCGGTTGCGATGGCGAGCGTTCCGAATCGATGGTTCATCGTTCGTTCCTCTCTCTGGGTCGGGTGCTGACGGCGGGTCGTGCCGTCGGGCAAGTTTCATCTCCCTGACAACACGGTTCGACGTTGATGCCGCACTGCGTGCACTGGGCATGGCCGTGCACATGCACGGTCGGCGCGGGGTAGCCGCAATGAGGGCAACGCGGACCAAACTGGTTCGATCTCAACGGAGTGCCTCCTCGTCGGTTCTCGTGCCGCGTCAGTATCGACGTTCGACTCCGGCGTGCCAACGGCAGGAATGACTCAAACTAGGAAGGAGTGGGTCCCTCGGAGTGCCCCGTCAGCAGATAGATCCCGAAGGTTCCGAGCCAATGGGCTCCCGAGTAGTGCTGGGGGTCGATTCCTGCGAGTCCCTCTTCGCGGTGGCTGAGCGCAGTCGTGATCAGGCTGGATCGACGGGGATCGCGATTGGGGAGCGCCTCAGCGATCGCATCGAGCATCCACGCCCGACTCAGATTCAGGCCGATGCGATGAGAGATGCGACCGTCTGCCGGGTCGGGACAGTCGACCGGGGTGAGCCAATCGCTCGACCCGTTTGTGGGAATCATGGGGAGGAGTCCATGGAGCCACGTCGCGAATGTCTCGGCCGGGAGGATTCTGCCGAGGAGATCTGCTGAGGCGATGGACGGGGAGAGGAAGTCGTGGTTCGAAGGCTCGAAGTGGAGGGGTGCTTCGCGGTCTCGAGAATGGAGCCGGAGCGCCGCATCGACGATCGCCTTCTCGGTGTGGGACCGACCTTGGAGCCGCGCCACATCGAGGATGATTCCGAGCGCGAATGCGGATTGATCATGCTGACCGCTGCGCACGGGCTGGGTGAGCCGCCCGAGGTAAGTGAGGAAGCTGGCTTCGACGAACGCCGCGAGAGGAGCCAGTGCACGCGACTCGCGCTCGACTTCGCTCCCCATCTGTTTGAGCTCGGCTGCGAGAAGCAGAAGCCAGGCGACGCCATAGGGGCACTCGAACATCGGGAATCGCGCGAAGTACGCGAGTTCACCCTCGAGGCGCTCCGTCGTGAGCGAAACGCGAAGGGCCAGGAAGCAGCGATCTCGCAGCTCTCCCGCGGGCAGAACGCGGGTCGCGCGTGCGAGAGACCAATGCCCGTGAACCGCAGAGTGCCAGTCGAACGACCCGAAGAACGCCGGGTGGAGCTCGTGCGGAGGCGCGAGATCGTCGTCGGATGCGAGGCCGAGGGCGAGTTGATTCGGGTACTCGCGATGGACACAGGAGAGGATGATCTCGACGAGGTGTTCGACCGATTCTGAGGGCGGTAGGGTCATGGAGTCTCCGAGAAGAGGGGGCGTAACGAACAGGG
>CALEHF010000093.1 GCA_937876125.1 uncultured bacterium
CTAGATCCGCTGCGCCTAGATCCGCTGCGCCTAGATCCGCTGCGCCTAGATCCGCTGCGCCTAGATCCGCGCCTGCGGGTCAGGATTTCTTCGAGGTCGCTCCGGCGGCGGGCGGCGGGGTGCGCGCACCTTCGATCTCCAGGAGTCGCTGCTTTCTCCACAGGCCCCCGCCGTAGCCGGTCAAGGAGCCATCGGCTCCCACCACCCGATGGCAGGGAACGATGATCGCGAGTCGGTTGTCGCCGTTCGTCCGACCGACCGCTCGAATTGCGGTCGGACGTTCGACCGCGCGGGCGAGTTCGGCGTAGCTGCGCGTTTCTCCGTACGGGATCTGCCGGAGTTCGTTCCACACCGCCTCTTGGAACTCGGTGCCGGGCATCGCGCACGGTACGACGAAGGTCCGGAGCTTTCCCGAGTAGTACGCGTCGAGCTCTCTCCGCACCTGATCGATGATCGCGTTCGACCCGGGGACGAGCACGCCCTTCGTCGCCCGGACCACGCGGAGAAACTGGGTCTCGAGCATGCGACGATTCGCGAACTCCAGAAGGTGGAGCGCGTCATCGGTCGCCGCAGCGATCATCGGACCGAGCGGGGAGAGGATGCGGTCGACGACGACCGTAGTGCTCTGGCGCGCCTCTCCCGGGGTCACCCCGGCGAGTTTCGAGAGCGCTTCGGCAAATCCGCTCGCCGAATCGAACCCACTCTCGAACGCGCTCCCGAGCAGGTCGCCGCCGTTCTGGATCTCGCCGAGGGCCCGACCTAACCGGCGGGCACGCTGATAGGCGTGAAACGTCATGCCGTGCTGCGCTTGGAACCACCGCCGCACGCGCTCGGGGACCAGGCCACGCGTTCGGAGGTCGCCATCCTTGAAGCGTTGGTCTGGATTCTGTTCGATTTCCTCCAGCAAGGATCGCAACCAGTCCGGGGTCGCGCCCCGGGGTTCGAGGGGGTGGCAACGTCGGCACGCGCGGAACCCGGCGATCATCGCTTCTTCCGCGAGGGGAAAGAACACCATGTTCTCCCGGCGCGGTGTCCGCGCGGGACACCCCGGTCGACAGAAGATGCCGGTCGTCGTCACCCCGAGGAAGAACGTCCCCTCGTAACTGGCGTCGCGCTCGAGTGTGGCTCGGACCATCGTCTCGATGGGGGGGAGCGCGCGTGTTGCCCCTGCGAGCGGTGGAGTTCCGGGCAGTTTGGTCTTCGGCTGCGTGGTTGTCGGCTGCGTGGCTTTCGGCAGTATCGGAGTCATCGTGCTCCCTTCGGAGTCTGGTCGGTGCGCGGCGCTCCTTCTTCGGAGTCAAAAGGCCAGCCAGCGACGCGTTCGACCCACAGAGTGCGGGAGTGACCGGCTCTGCTCCACCGGAAAGTGGACACCGAATGTAGGCAATGCGAGTGCCACTCGAGAGATCGTTCCCCAAGTCGAGCAGCGGGCGCGAGAGAGCTCGATCGGCGTAAGATTCCGGTGCTCGACGAGGTCCCGACCCCGGACCTCCGGACACTCGCGGGCGGCCGTCCGCTCCGTCTCGCTTTTCTTCCGACCTCTGACGCGCGACGCGCCTATACCGATGCGTCACCAGCGGAGTCCGCCTTTGCCTGCGCCTCCCGCGCTTGGAACGAGGCGACCTCCACGAAAATCTTCTGCACCTCTGGGACGGCAGCCTTCACCGCGTCTTCGATCTTCTCGGTCGTCTTCGCGAGAGATTCGGTGGTCAGACCGGGGGAGAAGCGGAGCGCCAGGTTGAGCAAGATGTAGTTCGCGCCCATGTGCAGCGTGCTCAGCTCCATGATCTCCTCCACCGAGTCGACACCTTCGATCGCCGTCCTGATCTCTTTCTCGACCGACTCACTGGCACTCTGCCCGATGAGGAGCCGCTTGGTCATCACGACTAGGAACGCTGCGACCGCGGCGAGGAGGAGCGAGATCAAGAGTGTGGCGATCGCATCGTGGATCGGGTTTCCGGTCGCCCACGACATGCTGATGCCGACGAGAGCGATACAGAGACCAAAGACCGCCGCCGCGTCCTCAAAGAGGACGGTCACCATCGTTGCGGCGCGGGTCTCCTTGAGCGCGAGACGGACGGTGCGCGTCCCGATCGACTTTCGAAACTCCTTCACCGCGACCCAAAACGAGGCGGACTCGATCAGGAGACTTACCGACAGCACTCCGACCGCCCAAACTGGGTGGGAGATCGCTTCCGGCCCATGCTCGCCCGCGTGGAAGATCTCGAGCAGCTTGTGAATTCCTTCGTAGGCGCTGAACGCGGCCCCGAGCGAGAAGAGACTGAGCGCGACGACGAACGACCAGAAGTACGACTCCTTGCCGTAGCCGTAGGGGTGATTGCGGTCGGCGGGGCGCTGGGAACGTTTGAGGCCGAGCAGCATCAATCCTTGGTTGCCGGTGTCGGCGAGGGAGTGGATCGATTCGGCGATCATGGCACTCGAGCCGGTGAAGATGAATGCGACAAACTTGGCGACCGCGATGAGGAAATTCGCTGCGAGAGCGAAGAGAACGACTTTGGTGGAGCTGCCATGTCCGGCCATCGGGGTCCTCTCGGGGACGGAGTTTGCCCGCACGACCCTTGAAGGATGGCGATCCGCGGGCGGCGCGTGGGGAGTTCAATGATGCTGGATTCGCCTAGCAGCCTGTTGAAAAAGTCATTCCGATCGAGAGTCCGAGCTTCCTTCGCCCAGCACCCCCGATCAAACTCGACGTACAAAGCAGTATGCCTGCGTTCTGCCGAGGGCACAGGCCACCGAAATCTCAAACCCTCGGTTCGAAAGCAGTTTCCCGACACCCTCCTCGGGGGGGAAGAGGACCCGATGGGGAGGTTGGAAGCGTGGTTGAGGAGCCGCGACATGCGCGGCGACATGCCTCGATCTCCTTGCCCCTCTCCGAAGAGGGGGAGAGACTCGTCGGCTCTGCGCTTCGGGTGGGATGCCATCAGGCCGTTACTTCTCAGGCGGTGCAGTTACTTCTCGGCGGCGCAGAGTCTCGAACGAAACAGAGTTCTGACCAAGCAGAGCGAGTGCGCACTCCGGACGACGATCCGTCCGCCGCGCGTTCGGTCGGAAATAGAGGTCCTCGATGCGTCTCCTCATCTCGGCGATCGTCCTCCTCTTCGCGTCGCTCACCGGTGAGCGCGCACTGCCCGCCGCGGACGGATGGTCCCTCGTTCCCGTGCCGGGGAAGTGGTCCAGCTTCCAAGGGGAGCAGCTTCGGGGCCAAGATCTCGGAAAGTACGACGGGTTCGCCTGGTACCGCACCTATGTGATCGTGCCGGCGGAGTGGGGCGGGGCCGACCTGACCCTCGAGCTGGGTACCATCGACGATTCCGACGAGACTTTCGTGAATGGACGCCGGGTCGGGGGCACTGGCGCTTTTCCACCGGAAGCGAAGACCGCGTGGAACGTACAGCGGAGCTACCCGATTCCGGGCGCTGAGATCCTTGCCGGACGTCCCAACCTGATCGCCGTCCGCGTCCACGACTCCGGTGGAGCCGGGGGCATCACCGGAGGTTCTCTCGCTTTGATCGGACCCACCGGACGGATCTCGCTCGGGGGCGGGACCTGGCAGTTTCGAACCGGGGACGATCGCGCCTTCGCCGACTGGACAACTCCGCAGGACTCGTTCGCCGCTCTGATGCTCGCCCGACAATATCTCGGAACCCAAGGGGGTGGCGCGATCGCCCCCGGGAACGGAATCTTGGTCGCGGCGAAAACCGTGGCTCCCGCCGGCGCTCGAACACTCTGGTACCAGCAGCCGGCCTCGTCGTGGACAGAGGCGCTCCCCATCGGAAACGGACGACTCGGAGCGATGGTTCACGGCGATCCGCGGACGATGCACCTTCAACTCAATGAAGAGAGCATCTGGGCCGGCCTTCCTCTCGACCGTGACCGGCCGGACGCCCAGTCCGCATTTTTTCGCGCGCGCGCCCTTCTTCTGGAAGGGAAGACGCTCGAGGGGCAAGCCCTCCTCCAAGAGGAGTTCATGACCGAGCGACGGGTGCGGAGCTATCAAACGCTCGGCGACATCCGGTTTACCATGCCCTCCTCGAACGAAGCGAGCGAGTACAGCCGCTCCCTCGATTTGTCGACCGGAATCGCGCGGGTCGAGTACACGGCGGGAGGCGCCCACTTCATCCGTGAAGTATTCGCGAGCGCGGTCGATGATTGCCTCGTCGTCCGAATCTCGTGCGATCAGCCGGGTCTGATCAGCGGCTCGCTCGCGATCGACCGCCCCGCCGGCGCGACCGCGGGAGTGCTCCCGCCGCAGCAGTTGGTTCTGCGCGGCCGCGCCGGTCACGGCGACCACGACCTCGGGGTTCAGTTCGAGGCGCGGGTTCATGCCGAGGCCGATGGCGGACAGATCCGCGTCCAAGGCGATCGGCTCGAGGTGCGGAACGCGAACTCACTGGTCCTCTTCCTCTCCGCTTCGACCGATTTTCAGCGGGGAGACTACCAAGCGCGCAACGAATCGAGGCTCGGCGCCGTGGCGGCGATCGGGTTCGACGCGGCGCGCGCGCGCCACATTGCCGATCAAGCGAGTCTGTTCGGTCGGGTGTCGATCGATCTTGGTGGGCACGATCTCCGTTCCCTCCCGACCGACGTCCGTCTCGCACGGGTGCGCCAGGGAGGGGCCGATCCTGATCTCGTCGCGACCTATTTTCAGTTCGGAAGAGCGCTCCTCATCGCGAGTTCCCGGTCGGGCACCCTCCCCGCGAACTTGCAGGGGCTTTGGAACCCGCACCTCGAAGCGCCGTGGAACTCCGACTATCACCTGAACATCAACCTGCAGATGAATTACTGGCCCGCCGAGGTCACCGCGCTTCCTGAGTGTCACGAGCCTCTGTTCAGCTTTGTCGACCGGCTGCGGGTCCGCGGCGCGAAGACCGCGCGCCTCCACTACGGCGCTCCCGGTTGGGTCGCGCACCACACGACCGATGTGTGGGCCTTCACCGCACCGATTGGACGGACCGTGTGGGGATTGTGGCCGTACGGAGGCGCCTGGCTCTGTCGCCATCTCTGGGAGCACTACCAGTACACGGGAGACCTCGAGTTTCTCGAGAAGAGGGCGTGGCCCGCGATCGAGGGCGCATGCGAATTCCATCTGGCGACTCTGTTCGAGGATCCTGAGACCGGACGTCTGATTGCAGGACCATCGAGTTCACCGGAGAACTCCTACCGCACGGCGGACGGCAAGACGGCGGACGTCGGTCTCGGAAATGCATTCGACCAAGAGATCATCGCCGACCTCTTCGACATCGCGCTCGCCGCCCACGAGGTGCTGGGGGGTGACGCTCCGGTGATCACGAAGGTCATGGACGCCCGGACCCGGCTCGCGTCGCCGAAGATCGGCGCGGACGGACGGATCCTCGAGTGGCGGCTCCCCTACGAAGAGGCAGAGCCCGGTCACCGTCACTTTTCGCATCTTTATGGCGTGCATCCAGGTGAGCTGTGGACGACCGAGCGGAGTCCCGAACATTTCAGGGCGGCGCGACGCTCGCTCGAAGTGCGTCTCGCGAACGGCGGCGGTCACACGGGCTGGAGTCGCGCGTGGCTCGTGAATCACTGGGCGAGGTTTGGGGAGGGGGCGAAGGTCGCAGAGAACCTCGACCTGCTGCTCGCGAAGAGCACCCACTCGAACTTGTTCGACGATCATCCGCCGTTTCAGATCGACGGCAACTTCGGCGGGACCGCCGGAATCGCCGAGGCGCTCCTCCAGTCCCACGGAGGTTTGGTCAAGCTCCTGCCCGCCCTGCCCCCTGCATGGCCCACCGGTTCGGTGACGGGCCTACGCACGCGGCAGGGTCTTTCCGTCGATCTCGAATGGACGGAAGGGAAGCTCACGCGCGCGCGACTCACCGCGTCGCGGCCGGTGAGCGTGCCGGTCGCATGGGGGACCGAACGAAAGAAGCTGAGCTTCGAGGCGGGGGAAACCCAGACGATTGAGGCGGAGTAGGGGGCCGACGAGCGGATCAGATCGGAACTCTCGAACCGGAGCTCTCGAACCGGAGCTCTCGAACCGGAGCTCTCGAACCGGAGCTCTCGAACTCAAGGGCGTCGGGCGAAACGGCGAGGGGCGGGTGAGGACTTCTCCTCACCCGCCCCTCCTGGTGAGTTCAAGTAAAAGTACTCCGCCAGAAAGTAGAGTTCCTGTGCAAGTCCGCTATCTCGATGATCCGGTCACATTTCAAGACCTCGTCCAGGATTTTCTTGCCGGTGACGAAGCCCAAAATAGCCTGATCCTCAGCATTGCCCGAGCGGTCGCGGCCGCGCCTCGCACAGAACACGCACCGCTCCTTTGTCTCGTCGAGTCAGCAGCTGGACTGGAGGCCGTTGCGATTCGTTCCGGTCCCTCTCGATCGCTGTGCATTTCACCTACAAACCGAGCGATCACACTCCTCTTGGCAGAGTCAGTTTTCGAGACTGCGCCCGACCTGACGGGAGTGATCGGAACTCCTGAGGACACGGAAGCCTTCTGTGATTTCTGGTGTGTGAACACGGGGAGGACGTCGCGCATCTCCATGAAGATGGCGATTTACGAGCTCACTTGTGTGAAGCAGCCACGCGATTCGGGTGGGCGGCTTCGGCTTGGGGAGCTCACCGATCGGGACACCATTCGATCATGGGTCGATGAATTTGAGTCCGAGTCCATTCCGACTGTAAATCGCAGACCGAATTCGAACACGGGGGACCGATGGCTTGAACGGAAGTCGGTCTACCTTTGGGACCACAACGGCCCGGTCACCATGGTGAATGCCGCGGGTCGAACGGCCCACGGCGCGATCATCAATGGCGTCTATACGCCTCCGCCGCACCGAAGAAAGGGGTATGCCTCTGCGGCCGTCGCGCGCTTGAGTCAGCAGCTACTCGACGAGGGAGCTCGATTCTGCTGCCTCTTCACGGATATCTCGAATCCAACCTCGAATGCGATCTATGCGGCCATCGGCTACAACCGCGTGGGCCATTCGAACCAAGTGATGTTCAGCAATGACTGAACGTCTTTGCTTCGGAACACCACATGAGTCTCGCTGGACCGCGACAACGCACCCCGACCGATCATCCCTATGGGCAGATCGTCAACGGGCACGCCAGCCCATCCGTGGTCGGATCTTCGCCGCAGCTATTCGGGGCGGGGATGATCTCGCCGAGGAAGAGCGCACCGAGCGCGCGGATCGCATCCGCAATGTTCATGGACCCGTCGTCATTGGTGTCGCACGCCGATGTGCACGGCGGGATCTCGCCGGTGACGAACAGACTGCTGAGGATGCTGATCGCGTCCGCGATGTTCACCGAGCCGTCGCCGTTACAGTCCGAGCGCACGAAGTGCGGAACGGAACCTGGCGATCCGACCGTGACCGTCCCCGCGATCACGACCGGTGCCACTTCCTGCGGCGGAGCGGGACCGGCGATGACGACCGCGACGGGGGGCGCTCCGATCCCCTCGCACAGTGCAACGGTCGTACTGGTTCCCGGAGCTCCGAGGAGGGTGACGGTGATGTCCAGGATCTGCATGCTCGACTGAGGGGCGATCGTCTGGAGTGGGTCGTAGGAGATCACGAGTGCGCACGCGACTCCTTCGGGGGGCAACTCGATTTCGAGGAACTCCGGGGAGAGCGCGAGCATCTGCGGGGAGAGGGCTGCATTCACGACGGCGAGATCGGCGCTCGGGATGCAGACACCGTAGGACCACCCGAGGACGGGAAAATCGTTCGTGAGCTCGACCACGACCGAGACATTCGTCCCCGCCGCCCCGGTCCCACCGACAACGGTGAGCGAATTCTCCGCGAAGCCGGCTGAGGTCCCACTACAGACGAGCGCGAGGATGAAGCAGCAGCGAAGAGCGGGATCGCTGTGGTCGAGCATCCGGGTCCTTTCTCGGCTTCCGAGGCCCAGAGTTGAAGTTGGGGCGATTCTGGAAGTTCCCATGCAAAACTGAGTGGAGGGTTTCGAGCGACTCTGGCGGGGCCAACCTGCCCAAACTGTCATAACCTCCCCGAATAAAGGGGGAAGCGAGGATTCTAACACTGGCTCCTGGCCACTGCGTCACCTTTCTGGACCATCTTTCGACCCCGCTCCGAATCTGCGAGGCGGGGCGGAACCATCGATGTCAGAGCAGTTCCCCTGCTCCACCTCGTGCGACTCCCACCGAGCGAGGTAGACTCATGAAGGAGCACCTGCGTCCCAGCTTCACTCTCGGCCAGAACCGCCGAGGTCGCGACCGCTCGTCAGCGATCTGTGACGAAGGCTCCTCGACCCCTCGACTGCGTCGGGGGCCCATCCGCTCGAACGGAAGGTCAGTTTCCTTGTCATCCCGCGTGATCTTCGCCTCCATTGTCATGACTGCACTGTTCGCCGGTGGCGCTCTCTTCTTTCTCTTGCAAGAGAACGGAGGAGCCCAAGGCCCCGATACGCCTCGAGGGCACTCATCGGTTTCTAGCGGATCGGGAACCGATCGCGGGACTGGACGCACCGGCTCCGAGAGCGGCTCGATCGACGGCGGAACTTCCGTCGACGGAAGTTCCGTCGACTGGGTTGATGGCGTCCGAGGCTCGAATGGACGCGTCACGCCGCGGAACGGCGGTGGCAGAACGACGACCGCAAACGGCACGAGCCTGAACCCGAACGTCGGCCCCGGGGGATTCCCCACCAGCGGCTCGGGACAGAACCGCGTCGATGGGTCGGGCGGCTCCGATGGGTCGCGCACCGGCTCAACGGGGAACCACGGATCCTCCGGAGGCGGCACATCGGGCCGAGGCACGTCCGGAGGCGGAACATCGGACGGCGGCTCGCTCGGAGATGGCAATGCGGACGGCACTGGATCCGCAGGGGATACGACCCTCGGACCCGCCGTCACCATTCAAGGGTCGATCAAAGCCGTGGATTCTGAGGGGACTCAGTTTGCCGAAGAGTCGGGGATCCTCGAGGCGCGGGTCACCGGCCCGGGGCTCGATGAGGTCCGGGAGTGGCCGGTCACCGGCGGGAACTGGACCGCCACTGTTCCCGACCACGCCCAGATTCGATTCACCGGCGCGACCCTTCGCGAGCGCAGGGCAACAGTTTCCCCCTCGATTCCCGTGACCGCGAGCGCCGGCGCGCGTTTCGAGTTGATCGGGGAGTGGACCAGCCAGACCTTGCTCCAAGTGCGCAGTCGAGCGACCGGTGAGATCTTGTGCGATCTGACCCTACTGCGAGTGCCGGACTGGATGCGCAATAGCCGCCCGCACCCTGGAGCGGCGATCACCACCGATCAACAGTGGACTGCCGAGTGCAGCCCGATCCCTCTTTCGGCCGAAGGTGCAAACACGGGGTCGAGCGTGCCCTACCACGTGCACTCCCCCGGCTATGCCTGGGGGCGGATCTTGCTCGACACCACGACCGGCGGCGATCGAGAAATCCTTCTCGATGCTGGCGGTGCCATCGAACTCACTTTCGAAGGAGGGTGGGATCGCCCGGGAGCGGTGCTGCGTCTGCGCAACCTCGGTGAGACCCAACCGTACGCGGAAGTGCCAGTCATCGGTCAAGTGATGCGGATCGATGGCATCCTGCCCGGCGCCTACGATGTCGCCGTCGAGACGGGCAGCTGGGCGCAGAGTCCGCTCGTCCTCGGCAACGTCGAATTGACGGTGCTCACGGGAGAGCTCCTTCCCGTCCTCTTGCCGGTGGACACGATCGAAGACGAAGAGCGCGTTCCCTTCGCCGGGACCGTGTTCGTTCCGGCCGGGTGGTTTCTCGATGACTTCCAACTGCGGATTCGACCGATCGATCCGGGGCGCAACGTCGCCGAGGAGACTCAGCACATCCCGAGTCTCGAGATGGCGATCACCGAGGTCTCCGGCGGCTCACTGTACGAGTGGCAGGCGGACTTGGTCGAGCCGGGTAACTTCGGTCTGCTCGTCCTTCCGATCGGCTACGGGGTGAACGTCAACGTGCCCGAGACCGGAAACATTGGAGCGCAGATATCGTTGCCGCCGCCGGTGCCAGTGGAGGTTCATACCGTCCTCGCTGGAACCGAAGAACCGGCGTCTCCCCTGATGATTCGTTGGACTCCGATGCGCGAACAGGGTGTTCCCGGGGCGGGAGCGTTGTCGGTGACCGCCGAGCCGGGCACGAACATCTTCTTATTCGATGCGCCGATCGGGGGAGTGATCCTCTCCTGCTCGGACTCCGCGTACCGCCCGGCAAGTCGCCAGATCACGCTCAGCGAGTCCGGCCCGAACGTCTTCACCTTCGAGCTGCAACCCGCCCATGGGGTGAGTCTGAGCTTGTTCGACGACCAGACGCCGGTGCCGTGGGATATCGGGTGGCATGCGCACCTGACCGCGCTCGAAGGAACGACGGGGCAAGTCGTCACGCGCGGACGGATCGGGATCCAATATCGGATCCTCGTCTCCAATCCGGGTTGGTACACACTGACCATGCCCGATATCGACGGCTTCCTTCCGATCCCCCCGCAGCCGATCGAGATCCTCGAGGGAGAGATCATCGACCACGAGGTGCTGCTCCAGCGCGAGTTGTAAGCCCCACCGCGGCCCGTGGATGCGCGTGCAGAAGTCCACACTCCGAGCCTCGGACTCTCCTGTCTCTCTTTTACTCACTTGCCTGGCCCCGCCGAGCGTCTATCCTTGGACTCTTCGTCTATCTTGAAGAGGTCTGTATTGCGGGGCAGTCTCTCGGTTCCCGCCATCGCGGGAGCCAACAGGTCCTCTTCTTTCCACCGTCGTTTCTCTTGTGGAGAAATGTCTCCACGGAGAGTGCTCGGCCTATCGAGCTGACTGGAACTGCACCATGATTCGTATCCTGGTCCTTACCCTCATCGCGGTTTCGGTGACGACGCTCACCGATGCGCAGACCCAGATGTATCGGGTGACGAGTGCGAGCGGTGTTGCGGGGAGCACGCAGACCGTGTCGTTCCTCACCGATACAGCTGGGCCCCTCGACGGCTGGTCCTTCGGGCTTTGTCACGATCCGACGGTCGCGGCGGTCGTCTCCGCTGCTCTCGGCTCCGATGCTGCGGCGGTCAACCCCGTCTTCACGAGCATCGAGACCGGACTCACTGGCGGCGTCACGGTCGGCTCCCTGGTTTCATTCGTACCGCCGTTCACCCAGCTGCTTCCCGGCCAAGGACTCGAACTCCTCGTCGTGACGTATCAGCTGGTGGGAGCTCCGGGCGCGATCTCTCCCCTCGAGCCGTGTGGCACGCTCGGCTCCCCGCCGGTCGCGCTTCTTCAAGTGGTCGATGGCGTGGAGACGATTCCGGCTGTCTTGAGCGCAACCCTCGAGATTCTGGCTGGCCCGATGTTCATCCGCGGCGACGCCAACGGTGATAGCGTCGTGAACCTCATCGATGCGATCCGAGTTCTCGAGCTGGTCTTCGGCGGGATCGATCCCATTACCTGTCAGGATCAACTCGATTCGAACGACGACGAGATCGTGAACATCGTCGACGTCATTTTCCTCCTGGAGGTCGCGGTGCTCGGCACCAGCGTGATGCCCTCGCCGTTCCCGGCCTGCGGACTCGATGCGACCGACACCGGTGCCGCGGACTGTGCGCAGTCTCCCCTGAACTGCCCCTGAAACGCTGATCGCTTCATTGCTCGAGCCTGGCCTGGCGCCTGGGGTCAAGGGCTCCGCTCACCAGTATCGACCTGGGAATCAAGCTGACAGCCGCCCCCTGAGAGCTCCCCGCAAACCCACCCCAAAGTTCTGACTTGCCATCAGCCGAGAAACAAGACAGACTGTCTTGGGAAGCAAGACAACTTGTCTTGCCGGGCGAGCGCGAGTCGCCGACCAGTGTCGGGACCAGAGTGTCGGGACCAGAGTGTCAGGACCAGAGTGTCAGGACCAGAGCCAGGAGGGCGAAGTGGCGAGAGCACGCGATGTCACAGAGGCCGAGCTTGCGGTCCTCCAAGTCCTTTGGGAGCTCGAGGAGTGCACGGTGCGCGAGATCACCGAGCGCCTCTATCCAACTGGGGGAAACTCCGAGTTTGCGACGACCCAGAAACTGTGCGAGCGCCTCGAAGGGAAAGAGCTGGTCGTCGCGGATCGCAGCCAGCGTCCCAAGCGCTTTCGCTCGACCGTGGATCGCGCGAGCCTCAGCGTAAGGAAGCTGCAAGCGGTCGCCGATGATCTTTACTCCGGCTCGGTGACCCCGCTCGTCAGCCAGCTCTTGCGGGGTGGGTCGTTCTCCTCCGAGGAGATCGACGCGCTCCGAGCGGAGGTCGAACGGCTCGCCGTCGAGTCGCCGCGCCGTCGCAAGAAGCGCCGCGGGAAGGGAGTGTGATGCACTCACTTCTCGAAATGATCCTCTCGAACACCGTCGTGGTTCTGCCGATCGCAGTGATCGCGCGCATCTGCGCACACCGCGGGGCGCGCCCCGCGTGGGTCCACGCACTCTGGCTGATCGTCCTCCTCAAGTTGATCACTCCGCCACTCTTGCGCGTCCCCGTATCAGTGGAGTGGGGGGACCCCACCTCTTGGGGGATGTCGACGACGGCGGAGTGGGGAGATGATCAGCGGGCACTCACTTTGCGCGTCATCGAAGACGTCCGGGGCGGGGAACCGTTCGCGGAGCGCGAGACTCAAGATTTGGGGTTTGGCGACACTTCAGGCGAGGAGCTCGGTCTTCAGAAGTCATCGGTGGACTTCAGGTCGTTCGACTCACAGCTTCCTGATGCGCAGCTTCTTGATGTAGGGCCCATTGATCCGCAGTCTCCTCACACGCCTTCTCTCGAGCCGCGTCAGCCCTCTCCAGAATCCACGATCAATTTTCCTCCCGAAGTCGTGCGCGAACTCACTTCTGCGCTCGCCTCGCTGGACGCGCGACCGACCACGAGTCGCTGGCTCTGGTGGCTCGGACTCCTTTGGGGGGTGGGCGGCGCTCTGATGGGCCTCCTTTGGTGGCGTGACATCCGCCGCTTCAGTCGCCATGTCAATGGGCTTCCTCGGGCACCCGAAGCACTCTGCGATGAGGTGGCCAGCCTCTGTGCGCGCCTCTCATTGTCCGCGGTTCCGACCGTGCGTACCACTCGCGCGGTGGTGTCGCCGATGGTCTGGGCGCCCGCGTTCCGTCCGCATCTCATCCTCCCTGAAACCTTGCTCGAACGACTGTCCGCTGACGAGCGGCAGACGTTGATTCTGCACGAGCTGGCGCATGTCCGCCGGCGGGATCACTGGGTTCGATACCTCGAGCTCGCCGTACGCATTGTGCATTGGGCGAACCCGCTCGCGTGGTGGGCGATCCATGAGCTGCGCTCGGCGGAAGAGGAGTGTTGTGACGTTTGGGTCACGACAATGTTCCGAGACTCCGAGCGGCCGTACTCGGCCGCGCTGCTGGCCGCTGCGGAGTTCCTCACCACCTCCCGCCGGAGACTGCCGACGACCTCGACTGGGTTCGGAGCGGTGCCCGAAATGAGAAGGAGACTTACGATGATCTTCCAAAGACGAACAGAACGGACCCTCGGGCTCGTCGGGCGGGCAGCGGTCGTGCTGACTGCGCTCCTGACGATTCCACTGCTCCCCGGTTGGGCGCAAGACGCGGCGCCGGAGCCGCCTCGCAGCAAGCCGGCAATCCCGACGATCGGAGACCTCTTCGATGCTCCCGTGCCGGTGGCTGCGTCCGCGCCGCGCACGCGGGGATTCGCCGGAGCCCCGAGTGCTCCCGCTGCTCCCGCTCCACCGTTGGCTCCAGTTTCCATGGGGGCCCACGATCCTCGGTTCCCCGGCGCCGCATCTTCTTCGCGGCACTCGCCCGACTTGCCGCCCCCGGCGGAGGTTGCGCGCGCACTCGATCTTGCCGTGCAATTGCTGCTGGCGAATGGTCACGCCGAGGAAGGGCGCACCTTGATTCGGATGGCGGAGTCGATGGTGGGGGAACCTGCCCATGTTCGCGTCGCGGCGCCGAGTCCGCTGGAAATGTCGGCGTCGATCGCAGCGCCACACACCGAGTCACCACGCTTTCACGACTCATTGGCGGTGGTCGTCAAAGAGGGGGACTCTCTCTCTTCGCTTGCCATGCGCTTCTACGGAGACAGCCGCCAGTGGCGGACCCTTGCCGAGGCGAACGACCTCCTGAACCAAGGCGAATTGCGGGTGGGGCAGTTCCTCCGCATTCCTGCTCTGGATCGCGCTGGAGAAGCGCACCATCGATATCGCACGGATGTGGATCCGACCACCGTCGAGGACCGAGTCCAACAACTCGAGAAGCGTCTCGAGGACCTCCAGCAGCTTTTGGAGCGTTTGGTCGACCGATTGTCCGAGCCGGAGCGGCCTGCCCCCCCTGGCCGCGGCAGCCGCTAAGGCTCGACCCCCGGTGGTCTTCCGAATTGAAGAAGGGCGCGGCACTCCCGGGGTGTCGCGCCCTTCTGTCTGTAGGGCGCGGCCCCGCGGCGGCCAAATGTGCCCCACCTGACCTTTCCCTCATCTCTCTGTTATCCTGGTCCACTGCGTGATCGCGGAATTGGCGTGATTCCCGGGGCGGACAGCCGCGGTGCCTGGTCGAGATGGAGGTTGAGAGAGGACGGTGGGAGATGCGACGGAGACCCGTCGAGATCGAAGATTGGCATTCAGAATTCGTTCGGAATTTTACTCATCCAGAGGTCTCTCGAGAGGGGGCCCTGCGTCGGCGGAAGTGGTGGCTCTGCGTCGCCGCAGTCTTCGTAGTTCTTTGTCCTCAGGTGCCGCTCTCCGCGCAGAGCGCCGAGCTCAGCTGCTCCAGTGGGTCAGGCATTGCCGTCAGTGACGTGACGATCGCAGTTTCCGTCACTTCGATCGGCGGAGACATCGATGGCGTGAGCGGCGGGGTGCAACATACCCCAGAGCTCGAGCTCGGAAGCGCTCCAGTTCTCGGGAGTGCGTTCGACCCGATCACGGGAGTCGGTTCCCCCGATTTCGTATTCCTTGAACTCGCCGCGACCGCCGGCGGTGCTGCTGGTTTCACCTTTGGCTTCGTCGTCGACTTCAACTTGACGATCTCGTTGCCCACAGGCGTATCGCAAGAACTCACCGTCGCGACCTACTCGATCCCGGCGGGGACTGCCGAGGGGGTCTACCCGTTGAACTTCACCGATGCGCTCATTCCGCTCAACCCGCCGACATCGATCGCGATCATCAATCAGGTCTCCCTCGGACCGATTGAGGTCGCACCGACGCTCGCCCACGGGTCGATTGAAGTGGTCTCGTCAGTTGGCGTGTTCTTGCGGGGAGACACGAACGCGGACCTCACGGTCGATCTCGCTGATGCCGTCGCCTCCCTTTCCTTTCTCTTTGAGGGGGGGCCGAGCGTCTGTCTCGATGCAATCGACGCGAACGACGACGGCATCCTCGATATCAGCGATCCGATCAAAGTGCTCGTCCTGCTCTTCTCTCTGGGGCCGCCACTGCCCGCTCCTTACCGAGCCCCAGGTCTCGATCCGACGGCGGATGCGCTCAGCTGCCTTTGAACCCTGCCAGCGGCCCGTAACCTCTGCGGGGGCAAGCGCGCGAAACTCAAAGAAGAAGGGCGCGGAACCGCACGGTCCCGCGCCCTTCTTCTCTGCCGCACTCGAACAGCTCGAACCAAAAGAGCTCGGGATCAGCGCGAGTCGTCGTCGTCGTCCTTCTTCTCCCGCGTCGATTCGAACCGACCATCGCGGTAGACCACGAACCGAAGGTCGTCGCGCGTGGCGGCCTCCTGGTCAGGGCCATGACAGCGAATCAGCGCGAAGCGCGTTTTCGACGGGTCGTCGTCCTTCAAGGGGTCGGTCGAGAAGACGATCTGGAAGCGGTTTCCCCACGGGTCGGCGAGCAAGCGCTCGGTCGACGCATCGGCGATCAGCTGCTTCTCCGCTTCTGACGGCGAGATCTTCGGACCGCTGCCATTCTTCCAAGATTCGTACAAACGCTCCCCGAGTTTGCGCGCCGCCGTTTCAGTCTCGGTACGTTGCTTCGAGCGCATTGCGATCTGCATCGGATTGTCGCGATCGCGACGCGGCTCTACCTCGAAGGTCTTCGGGATGATCTCGCTCGGGAATCGGTTGTTGGTCAGGTCTGCATCTGCGGTCTCGAGATGCGGGTCGAGGACCAGTCGCGCGATCGGCTCGTCGGTGACGAAGAGGCGCGTGACCAGGGTCTTGTCGCGACGCCAGATTTCGGTGGGAATGCGAATCTCCTCTGTACGCCCACTTTCGTAGGTCACCTCGACGACGAGAGGCATCAGCAGGCCACCGATGTTGCGAAAGCGCACGGCGTAGAAGTTCCACGGGACCGCGAGCAGTTCCGCGTCCCCTTCCTCGAGCTTCGAGACGAATCGCTTGTAGTCGCGTCGGTCGTCATCGGTGACGTCGAGCTCGTCGAACGAGTTGTAGAAGTCGAGGAGCTCGGGAAAGCGATCGGTGCGTTTGGCGACCTCGGCGTAGCGGCTCTTCGAGAGGGTTTCCGGCTCGGCGTCGCGTAGTTTGCGATCGTAGGCCTTGTCGACGGCGGGGTCGCCGGTGCGCAGGGTGTAGTGGATCACCTGCTCGATCGCGACGTCGGTGTGGTCGGTCGAGTAGAACCAGCCACGCCAGAACCAGTCGAGGTCGACCCCTGAGGCATCTTCCATCGTGCGGAACAGATCGGCGGGCTGCGGGCGCTTGAATGCCCACCGTCGCGAGTACTCCGCGAACGCGAAGTCGAAGAGTTCGCGACCGAGAATGCTCTCGCGCAGAATATTGAGCGCAGTCGCGGGCTTGCCATAGGCGTTGTTCCCGAACTGCTGGATCGACTCCGAGTTGGTCATGATCGGGACCTGACGCTCGCTGGTCAGGTAGCGCACGATGTCGCTCGGCTCTCCACGTCTCGACGGGTACTCATCTTCCCAAGTCTGCTCGGTGAGGAACTGGACGAAGGTGTTGAGCCCTTCATCCATCCACGTCCATTGCCGTTCGTCGGAGTTGATGATCATCGGGAACCAATTGTGCCCGACCTCGTGGATGACGACTCCGATCAACCCGTACTTCGTGCGCTCGCTGTAGGTGCCATCCTCTTCAGGGCGCGGCCCGTTGAAGCAAATCATCGGGTACTCCATGCCGCCGACCGGCCCGTTGACCGAGATCGCCACCGGGTACGGATACGGGATGGAGTGCTTTGAGTACATCTCGACCGTGTGGGCGACCGCGTGGGTCGAGTAGCGACTCCAGAGCGGCTCCCCCTCGTTCGGGAAGTAGGACATCGCGAGGATCGGCTCGGCGGGGCCGCCGGGAACGACGACACCAAGTGCATCCCAGATGAACTTCTCCGAGGCGGCGAAAGCGAAGTCGCGCACGTTCTCGGCTCGGTAGACCCAAGTTTTCGTCCCTGTCGATTCGCGGTCCTCGTTCGCGCGGGCTTCTTCCGGCGTGACGATGAAACGCGGGACGTCAGATGTCGTCGCCCGAGCGAGTCGATCACGCTGCTCTTCGGTGAGGACCTGTTCGGGGTTTTGGAGGCTCCCCGCGGCGCCGACGATGAAGTGATCGGGCACGGTGATTCGCACCGTGTAGTCACCGAATTCGAGCGTGAACTCTCCCGAACCGATGAACTGCTTGTTCTGCCAGCCATCGACGTCGGTGTATGCGCACATCCGCGGGAACCACTGGGCGATCTCGTAGATCGCGTTCTCTGTCTTCTCGAACCACTCATAGCCACCGCGCGCTCGAATGACGTCTGCGTTCACGATGCTGTGATTCCAGTCGACGCGGAATGTGTAGTTCTCTCCGGCGGCGAGCGGCTCGGGGAGGTCGATGCGCATCATCGTGTGAACGACGGTGTGCGCCAGCTCGCTGCCATCGGCGGCGAGGACCGCCGTGATGTTGCAGCCACCCTCGAACGTGCGCTCCTCAGCGAGGCGTTCGAGCCAACCGAGTCGGCGTCCTTCTTCGAGATCTCCATCGGTATTCCCCAAGGACCCGATCGAATCGCGACGGAACCGATTTTGGTCGAGCTGCAACCAGAGGTAGGTCAGCTCGTGGGGCGAGTGGTTGTGATAGGTAATCTCTTCCGACCCGACGATGCGATGCTTCTCGGCGTCGAGAGTGACGTCGATGACGTGGTCTGCTCGGTTCTGCCAATACTTCGGGCCGGGGGCACCACTCGCGAGGCGCACTTCGGTGGGGGTCGGGAGGATTTCCTCGAGCTGACGAAACGGATCTCCTTGGTCAAACTTCTCGACTTCGAGCCACGGCACTCCCGGGTCGTGGGGGTCGTGAGCGAAGGCATGGGTGGGGGAAAGAAAGGACAGCGCGAGAAGAAGAGCGACGAGGCCCCAGCGCAACATTCATCACCTCGGTTCGGAAGATCTCGATTTCGAGCGCTCCTGCTGGGAACGGCCATGCCGCGGGTCCCGCAGTCCCCCCCTGGGGATGCGCCTGGATCGTAGTGGAGAGACCGATGGTAGGACTTCGCTCCCCGGACGCAAGCCGCGGGAACAGATCGGGGAGAGGTAACTGTACCGGTGGGGAGTGGCCCGCGGTCCTCTCGACAAGACTGCCGCCCGCACCGTCATTGACGTTGCGGGCGGTTCGCATGGAAGGGGCACAGGGCAATGGAAACGAGTTTGGCGCACAGATAGCGCCCGAGTGGCGGTAGAGCGCGCTCCCCACAGCAGCGAGTCGGTGAGCCACTCATGAAGAGATGAGTGAGGAAGCGAGGCGATTCGAACTCAAAAGTTTCGAGCCGCTCGGGCCGGAACCTCCGGTGATCTAGCCTCGTTCCTGTCACTCTGCGCGTCGATTTGATCCGCCGTTTCCGAGGGAATGCCCTCTGGGGGGGCCGGCCTCGATCGCGATCGTGCGACGCAGCCAAGACGTAGCAGCGCGAGTGCCAGACTTCAGGATTCCTCGAAGATGGTCTGCTGATCGGCAAGAGAACAGCGCTGCTCCCTGATAAAAGTCCACCCTGGGGGGTAGGAAGCAGGCCAACCACGGACCGCGCGGCATCCGCGTGAAGGCTCGACGTGCCATCGGTTCGGCTCCATACAGCCATGATCGTGCTGAGGGGCGCCAGAGTACGAGTCTTGCTCCTCGTGGTTGAACGCGTTGTCAACGGGGTCTCGACCGATTAGTCTATGGTTTGCCTGGAATGAGGGGCCCTGCGGGTTGGGCGTCATGATGAGCACTGTTTGGGAGTCTCCGCTGATCGGGCTGCGGTGGAGAAGTCCGTTCGTCATGTAGACCGCGGGGTTTGTTGGGCTGTTTTTAGGATCGAGGGCAGGCTCCACCCACGACCGGAGATGCTAGGGCAATGAGCGAATCGACGAAGAAGAAGCGCGGAACGACGAACCTCGGTGGCAGACCACGTGTTCGCTCGGGCGATGAAGTGCAGGTCACGGTGGAGTTTCCACTCGAGGACTACGCAAAACTCGCCGGGTACGTGGACTACATGAAGATGGAAGCTATTCGCAACAAGGAGTCCGTCGCGGACCAGAGTAAGCGGAAGGTGCTCCTCCATCTTTGGCAGGAGTTCTACAAGTCTCAATCGGCGAAGCTTCGCAAAGAAGTCGAGACGAGTGAACGCTACCGCCGGGAGCAAAAGCGTCCGAAAGGCTAGGGCCCGGGGAGCGCAATCCGCTAGGCTTAACGAACGTGTCTACAAATGCATACCGATCTCGGGCGGCGGGCCTGCTCGAGATCGGTTTTTTCGTGGATACACCGCACCCGGTGGCGCCACGCGGTCCAATTGGGTTCGGGGAAACTCTCCTGAACGTTGAGCCCCGAGCGATCGCTCCGTATTCTGCGAGGCATGAACACTTCAACCGACCCCATCCTGCGCGGCGCTCTCCTGGCTCTCAGCCTTTTGCTGCTCACGACCGGCTGCTGTACCGACCCTGTCAATGGGGACACGTACTTCTGCTTGAACGAGCTCTCCGATTCCGAGGAGGGGGAGCTCGGGCAGAGCTATGCGCCAAACTTCGTCGCTGAGTTCGGTGGGGAGTATCCCGACCCCGAACTGCAGAGCTACCTATCCGAGATCGTCATCGATCAGATGGCACGCAAAAGTCATCGCCCCAACCTGCCGTGGCGTTTTCGCATCTTGAACACCTCCCAGATCAATGCCTTCGCCCTCCCCGGAGGACAAGTCTTCGTGACCCGAGGTCTTTTGGCGAGGCTCGAGACGGAGGCGCAATTCGCGCACCTCATGGGACACGAGTTGGGGCATGTGAGCCACAAGCACTCCTCGCGAGGGCAGGGGCGCGCGATCCTGTTCGGGTTGTTGCTCGGAGTCGTCGGCGAGCTGGAGGGAGAGCTCAGCGACTCCGACTTCCCCATCGCGACGACGACGCTCGGGATCGCGGGGCAGCTCACGCTGTTGCGATTCTCTCGACAGCAAGAGCTCGAATCGGATGAGCGCGGGGTCGACTACGCCATCCTTGCCGGCTTTGACCCCAGGCGAGGGGCGGACACTTTTCGACTCTTCCTCGAGCTCAAGCAGCAATCGGGGAAGGGGGAGAGCATGATCGATGGACTGTTGTCGACTCACCCGCTCGACTCGACCCGCATCTCAGGCATCGAGGAGTACATCGAAGAGAACTACCCGGGGATCTCTTCGCGGGGGCTGGTCGTGTCCGGCTCTCGCTGGTCGGGGATGCTCGGTCGCGTGCGCGCGGCTCAGGAAGGCTACGACGAGTACGATGCCGCGGCTCGTCTGATCGGTGAGGTTCAACAAGGGAATGCCTCGGTGTCGAGCCTCGACGAAGCGGAGGCGCGATTGCGCAAAGGGATGAAGAAGCTTCCCGGTCACGCGCCCTTCCCACTCGGGCTCGCATTCGTAGAACTCGCCCGCGACAAGAAGAGCGCAGCGCTCCGGCAACTCGACAGTGCGGTTTCGCTCGATCCCGATCTGTACGGGGCGCGGGTTCTCAGGGGAAAGGTTCAGATCGATCTCGGTCGCGCGCGGGCGGCTCTTCCCGATCTGGAGGCTGCGATGCGACTGTTCCCGGCCAATCCTCAACCACACCTCTACCTGGGGCAGGCGTCGGAAGCGCTGGGCGATCTTGCCGGAGCGATCCGAGCGTACGAGGCGACCCTCGAACGGGTCTCCGAAGGATCCGACATTCACGCGCGAGCGAGCGAGAGGCTTGCCGTGCTGCGGGGTGCCAGCAGTGCGACGGGCGCGGCGTCGAACTTCTGAAACACCACTAAGAAGAGCGAAAAAGCCCGAGAGCGAGGGGGTCCTCTCGCTCTCGGGCAGTTCTATTCTGGGCGCGCGTAGCACACGCGTTACGGCTCGAGACGCGGGGGCCGCTGAGGGCGGGTGGGGAGCTCTCGAGAGCGCGGGGTTCTGGACTTCGGTTCCTCACCGCGAGCGCGGGCCTCTGGCTCGAGGTCGATCGAGCAACGGCAGCGGCGTTCCGACTTGATGAGGCTCACCGTCTGGGTGGCCGGGCGCACGACGACCGACTCGTAGTCGCCGATGGCCCCTGGGATCTCAGTGAGCGCCGCGGTGATCATCAGCGCTGCGCTCGACGTGGCGGTTTCGGCCAGGATGCGGGAAACGGCCAGTGTGCGGGAAACGGCCAGTGTGCGGGAAACGGCCTGGGCCAGGGGCTCTTGGGAACGAGAGAAGACTCGGACCGTGGAGTTGCACTCCGCGCAGTGGCCGGATCCCCGATCGTAGCGGATCATCGTGAGCGAGTAGCGCTCTTCGACGGGATCGACTTCGATCTCGAAGAGCGGGGTTTGGCTCTCACGTGCGAAGGCGTGACCGGCGCTTCTTTCGGCGGGGCTCGCATCGGTGAGGATCAGAATCCGTGCTCCGACCGGCTCGCGGGCTCGATCGAGAGCAGAGAGGTTCGTCTCCTCTTCGGCGATCGCTCCGCGACGCGCGAGGCGTGTGACGATGACCGACGCTTTCGATTTCCCGACCTCCTCCGGGCAACACTCACTCCCGATGTGCTGCGCTTCGAACTCCCTCGGGTCGGAGAGAGAGAAGCGGGTGAACCCAGCGCTCAAGAAGCTTCGCACGAACGGACCGCCGACAGCGCCCGCCCCGACGATGAAACAGAGCGCCGCCAACCACCGCTCGAGCCGAAATGCAGACTCCTCGGAGCGATGCGCGACGAGGGGGGGAGGGCCAGGATGAGGCGCCGATCCGCCCGTGGCACGCGCCGGGCGCAGCCGAGCGGGCCCCCTTCTGCGGGGGCCCGAACGCCGAGGGAGGGTCGGTCGGGCCGGCGAGCGCAGCGAAGAGCGGCCTGACCTGATCATTGAGCATCTCCGCTCTGCCCCAGGTTGGGACCTGAGCTGCTGGGACCTGAGCTGCTGGGACCTGAGTTGTTGGGGTCGGCATCGATGGGCGGAGTGTTCTCTCGGCAAATCTGGCACGGGGCGATGGCGCCCGAAACGCTCAAGGAATGATTGCTCTGCTCACGCACGTGGTCGATGCATCCGCAGGTGCGGATGAAGAGTGCGCCCTGGGCGGTGTACACAACCGTCGGTGGGCTCTTCGCCGGCTCGGTCGCGGCGACCTCCGGCACGAACCCGATAATCGTGAGCGGGTACAGATGGGGGAAGAGCCCGACGATCGGCTCCTCGGTCCCCACCTCATCCGTCGGAATGGAGAAGATTCGCCCGTTGGCATCTTCGACCCACGCGCACGAGCGCTGGTCGGGGAGGTTCGGGTCGGCGGGGTTGGAGGCCCCTTGATTCCAGTCGTTTGCACGATTCGAGTGTTCGTTCATTGCGAGCTCTCTCTTGTTCTTGCGGTGTGTGGTCTCCCGCGGTCCAGCGGGGCGAGCAGCCTATTGCCCGCTCTCAACGCCGGCGTTCTGGGTCGCTGCTCTTCTTCGAGAGCAAAACTCCGATGGCTCCGGGCAAAAAAACGCGACGAGGGCGTGCAGATCGCACGTCCTCGCCGCGAGTACTTCTCGTGGGCGAGTTCCGGTCTCCTCGCGCGCCCCTTCGAAGGGCCGGCGAGGAGTTCTCAGTCGCGTCTAGTTTGCGGTCAGGGCGTGCGCCGTCGCGCTCGCCCCGGTCCTCAGTCGCCATTGCTTTTCAGTCAGCATTGCCCTTCAGTCAGCATTGCCCTTCAGTCAGCATTGCCCTTCA
>CALEHF010000094.1 GCA_937876125.1 uncultured bacterium
GCGTCAGCTTCTTGCCATCCACATTCGAAACGGTGTAGCGGCTGGTCGACTCCTGCACCTGCCCCATCATCCCCATCTTGGCGCGAATCTCGGTGTTCGTGAACTCGAACTTGACGTCCATCATCCCGAACATCGCCATCATTTGCTGTCGCTGCTCCGGAGTGGAATTCTGGTACCCCGCGCCCTGCTTCATCGCTTCGAGATCGATGGTCCAGTTTCCGATCAAACCGGCGGCACCGCCACTGGTCGGGGCTTTGGGCACGGGCGGGACCGCGGGCTTCGACACCTCCGGCTTCGGTGCCGTGGGCTCGACCGTTCCTGCGGCCGTCGGCTTCTCGGCAGCGGGAGCCACGGGAGCATCTGTCTCTGAAACGCAGCCAACTACCCCCGCGACAAGAAGAGCAGCACAGAAAAGAGCAGCGAGCGAGGCGAAGTGGCGCATCGGTAGTGCCTTTCGATTTGGAAGGTGAGGAAACGCAGCGCGGACTTAAAGGCGCTTCAAAATGATGGTGCCCATCTCGTCATCGGTGATCTCCAGGCGATCGTCGTCGATGAGCTTCGCAACCGCCTCCGAGGTCTCCCCGGTGTCATCGGTTGAAAAGATCGTGATGTCCTTGCCATCGATTTTCTTGATCTCGTAGGTGTCGATGGACACAGATGTTTGACCCATCGCCGTCATGGAGGTCTGAATCTCAGTCTCTGTGAAATTGAATTCGATCCGCAGGTCCATGGCCATCTGTTCCATCTCCTGCTTCTCGAGATCGCTGGCTGTTTTGTACTCTTCGGTCGTCTTGAGGGACTCCGGAGCCAACTGCCACTTGCCGAGGAGTGGATTCTTCTCCGACGGGGAGGAGGCGTTCGCCGAAGTGACGGGCTCGACGCTGCTCTCTGAAGAACAACCCGAGACCACGAGCGCAGAGAGCAGAAGTGTCACGGTGAAGATGCTCAGCAGTGAGCGCATGCGTTTGCCTTTCTGGGCAAGGTGCTCGTCAGATGGGCTCAGCGCCTACTTCTTCCGAATGAATTCCATCGACTCGCCGTCGAATGTCACGCGCAGCTGATCACCGTCGAGTACGGCGCTCGCGGTGTCGTCGACCCCGTCTTCATCGGTCATGACGATCTTCAGATTCTTCCCTTCGATGTCGCGGATCTTGTACTTCCCGACTTCAGGCTCTGTGGCTTGACCCGGCAGGTCCAACTGGAGCGAGATCGTCTTCTCATCGAAAGTACACACCCCGACCATCTGATCGATCATTTCCAACATCTGGGCGCGCGCCGCCGGTTGCATGCTCGCGAGCTGCGGATCTGCAAGCATGTTCCTTCTCATCGATGCGTTATCGAGGATCCAAGTGCCGAGAATTGCCTGGACCGGATCGACCGTCGAAACTTCCTTCGTTGGGCTCCCGGGTTCCGAAACATCGGTCGGCGTGAAGCTCTTCTTCGAGTCGCACCCCGACAACCAGAAAGCAGAACCAACGAGGGTGCAGAGTCCGAGCAGAACCACCGCCGTGCCGGCGAGGAGTGTGTGCTTCGATCGACTAAGATGGGTCATGAGCCTCCTCTAGGGGAATGTTAGGGCTAGAGAGTATGCGCGGGGAGTGGGGTGGCGTCTATGCGATGACACGGGGTGCTGTTCCAAGGACGATCACTCGATTCCGAAGAGCTCGCAAACGCTCGCCAAATCGCTCATCGGGGCCGGTTTCGACGGGCGCCCGCCGATCTGCCCATCGGGGAGTTCGAGCACTTTCCAGCCACGACCGCGCAGTGCGTTCACGATCGCATCGTAGCTCCCCTCGAAGATCAACCAACCCTCTTCGATATCGATCTTCTGCACGCCCCACCCCCCGAGCAGGATGCGAAGCTTCTGCAGACGCATGAGCGCGGCCGTTTCGGGTGGAACCTTCCCGTAACGATCGAACAGATCTTCTGCGATCGCGCCGACTTCATCCGCCGACAACGTGGTCGCAATGGCTCGGTAGGCTTTGAGCCGCTGACGGGTGTCGCCGATGTATGTGGTCGAGATGAGGGTGCGTCCCGGCAGGCCGATTTCGATGTCGGGCGGTTCTTGCCAAGCGGTCCCGCGGATTTCTGCGACCGCGCGTTCGAGCAAGCGACAGTAGAGGTCGTACCCGACCGAGGAGATGTGCCCCGATTGGTCCTTGCCGAGAATGCTGCCGGCGCCGCGGATCTCGAGGTCGCGCATTGCGATCTGAAAGCCGCTTCCCAAGTCACTGAATTCTTCGATTGCCTGCAGTCGGTGGCGCGCCTCCAGCTTGATCGGCTTGTCGTCGGGGAGGAGCAAGAAACAGTACGCCTGGTGCGTGCCTCGCCCGACGCGCCCGCGGAGCTGGTGCAATTCGGAGAGCCCGAAGCGGTGCGCACTGTCGATGATGATGGTGTTGGCGCTCGGAATATCGAGGCCACTCTCGATGATCGTGGTCGAGACCAGGACGTTGACCTTCTTGTGGACGAACGCCGTCATGCGATCCTCGAGCTGATGTTCCTCCATCTGCCCGTGCACTTCGACCATCTTCGCCTCGGGCACCAGCTGCTCGAGTTCCTCACGTTTCGGGACCAAAGTCTTCACCCGGTTGTGCAAGAAGAACACCTGACCGTCGCGGTTCAACTCGCGGAGGATGATCTTTCGAAAGCGCTGCGGATCGTAGTGGCACACCTCAGTGCGCACTGGATTGCGCCCCTTGGGGGGATCGGCGAGACTCGAGATGTCCTTCACTCCGACGAGCGACATGTGCAGCGTGCGCGGGATCGGGGTCGCCGTCATCGTGAGCACGTCCGCGAGACGCCGAAGATGCTTCAGGCGCTCTTTGTGCGCGACACCGAAGCGCTGTTCTTCGTCGATGACGATCAATCCCAAATTCTTGAAGTGGACATCTTGTGAGAGAAGTCGGTGCGTCCCGATGAGGATGTCGACCTTCCCCTCGGCGGCGCGCTTCAACATGTCGGTCTGCTCGCGGCGGCTGCGCAGGCGACTGAGCGCCTCGACCTTCACAGGAAACTCCGCCATCCGATCTCGAAAACTGAGGCGGTGCTGCTCGGCGAGCACGGTGGTCGGCACGAGGATCGCGACTTGGCGCCCCGCTTGAACGCACTTGAACGCGGCGCGCATCGCGAGCTCGGTCTTTCCGAACCCGACGTCTCCGCAGATGAGGCGGTCCATCGGTTTGGGAGATTCCATGTCGGCGCGAATCGCCTCGATCGTCGTCAACTGGTCCGCAGTCTCGGTAAATGGGAATGCGGCCTCGAACTCGTGCTGGTGGTGGGTGTCGGGAGGAAACGCCATTCCTTCCCGCTCGGTCCGGAGCGCCTGCATCTCGAGCAACTCGGCCGCAAGGTCGTGCAGCCCTTCGGCCACCCTCGCCTTCTTCTTTCCCCAAGCCGTGCCGCCGAGCTTGTTGAGGCGAACGTGCCGCCCCTTCCCGCCGACGAACTTCTGTACCAAGTCGATGCGCTCGACCGGAACGAGAAGCTGAACCCCTTCTGAGTACTCGAGGACGAGAAAGTCCCCTTGGCGACGCCCTTGGGTCTGGTGACGTATCCCCCGGAAGCGCGCGATGCCGTGGGTGACGTGAACGACGTAGGCGCCTTCTTCCAGCTCGAGGAAGCTGTCGACCGCGCGCCCCTCGGCTCTCTGCTTGGTGCGGCGCGACATCGTCGGTGCGCGGCCGAGCGCGGCGGAACCGGAGAGAAAGACCCCGCCGAGAGGCTCTTGCCATCGGAAGCCGCGGGAGAGATCACCGAGAGTGGCGCGGGCGAGAGGACCGACTCCCGCTTCGCCGAGAACTTCCGTGAAGCGTTCGACTTCCGCTTCCTGGCGGAAGAAAACGCGCAGAGGGGTTTTCTTCGCGGTTTCGCCTTGGATCGCGGTCACGGTGTTTTCGAGTGAGCCCGTAAACATCTCGGTCGAGCCGGTCGGGAGCACGATCGCCTTGCGCCCCTTCTCGGGGACGAGCGGATCGAGATGCAGGTGCGTCAGCTTTCCGGCGCGCGCCCAGAACTCATTGCTGATCCCCTGCTCCCGCTTCGGCGCCCACTGCCCGATCATGAACCGGGTGCGCTCCTCGAGATCACGGGGGCTCGGAAGGGCGAGGACGACATTTCTGGGGAGCTGCTCGAACAAGATCGTCTCGTCGCCGGTGAAACCGCGGATGAAGTAGTCGCGCTTCGGGAGCAGAGTGAGAACCAGCATCGACACTTCGTCCCCCGAGCGTTGGTCGCGCGTCGAGACGCTGCAGATGCTCTCGACCTCATCGTCGAAGAAATCGATCCGGTACGGGTGCGCTCCTTCGCGCGGGTAGATGTCGAAGATCCCGCCACGGATCGAGAAGTCCCCAGGGCGCGCGACCTGGGGGAAGCGGCGGTACCCCGCGTCGACCAAGTTGCGTGCGAGGGTCTCGGGAGGGAAGCGATCGCCGGAGCGCAGCAAGATGCGGCGGTCGGTGTTCGCGTCGGGGCGGCTGATCGGTTGAAGGAGCGCCTGCACTGGCGCGACCGCGGCGCGCACGGACCCCGCGATGAGCCCATCGGCGCACTCGGTCCGCTCGCGGAAGATGTCGGGGTCCGGCTCCGAGTCCGCCTCGAACAGTGACTCCCAAGGAGGGAACACATAAACCGGTTCGTCGGTGAACGTGCCCCAGTCGCGGCGGAGACGCTCCGCTTCATCGAGACTGGAGGTCACGGCGAGGATCGGGTGGGACGTGGTCTCGGTCAGCCCCCCGAGGAGGAACCCCATGACCCCCTCCGCCGCGCGGCCGACCAGGGTCTCCCCTCCCGCTCCGATACTTCGCGCGACCGACGACAGGCTCGCCGACTCTCGGAAGATCCGAAGGGCGAGGCGCTCTTCGTCGCGCGTCGAAACCTCGGTCTCGGCAGGCTCGGATGGAACCGATGGGGACATCGCAGAGGCTCCTCTTGTGCAGGCGTCAAAAGGGGCTTCGAAGGCTCGGCCCTCGATCCGAGCCACTCCCGGACGGGCTGCTTGGGGGGGAAGCGGCGCAGTGTACATCGAGACGCGGGTTTCGCTCTGCTGTTCTGGCAGTCGTGTCGAAACGGGCCTGTCGGGGAACTCTGGCGCTCCATCCGGGGGCGACTCACTGGGGAAAGCGTCAAATCATCCCATACCCGGCTCATTTTCCACGCAAGTCGGTACTGTCGGGGATTGCAACCACCCGAGTGATCTCGTGCAATGGGTATCCTACCCCCGCTACTCGAGGAGGCCTCATGACCAGCGATTCTCGCGGTTCGATCTCACTCTTCGCCTCTATCACTCTCCTGCTCATCCTCATCGCCCCGACCCCCTCTTCCGCGCAAGATGTCCTGCGCGGACCCTACCTCCAACAAGTCACACCCACGTCGATCGTAGTCCGCTGGCGCACATCCATTGCGACAACGAGCCGCGTGGTCCTCGGAACCACAGTCGGTGCGAGCACGATCGTCGAGACGGTCACCGGCACTCGCGAGAACCATGAGGTGGCGATCACCGGACTCACTCCGGCGACCCTCTACTACTACCAAGTGGGGACGGCGACTCTGCTCCTCGCTGGCGGCGACGCGACCCACGCGTTCCGTACCGCCCCTCCGGTCGGATCCACCGGACCGGTGCGCGTGTGGGCGATCGGCGATGCCGGGACGGGAACCCCGAACCAGATGCAGGTGCGCGATGCGTATTACACTTCCGCCGGGCTCACCACCACGGACGTCTGGCTGATGCTCGGTGACAACGCCTACGACAGTGGTCTCGACATCGAATATCAAGAGCGCCTCTTTGACATGTATGCAGATCTCTTGCGCACCACGCCCTTCTGGGCAACTCGTGGCAATCACGACACGTCGTCGAACCGACACTACGGTCTCTGTACGAACCCCACCGCGGCGGAGGCGGGCGGCGTGGCATCGGGTACCGAGGCGTACTTCTCCTTCGATCATGCAAACGTCCACTTCATCTGCCTCGACTCCGAAGGGAGCAATCGCAGTCCCAGTGGCTCGATGCTGCAGTGGCTCGCCGCGGACCTCGCCAACAACTTGTCGGAGTGGACCATCGCCTTTTGGCATCACCCCCCGTACACCAAGGGATCCCACGATTCCGATGACAGCGGCGACTCGGGAGGGCGTATGACCGACATGCGGGAGAACGCGCTTCCGATCCTCGAGGCGGGGGGAGTCGATCTTGTCCTCGGAGGGCACAGCCACTGTTACGAGCGCTCGTTCTTGATCGACGGACACTACGACGTCTCCAGCACCTTGGATCCGCTGACGATGATTCTCGACGGCGGAGACGGCGATCCGGCGGGGGCTGGCGCGTACCAAAAGCCTCTGGTGTCCGCGAACCAAGGGACCGTTGCGATCGTGATGGGGAGTAGTGGGAAGCAGAGCGGCGGCCCTCTGAATCACCCCGCCATGCAGACCTCTGTGTCATTGCTCGGCTCCCTGGTGCTCGACATCCAGGGGAGTACGCTCACCGGGCAGATGCTCCGAGAGGACGGGACGATCGAAGACACGTTCCAGATCTCGAAGGGAAGCTCCCCGGTTCCTTCTGACTTCCGCCGAGGCGACACGAACTCGATCCCCGGGATCACCATCGGAGATTCCATACGCCTTTTGCAGTCACTGTTCGTCTCGGGCTCGTCCCTGGATTGCGAAGACGCGGGGGACGTGAATGACGATGGCAGCTTGGATCTCGGCGACCCGATCGCGCTGCTCGCGTATGGGTTTCAAGGGGGACCTCCCCCTGCGCCGCCACAGATCAATTGTGGTCCCGACCTGACGCCGGACTCACTGGGGTGTGCAGTGGTGAGCGGCTGCCCCTAACTAGCTTGCTGCTCCGTTTCGACCGATCGGCAACCGCACGGTGAACACGGTTCCTTTGCCCTTCTCACTCGCCACCGAGATCGAACAGTGGTGCCCCTCCACAATCGATCGCGAGACCCAGACCCGACCCCCCGACGGCACGCGATCGCGCGCGGCTCGATCAATCCTCGGGACGTTCCCCCGCAGGCGCCATCTTCACCAGCCGCGGCTGGAACTTTGCGAGCGGGTCGACCAGGTCGGACTGGGCCGCCATCACTTCATCGATGTTCTTGTAGACCATCGGCACCTCATCGAGGCCAGCCGAGAGCAACTTGACCTTCCTCTGAGCGAGGTACGGCGCCACCTGATCCCACGCGAAGAGCTTCTTCGCCTTCGTTCGGCTCATCACTCGTCCTGCACCGTGCGCAGCCGAGTTGAGCGAATCCGCATTTCCCTTTCCTCGTGCGATGTAGGTCGAGTCCGCCATCGATCCGGGAATGAGACCGAGCACTCCCTCGCCCGCCGGCGTCGCACCTTTTCGGTGTACGATCAGCTCTTCCCCGTCGTGAACTTCTTTCCACGCAAAGTTGTGGTGGTTTTCGAGATCGAGCAGCACTTCGGCTCCGAGGTGCTCCGCGATGTGCCGGTGAATGCACTCGTGGTTCGCCGCCGCATACTGACCCATCAACTCCATCGCAGCCCAGTACTCTTGCCCGTCGTCGGAATCGAGATCGAGCCACGCGAGGTGACGCAGCTCACTCGGCAGCTCGGGGTGCTGTGACATCGCGAGCTTCGAGTAGTGATCCGCGACCTGCGCACCGGTTCCCCGACTTCCGCTATGACTCAAGAGCGCCAGGTAGTCCCCCGCGGGAAACGAAAGGCCGCTCCCCTCGTCCACGGTCAACACTCCGAACTCGACGAAGTGGTTGCCGCTTCCGCTGGTTCCGAGCTGTTTGCGCCCCCGATCGCGCTCTCGAATCGTGACCGGGCTCACCGACCAGTTGGCATCGAGCACGTCGTGCTGCCGCGGGGACTTGAAGTGGGCACCGATCCCGAACCGGGTCTCATGCTCGATCGCGCCGACCAAGCGGTCTTCCCCCTTCTCGAGGGTCTCCACCGGCAGATCGAGCACGGTCATCTTCACTCGACACGCGATGTCGACGCCGACCGCGTAAGGGATGACTGCGTTCCGCGTCGCGAGGACGCCACCGATCGGCAATCCGTAGCCCAGGTGCGCATCGGGCATCAGTGCGCCGCGCACCGCCACCGGCAACTCACACGCATGGCGCATCTGCTCCACTGCCTGCTCCTCGAGATCGGTCCCCCACTGCCGGTACGGCGCGGGAGCTTCGCGCTTCTCGAACCTCGCTTGGGCCGTGGCGATGTCGATGAGGGCGCGCGCGAGCTTTCCGAAGAGCGCGTCATCGACGTGCTTCGACGGCTCAGTCGCGACCGCGGTCACCTTTTCGCGCAGCTCTGCCGCGCTCGCGCCGTTCTTCATCTCTTGCCCGATAATTTTCAAGACTTGCTGTCGGGTCTTCCCCGAGGGGATTCCCAGCTGTCCGAGGTCTTTTCCTCGCATCAAATCTTCTCCACTTCGAATCGATGGTGATGTCGGTCGAGCCGCGTTTCGGTGACTCGGACCGGGAGAAAACGCTCGATCACGTCGATGTGCGTTTTCGTGTGGCGCGTCGGCGCCGTCGTAGCGAACGCGCCACCCCCCGCCAGTGCGAGCGGGAGCACGATTTGATCCGCGAGATACGGACCGACCGGCAGCCCGGACTTCAGGTAGCGCCGCACCTCTTCTGCGACATTCCGCGCGACTCGCTCGGCGGAGACATGATGCTCGCCGAATGTCGTGAACAGCTCCGTAATGCCGTCACTCTCCACTTGGAGATGGACCGCGTTGCCGGGCCCGACCGGATCGGCCACATCTTCCACCTCGATCGCGCCGCGATCGAGGGTCATGCGGTTGCAAAGCTCGGCAATTTCCCGATCGGCGATCGATCGGGGGAGCGCGCTCAGCCAGACACGACCGGTGATCTTCCTCAGTTCGCCGCGCTCGGTGAGATCGATCGGCTCGAAGCGACCGATCGGCTGCGTCTCTACGATGATCACGCCGCCACCGGCGGGGTAGAAGCCGGGGCGCTCGAGGGTGATCTCGATCTCGGCCCCCATCCGACGCAAGAGCGGCACGTAGACCTTCTCGAGGTAGTCGAAAGGGGGCGCGAACGGATTGTGCGTGCCCCCTTCGATCTGTACTCGCGACGGACCGTCCGCTCGTAAGAGTGCGAGCACGATAGTCTGAAGCACGAGGGTCGTGCTCCCCGCCGTACCGATCGAGAAGGTGTAGTCCCCTCCGGCGATCGTCTGGGGAGCGAAGGAGAGGCTCTTCGAGCCAACTTCCGCACCCTCGACTTCGGCGTGCCCGATCTCTGCGGCGGCGAGCAGCGCAGTGCGATGCTGACGCATGAGCCCCGGGCGCTTGCGCCCCGCGCGGATGTTTTCGATGACGATCGGCGTACCGGTTGCCAGGGAGAGCGCGAGAGACGAGCGCACGATCTGCCCGCCCCCCTCTCCTTGTGAACCGTCGATGCGAATCGTGCTCATGATGTTTCTTTCAAGGTGCTCGAAAAGACGTCCCCGTCGACCAGGATTTGGTGACTCGACTCCAGTGCTCTAAACCAATTGAGCTAGATCGCCCGCTGGCGACCCCCGGACTCGAACCGAGAACCGTTGGATCACTTGTAGAGCCACCCGCATTCGACGGGGACGATTTCACAGTCATTCAAAGCCAAAGGTCAGTGCCTCCGCCGACCAGTCGTTGGTGGATCCTATCGCGTTCTACCATTGAACTAGACCCGCTCTCGCGAGCGAGCCCCCGGAGTCGAACCGGGAACCACGAGGATGGAAACCTAGGAGACCCACCTGCATTCGGCGGAGACAATTTCAGTATCTAAAGTACTTCCGGCGCTCGTTCCACTGGAATCGAAAGGCGTTACTCGACGGCATCTTCAACCTCCTCGATGATCCGTGGTATCAGCACATGGCCCCGGGCCGGGGGACCAACAACGACATGAACTGATCAATTGGACTTGGAGTTCACGCCACATTCCGCCCGGCCCGTGCCAAAAACATCAAACTTCCAGTGCTTCGATCAACTTCACCCAACCGCTTGCCGTGCCCTCCGACCGCGCGAACTCGTCGATCCGACTGAACACCGCGTCGGAGAATCCCCCGAGGTTGCGGATGTCTTCGCGATCGAAGACCGGCGCGTCGGTGTACGGCTGCAAGTCGAGGCAGACGAGCCGCGCGTTCGAGACCCGCTGACGATACTTGCTCCATGCCTGCATCGTGGCGCTCTCACCCGGTCGGGCATCGACCCACGACTGGTTGTCGGAAACGAACACAACCAAGTCCGCCCGGCTCTTCCGCTCGTTCAGGCGCTTGAGAGCCGCGGAGCAGTTCGTCGCACCGCCGCACAGCGCCGCGAGACGCTCAGCGGTGGTCGCGATCGAATCGCGCGCCCGCAACCGGACCCGACGCACTCCCGAGTCGAACGGAACGATCTCGGCGTCAGGGCAACGACGGAGCACCGTCGCTGTGATCAGAGCGGCGACGTCGACGCAGCGTACGACGCTGGTGCCTCCGCCGCGAGACCCGGTCATCGGCATCTCCATCGATCCGGAGACGTCGACACAGACCGCGACTCGCCCCGGCCACGCCGGCACGTTTTCGACCGCGATCTCGAGGGCATCTTCGAGCGCCCGACGGATCAGTGGCGGCATTTCGTCCGCGACACTCTGCAACCCGACCAGGATCTGGTACGGCTGCACTCCGCTCTTCGCGATCCCATCGCGATCGACGAGCCGCGCTGCGATGCGCTCGACCATCTCCGAGTCGTCGAACACACCGTGACGCAGGAACGAGTTCAGCTGCATCCGAGTGGTCTGATACGGCGCCCGACGGGCGATATCTGTCCAGTGCTCCGGGGTCAGCTCGAAACCCGCGAGAAGCGGCAGCGGCACGTCGGGGAGCTCGGTCCGCTCACCTGCCCGGAACTCCGCGAGCTCACGGGCCAGGTCGGGAAGCGCGGCCACGTCAGGGGTCCCTCCGATGAGGAACGAGTACAACGCGGCGCGACTCTCCGATGGCGGCTTCGGGTGCACCATCTTGACGATGTCGGCGAGGGACGGGCTCTGTCCGTGGCTTCCGCGCACCAACTGCGCGTCGCTCCGACTCTCGAGCCACTCTGTGATCAGGCGCTTCGGCCGGCTGCCGAACGAGCGGCGCCCCGTCACTCCACTGCGTACGATCTGCACGAAGGTCCGCAGCTGACGCGGGTTGTCGATCACTCGCGGGAAGACGTTCGAGAGAAGCTCCGACCCACGGCTTGCCAAGAGCGCGCACAAAAGCGCAGGGAGATCCTTCATCCGTCCCGACTCCCGGGCGTAGATCGCGACTTGAGCGATGTAGCGATCGTCGAGGGTGCGAGTGCGCTCGATCACTTCGATGAGCTGCGACTCTGCGCTCGAGTAGAACGCCCCGCCGAGGCAGCTGGTCGTCGCAAGCTGCGCGAGCGCTTCCTTCGGTGACAGTCGGTAGGCGGTGCCACCGGCACGGTTCAGGGTGTCGGTCGGGCGAAGTTCGCCGCGACCGCTTTGGAACAGGTCTCGGAGCGCCATGGGGCCACCCTCTCGGTCTGGGGGATCGCGGCGCTCTGAGTGGCGCCGCGGTCCCGCGTTCCGTCGCCGCCTCGGCCGGAACTCTCCGGGCAACCGAGGCGGCGACGGAGACAGATAGATCAAGTGGTGTGCCGATTCCTGGGCTGTGTTGAGCGAGAAGTTGCAAGTCGCTTCAAATAAATGGGTTGGAGCGTCACTGGCACCGAAGTGCTGGGCCTTGCCGAGCTTTCGAATTGATCTTATGGTATCGCTATGGATACGTCCGAATCATCCCCTCCGGCGACCCCGGGCAAGCGCCTCGTCGTCATCGGCCTTCTCGGATCGACTCTCGACTCGGGTCTCAGCGAGACTCGGTGGGAGCGTTGGCGCCCCACCGTGTCGATCGGGCAGCACGAAGACCTGCTCGTCGATCGGATCGAGATCCTCCACTCCGCCCGGCACCAACCCATCGCCGAGGTGGTGATCCGCGACCTGAACACGGTCACCTCCGAGACCGAGGTCCGCAGCCACTCCTTCGAGACTACCGATCCCTGGGACTTCGAAGAGGTGTTCGGCGCGCTGCTCGATTTCGCGAGCCACTACCCGTTCGACCCGGATGAGGAGGAGTACCTCATCCACATCTCAACCGGCACGCACGTCGCGCAGATCTGTCTCTTTCTCCTGACCGAGTCTCGCCACCTCCCGGCTCGCCTTCTGCAGACCTCGCCGCCGAAGAAGCGCGGGAAAGACGCGGGCGTCTACCAAGTCATCGATCTCGATCTCTCTCGCTACGATCGTCTCGCCATGCGGTTCGCCGCGGAGCAGCGCGAGGGTCTCGATTTCCTGAAGGCGGGGATCGCCACGCGAAACGCGACCTTCAACGCTCAGATGGAGGAGATCGAACGCGTCGTCATCGCCTCGACCGCACCGATCCTGCTCACCGGACCCACCGGGGCGGGCAAGACCCAGCTCGCGCGACGAATCTACGACCTGAAGCGCCAGCGGAGCCAGGTCGCCGGCCCCTTCGTCGAGCTGAACTGCGCGACCCTCCGCGGAGATGCTGCGATGTCCGCGCTCTTCGGGCACAGCCGCGGTGCGTTCACCGGAGCGATCGCCGACCGGCAAGGCATGTTGCGCGCGGCGGACGGCGGGGTCTTGTTCCTCGACGAGGTCGGCGAGCTGGGTCTCGACGAGCAAGCGATGCTGCTTCGAGCCATCGAAGAGCGCCGCTTCCTCCCCGTGGGATCCGATCGCGAAGAGCACAGCGACTTTCAACTGATCGCAGGGAGCAACCGCAATCTGCGCGCGCGAGTACGAGAGGGCGCGTTCCGTGAGGACTTGCTCGCGCGCATCGATCTGTGGGCATTCACGCTCCCCGGCCTCGCCGAGCGACCGGAGGATCTCGAACCGAACCTCGACTACGAGCTCGAGCTCCGCACCGCCCAAACCAGTCGCAAGGTGACGATGAACCGCGAAGCGCGCACACGTTTCCTGGCATTCGCAACGTCCCCCGGCGCGCGCTGGGCGGGAAACTTCCGTGATCTCAATGCCGCCGTGGTGCGGATGTCGACTCTCGCGTCGGGCGATCGAATCCGCCTGGCCGAAGTGAACGCCGAAATCGCGCGGCTGGAGGCGCAGTGGGAGTCTGGAGGGGAACCGGGAGGAGATCTCGTCGCGGGCGCCCTCGGGTCCGCGGGGGCCGAATCCCTCGACCGATTCGATCGGGTGCAGCTCGAAGACGTTCTGCGAGTCTGTGCCATGAGTCGTTCACTCTCCGAGGCGGGGCGAGTGCTCTTCCGAGCGTCGATGGAGAAGCGGGCGAGCCGGAACGACGCGGATCGATTGCGAAAGTATCTCCGGCGGTTCGGTCTCGAGGGGAGTGCGGTTGTCGGGAGGTGATGGCGGGTGGCGTTGCCAAAAGAAAAGGCGGAGCCTGACCCGCTGACCGGCGCGATCCTTAGCGTGAACTTTTGAACGATTCTGGGCAGGACCCTAATGCCGGCGTCGCGGTCTCCGGGGAGGGGAACCAGCCCTGGGTCTTCAGGCAGAACCTGACGAGAAGCAACATCAGAGGCACCTCGATAAGTACCCCAACCACAGTCGCCAGAGCAGCGCCCGAGGACAAACCGAAAATCATCACTGCAGTGGCGATCGCCACTTCGAAGTGGTTGCTCGCCCCGATCAAGGCCGTGGGCGCCGCGTCGGCATAGCGGAGACGGAAGACGCGCGCCAGTCCGTAGGAGAAACTGAAGATCAGCAGGGTCTGGAACACGAGAGGAACCGCAATCCACAAGATCGTCATGGGGTTTGCAAGAATCGTGTCCCCCTTGAACGAGAACAGAAGCACCAGCGTCAGCAGCAGGGAGCCAATTGTGATGGGCGTGAGAACGCGGAGGAACTTCGCTTGGAACCACTGCTCGCCCTTGGTCGCGATGATCCACTTGCGCGACAAGAATCCGGCCACCAAGGGCAGCGCCACATAGATGCTGATCGACAGCAGGAGGGCCTGCCATGGCACGGGAAGGCGCCCCACGCCCAACAACCACCCGCCAAGCACGCCGTACAGGACGAGCATGGCGAGGGAGTTGACGGCGACCATCAACAGAGTGTGCCCGGAGCTTCCGCGCGCGAGGTCTCCCCAGACCAGCACCATGGCTGTGCAAGGAGCGATGCCCAGCAGAATGCAGC
>CALEHF010000095.1 GCA_937876125.1 uncultured bacterium
GGAGCGCGACGGCACCCACGCACAGGCAGCGTGCTTTGCATCGTTGCGCAGGCCAAGGCCGCCCTTCCGCACAGACAGCGTAGCGCGCAGCCACTGCGCGACGTGGTACTTCGAGTTCGTCTTCTTCCGACGCGCGCCGAGGTTGCGGTCGAACGCGCGACCGAGGCGATGGAATGGGTTCGGGTGCTCGAAGAAGAGCAGGTACGCGCGGTGCAATCGATCGCGATCGGGATAGTGTTCGACCGTTGCGGAGAGAAGCGCGTCTTTCAGCTCGGGCGGAGTTGACTTCAAGATGTTCCAGAGGTACTGGACGATCTCGTGGGAAACGTGATCGGCGACTTTCCCCCGCGAGCGATACACCATTTCGAAGTCGAACCAGAGGAACCCGCCATCGTCGAGGATCATCACGTGCTTGCCGTCACCGTTCTCGTGGACGAGCCGCGGCTCCCGTTCGCGGATGGCGATCTCATGACGGCGTCCCCACTCCGCGACGAATCGCGAGTAGGTCCCGATTCGGTCCTCCTCTGAGATCGACGTATCGGAGAGATAGTCGTTGAGCTTCGGCTTCGAGACGTACTCGAGGAGCATGTAGCCATCGGCGGGACAGTTGGGGGCCACCACTTCGACGTCGTCGTAGCGATCGAAGACCCGAAAACCATGCTTTGCCCAAATGTCGAGACACTCCGCCTCGATGCGCAGCCGCGTCTTCGGCATGTAGGAGGTCTGTCCACCGAACACGACGTTCTCGAAACTCTTCAGCGCCATCTCGAGGGTGTTGCGACTGCCGTAGTAGACCTTCAGAACGGCCTCACCATCGCGAAACGGGACGCGATAGAGGAAGTTGCCGTTCTTCAGCAACAGATATGGGGTCAAGTCGTCGAACTTCAGGACCTCACGGGTCACGGGTGCTCCCTCTGAATTGCTAGTGGTGGAAGGCGGGAAGAGCCCGCGCGATCAGGCATGGTAGCGGGGATCCCGGGGCAGTCCACAGAAGTGGCCGGGCCCGCGGGGGAGAGTCTCCCCCGCGGGCCCGGCCATTTGTCACTCTTCCGATCGAATCCCTCCTCAGGGACAGGCGGACGCGCTGCAGCTCAAGGTCGGTGGGAGGTCCGGAAGCCCGCAAACGCCAAAGGGAGCCGGCAGGGAGGGGCCTTGGTTGAACAGGAACTCGAGGAAGTAGGTGGCGTCGGAGATGGACGCCACTCCGCTCCCGTTGATGTCAGCGGCATCCAAGCAAGCAATGGTCGCGCCACCGAAGAGTTGTGCGAGAAGCGCAGTGACGTCACTCACCGTCACGAACCCGCTCTGATTCAGATCTCCTCGCATGAAGGGGGTTGCGACGAACAGAGATCCATTGCTGAGGGTTGGCGGCTCCACCGCGACCAGGCCCATACCCACCGAAAGGAGAACCGGCGGAGTACCGAGGGTTTCCGTGAAAGTGAGCGGAGTCGGTCCGAAAGAAGCCGTCGGTCGGACGGAGTACTGGATCTGGGCGACCTCGTTGGCGACATCTGCAGTGAGACCGGCTCCCGCCACGGTCACATTGACGATGGTCGCGAACGTGAAACCGCTCTGGAAGATGTCGATCGAGAGATACTCGGGTCCGAGTCCGCCGCGGGTCGCCGCGAGGTCGGGCCCGATCACGACGTCTCCGATGGCCAAGGCAAGAGTCGCCGAGTCGTGGCCGAGTCCGAAGGAAAACCCTCCGATTTCGCCGGAGCCGGTCACAAAGACTGACGCGGTGGCGAGTGCGCCCGCCTCGGTCGGCGCGGCTTGCGTGATCACTTCAAGGGTCGCGGTCGGAGTGCCGTCGAGGACTTCGAACGCGCCGGCGACACCGGTCGTCGGCATCTCTCCCCCCGTCGCAGTCGTCGCGAGCACCTCCACCGGCACGTCTCCGGGATCGGCCAAGTCAGAGCGAAGTTCGATCGGGGTCACTCCCACCGGCGCACCGGGGAGGACCGTCAGATCGAACGTGGTGATCGTGTGATCCACGTTCGCGGGAATCGTCGCCGAGACAAAGCTCAGGATCATCCCGAAGCTGAACCCGGACATCGTCGTGTACTGTTCGATCGAGACGAAGGTAGGTCCCGATCCTCCATTCGAGTCGAGGAGCACCTGACCGAGGGCTATGTTGCTGAACAGAAGGGAGTTGAGGTCGGCTCGAAGGCCGTAGCTGCAAGCGGCGGTCGGATCAGTGGAGTTCAAGACCACGGAGTGGGACACGACCGATCCCGCCACCCCTGCGCCGCTCGAAGCGGTCATAGAGGCGGTACCGATCTGCGCGTCGACCGACGACTCGGTGCCAAAGAGGACGCCAAGGAGGCAGAGCGCGCAGAGAGTGCGTCGTGGTCGGATCTGCACGAGCTCGAGCGAGTTCAAGGGTTTCTCACTTCAGCCAAGGGTTCTCGAACGAAGCGGAACGCTACCGGCGACGCGATCGAGGGGAGGACTCACGGACAGGCAAACGACGCGCACCCGAGCGCTGACGGTGCGTCGGGAACTCCGCAAACACCGATCGGGGCCGGCATCGGTGTGCCACCATCGAAGAGGTACGACAGCATGAAGATCGCGTCGGAGATTGCGAGAACCAAGTTGCCGTCGATGTCGGCCGCATCGAGACACGTGAGGGGGACCCCGGCGAAGAGCTGGGTGAGGAGGTAGATCACGTCACTGATCGTGACCTGACCGTTCTCGTTCACGTCGCCACGCTGGAAGGTGATCGTCGTGAACAGGGTCGCGTTCGTCACGGCGGGCGCATCGTCAAACTCGGTCCCCATACCCACGGACAGCGCGACCGCCGGCGTGCCGAGGGCGCCGGTGAATGTCAGCGAAGTCGTTCCGAACGTCGCGGTCGGGGCGACGGTGTAACTCAACAGGGTGACCTCGTGCGCGGTGTTCGCGAGAAGATCGGTCCCCGCCACATCCGTGTTGATCACGGTCGCAAACGTGAAGCCGTTCGCGAAGATGTCGATCGACAGGAAGTCGGGTCCTAGCCCGCTTTGAGCCGCTGTGATCGCTCCGCCCGCGGTGACATTCGGGGCGGTCAGCGCCAGGATCGTGTTGTCGTGGCTCAAACCATAGGAGAACCCACTAATGGGCAGCGACCCCAATACCGTGACAGAAGCGGTTGCTATGCTTCCGGGCATTGCCGGGGTCGACTGCGGAATCACCGCAAGACTCGCGGTGGCCTGCGCCTCGACCGTGCCGGCCGTTAGCAATATAGTAAACACGCACAACAGAGGCATTGCCCCTACTGACTGAAGGATCAACTTCATCAATTCAACTCCCCACTCTTTGGAATAAGTACCGAAACACCCGCGCTGGGCCTACCAGAGCGGCCTGCACACTCTTGACGATGCGTTTGCTCAAGGAGTGGATCGCAATCGTCTGGCCAACATACAACCACAACTCCGAATGACCCCTGAAGTGATTTCTGCCGCTGAGGTTGAGGCTTGTTCTCATCAGCAGGAAAGTTCTACACGACAGGTTTGGCAGATACTGGCTGGCTGGTGGCGACCACCGTGGCTGTGGAACGCCACGCGAGTCTTCAGGAGGCGGGACCTGACGCGCGGCTTGACCTAAGGAAATGACCCGAGGAGAGGAAGCCGAGGCGGTCTCGACTGATTTCGATCTCAGGCGTCAGAGTGGAGGTGGGGAAACGGGCGCAGTCCAACGCCGAGCGCGCTCTGATCAGTGGAAGCGCTGGCGCTCTTATAGAGCGGCCCAGCCTCGCGGAAGAATAATGGCGGGAGTGCATCGGAATCGAACCGACCTACGACGTTGTTCGCGCCGTACCTTGGGTTTGAAGCCCAGGAGGCCCACCAGGTGCCCATTCACTCCCCCAGGTGATCGTCTTCACCGTGACCGGAGATCATTGCGGGCACGCTCCTCCGTGGCAACCCCACTCGAAAAGTCAGCCGCGAGAAGGCTACTTCGTTCCCGAGCCACGCGCTCGACGCATTGGGTCCCCGCCCCCGGACTCGCTCCAGCGCTTGCGAATCTTTTCGGCGGACCGGATCACCCGAGCCCGGAGCTCTTCACCTTCTGACGCTTGCACTGCCCCCTCCGGAGCGTCGGAAAGCGGTTCGATGCCGGCCAACTTCAAGCGCTTGATGAGGCGGCGAACGGAGCTCTTCGGATCGAGGTGATAGACGCTCGAACGAATCCGAACGATCGTCCAGCCGAGTCGAGCGAGAACCATCGGTCTCTCCAGGCGTTCGGTGAACTCTTCCGGCGGATCTTCATGGCCCCCCTCGCAAAGGATGGCGACCCTCTGTCCGGCCGCGCCCTCGACGACGAGATCGATAGGCATCGCCCCCACCGGAAAATGGAGTGTGGTGCGGTATCCGGCTGCGATGAGATCGTCGAAGAGGCGCTGCTCGAGAGGCGATGCACTCGGCTTCGCGCCGCTCTGACGTTCGGCGTCTTCGATGGAGCTCCCCGGGTCCGCTGCGTGAGTGATGAGCTGCAGACGCAGATCGCCAGCCTTCAGGTCGCGCATCGGATCGAGGGAGTGCACGACCCACAGTTGATCGCGCGCGCGACTCGCCGCCACGTTGAAGACCTTGCGCGCCTCGTCACGACGCCTGAGGGTCAGCGCACGCTCCTTCGGAGAGTCGACCAGCGACAAGAACATCACATCGCGCTCATCCCCCTGGAACTGACTCGCGTTGCCACAAAGAAGCCGACGACGTTCGATCTCGGCGACCGACAGTCGCGCCCGCAGGATCGAGTCGATGTGGAGCGCCTGCTCCGTCCCGACCATGCTGATCACGCCGATCGAGCACCCGTCGTACTCGGGCTCCTGGCAGATCGCTCCGATCAGGGACGCCACTTCGAGCGCCTCCTCGCGATTGACCTTGTCCCTCGCTTCGCCGGTCCCCACGTGGTGAGCGACGACATGGGGGAGGAGCGTGCTCGCTGAGCGCTCGCGCAACGGGCGAATCTCACCGCCGTAGCAGAGGAAGTTCGAGAATTGAATGATGTCGGGGACGCAGCGGAAATGCTCGAGCAAACGGATCGTGCCCCCGAACGATTGCCGGGCGAGGTCGTAGACGGATGTTCGACCGTCGTAGAGCTGTTGGTTGGGGATGTCGACGAGGATCTCGTCGATGAGTGACTGGATGCGATCGGCGTCGTATCCGACGGCGTAGGGGCTCACCTGCTCGTGGTCCCCCACCACGACCGCCTGTTTTCCGAGAGCGAGAGCGACGAGGCCGATGACATCGTTCTGGCTCGCCTCGTCGAGGATCACCACGTCGAAACGGGTCGTCGCCAGATCGAAACTCTCCATGACTCTCGACAGGGGCATGATCCACACCGGCACCGCCGAGCGACACTCGGCGAGCACCTTCTGCGCCTCTTCGCGCAACCGTGCGACCCCCTTGCCCGTGCCGCGCCCGATCTTCTTGTGGAGCGCGAGCCACCCCGCGAGCGCCTGCTGCTGCGCGAGGCCAGTCCGCTCGAGCTGGGCGGCCCAGGCGAGTTTCTCGACGTAGGTCGCCGTCACTTCCTGGAGCGCGACCTGCACCCTCGCGAGTTCCTTCTGCAAGCCGTGGAAGTCGATCTCGTGGCGGGCGGAGAGGCTCTGTTGCCACTGACGGTGACGCCACGCGCGCGCAAACACTCCAGGTGGAACTTCTGCGGCATGGGGCTCTTCGCGGCGGTCGATCGCTGCGGCGAGCGCGGGAGCACCTTCTGAGAGTTTCGTGAGGAGCTCGCGGCGGCGAGTGACCGCCGGCGTGCGCTCGATCACTTCTCCGAGTCGACGCCAGGCGTGGGAGTAGGCGTCGAAGTCTTTCCGCTTGAGCCCTTGGAGGAACAGTTTTACCAGCGTGGCTGCACCCGCTCCTGGGGCACTGCTCCCCTTGCCTCCCTTCCCGAATCCGCCGAGGTACTCGACCCACGCGTCGCGCGCGCTGAGACGCTCAGAGAGGGCGAGCCGCTCGGCGCGGTGGTCGAGAATCTCGGGGAGAACCTTGTCGATCCAAGTGCGCATCGCGCGCAACTCCCCGAACGAGATCGGTTCGCTCGGCTGGTCGCGACGGAAGCGGTTCCAGTCGAAGCCGAGATCGGCGAGCGCCTTCTCGGCGGGCAGCCATGCCTCTGCATGCCACGCCAGAGAGGTCACAATGCGTTCGACCTGCTCGCTTCCCCTGACTTCCGGCTTCTCGCCGAGACTCCCTGAGCTCGGCCCCTCGTGCGGTCCGAGTTGACGGTCCCAACGCCTCCTCAGCTCTTCACGGAGCGTGCGGATTTCGTAGAGGTTCCTGAGAGCTTGGTAGTGGGCCACGGTGCGGGGCGCTCCGTCGTCGACCCCCACTGCAGCGATGAACTCTTCCCACTCGGGGCGGTTCTCGGGGGTCACCCCGCCGAGCTTCTCCCCTGCGCGCAATTGGTCGATGATCTCGTCGCAAAGAGCGATGGCATGGTCGGCGGCGATCTCTGAGGGTCCTTTGGGACCTTCGGCGACGACCAGCTCTTCGAGTGGCGGAATGCGCTCGGCACACTCTTCGATCTTCGAGACCAGCCCGAGCCACCCTTCACGTGCCTCCTTCCCGGTCCGCCCCGCTTCGAGGCAGTCGAGAACCCACTCGCTCTCTTGAGCGAGGGTCGGAATGAGTGCTGAAAGCTGCGCACGCGCTTCTGTCACCCGTTCGACCGTGCCCGTTTCGCGCACCCAATACTCAAGCCCAATCTTCACGGCTGCGGTCTCGAGTCGGGCGACGTCATCGTAGAGCGATGCGAACTCGGTCGGATCGGGGAGACGCTCGGGATCGGGGAGGGTCGCTCCCGCGATCGCCTCGTCCTCCGCGGTAACCTCGGCGCCGAGTGCATAGAGCTCCGTCATCTCCGACTCGGTCACAGGCGGCTCAGATCCGAGTTCGATCGGTCCGGGGACCCAGCCGTCGGCGCTCGCATCCTCGGCGAGACGCTTCGCGATCGCGGTCGGATCCAGACTCTCCGTGCCTGCATCTCCCGCTCCCTCGATCGGCTCGTACTCTGCGGCGATCGCCGCGAGCAGCGACGTACGTAAGACGTTTCGCTCGTCGCGAAGCGTGTCGCGCTTCTCGGAGATCTTCGCGATCTCCACGGTGAGCTGACCCGAGTCCGTTCCCGACAGCGCGTTCACGATGCCGCTGATCGATTCCTCGAGTTGCCGACTGCTCTCTTCGTCGCTCTCGAGCAAACTCACACACAGCGACTGCAATGGTTCCGCGACCTTCTCGCGGACCACGCGCAGCGCTTTCGAGGCGTGGCTGGTGACGAGAATTGTCTTGTTCTGGGCGAGGAGATGGCCGATCAGGTTCGCGATCGTGTGACTCTTCCCCGTGCCCGGGGGTCCCTGCACGAGCACCGCGCCGGTCTCTTCGAGCCGCTGGATCACACGCTCTTGTTCGGGGTTCGCGTCTTTCGTGAGAAGCGGTTCCTGGGCGGGGCTCTCCCCCGCGGCGGCGCGATCGGGAGACGGAACGCCGACGATCCTCAACAGCGACTCGGGGATCTCCTCGGTGGTCTCGAGGCCCTCGATGAACCGCTCGAGCGACTCCGCGAACCCGTGGTTTCGGTGCCCGAGGAGGATGGTCGGCTGCCGGTAGAGGTAGGGCCCCGTGGCGGCGACGGCGAGGTCGGCGTGCTCGAGGTACTGCCCGTCCTCCCAGAAGCGCTGCACGAGGTCTTTGAAGAATTCAGTGGTGCGGGTGCGCTCGAGCGCGTGCGGCCGCATCAGTTCGAGTTGCTCTTGGAGGGCGAGCAGTTCTTTGCCATCGCAACCGAGGTGGCGCAGAAGCGGCGCGTAGAGGAACGGCGGGTCCCCCGTCTCGCGCAAGATAAACTTCGGAGTGGAGGCATCGAATTCGAGTTCGACGCGGCTGAGGAGGAGCGGGTGGCAGACCTCCCCGTTCGCCGTGTCGGCAACCAAGAGGCCGTCGGTCAAGTAGAGTTGATACTTCTCCGACTCGCGAGCGAACCGGCCGGAGAGTTCGAAGAGCTCTGAAAAGAGTTGGAGCGCGTCCCCGACCCCCCGCTCGATCGAGGCCCACGCGCGCCACGTCTCGAGCCAGTCTTCGAAGGCATCGATCCGCGCTTCGGAATCGGTGAATGCCTCTTCGACACTGTCGGCACCACCGGTCTCGAGCTTCCGCTTCGCGTGGACAGACGGCTCCTTCGCGGGGTCATCCCAACCCGACTTCAGCCACTTCTCGAAGACGATGGACGGGCGCGGGCACTCCGACTCCTCGGGGCGGCCGACCTCGAGCACAATGCGTTGGCCGCTCCCCTCGCTCCCGACCTCGCCGCGTTCGATTCCGGGATGGTGCACGACGCGCCCGAGATCGAGAGACCATTCGTACTGGTCCCAGCGCACGATGGGCGGCGTCTTGATGCGATGCATCTCGAGGAGGTAACGGAAGACGCGCGCGACCTTGGTGCGCGCTTCTTCGATCGGTACGCCATCGTGCGTGGTGGGGACGGAGGTCTCGCCCATGGTCTCTCTTCCTGGTCGAACATGCGGGCCTGTACAGCCCTCTCCCGCCCGGTCCGTGCCGTGGACGGACCACCGGCGCAGGTCGGACTCGGCGGAGTCCACCCCTAACCTCGGGGGTTCTGGCGTTCGGCTTGAGGGAGGGGGGCGAAAGGGGGACAGACTCGCGGTGCGCCCGGGGGGCCCCGGGACGCACTATTAGTCATAAACGCCTACGGGAATATCGCTTAGAGAGTCACTGTGGCGGAGCCCGATCGAAGGAGCGATCGTCCTAGATCTCGCGCTCGGGGGCGATGAGATCGTCGTAGGTTTCCCGGCGACGCACCAGGCGGGCATCATCGCCGTCGACCAGCACCTCGGCGGCGCGCGGCCTCGTGTTGTACTGACTCGACATCGAGAAGGCGTAGGCACCCGCGCCGAACACCGCGAGACGCTCTCCTTCCTCGATCGTCCGCAGCTCTCGCTCGAGTCCGAGGAAGTCTCCCGACTCACAAATCGGACCGACCACATCGGTCGCGTGGAGTGGACCATCTTTCTCGAGGACCGGGGTAATGCGATGGAACGAGTCATACAGCGCGGGGCGCAGGAGATCGTTCATCCCCGCATCGCAGATCGCGAAGGAACGCGACCCCGACTTCTTCATCGTGATCACCTCGGTGAGAAGCACGCCGGCATTCCCGACGATGAAACGACCGGGCTCGAGGATCAGGTCGAGCTCGCGGTCGACGAGGAGCGGCGCGAGCGCTTCGGCGCAGTGATGGGCGGGGAGCGCCTCGGATCCCTCGTAGTGAATTCCGAATCCACCGCCGAGATCGAGGCTCTGGATCCGATCGCCGAGTCCGGGCACCGAGTCGATGAACTCGAGCACCGTTTCGACTCCTTGCACGTACGGCTTGACGTCGGTGATCTGAGAGCCGAGGTGAACGTGAATGCCGGTCACTTCGACTCCGCGGAGCCCTTCCGCTTCGGTGAGCACGGCGCGAGCTCGGTCGCGATCGATTCCAAACTTGTTCTCGCGCTTGCCGGTCGTAATGTAGCGGTGCGTACCGGGGTCGACATCGGGGTTCAGCCGAATCGCAACATCGGCGCACTTGCCCCGCTCGAGGGCGAGGCGATCGATGCGCGGCAGCTCGCTCGGCGCTTCCACGTTGAAGAGCTTGATCCCCGCGTCGAGGGCGAGCCCGATCTCCGCCTCGGTCTTTCCGACACCGGCGTAGACGATCTTTTCCGGATCGGCGCCGATCTCCTTGATTCGCCGCAGCTCTCCCCCACTCACGACGTCGAAGCCGGACCCCATGTCAGCGAGGACCCGCAGCACGGCGAGGTTCGAATTCGCCTTCACCGAGTAGCAGATGAGCGGGGGAAGCCCGACGGCGCGGAACCCCTCATCGATCTGCCGAAAGTGGTGCCGGATCGTCTCCGCGCAATAGACGTAGAGGGGCGTGCCGTACTCGGCAGCGAGTGCCTCGGCGCGAACACCGTCGCAGTAGAGTTCTTGGCGACGGTACTCAAAGTGATCCATAGGGGTCTCTCCAAGCTGCTGAGTTCGTTGAACGTGGGTCGAGTCGAGGAGGGTCTTTTACCGCGCGAGTGGGGAGAAGTCACGCGGGGAAGGGGCGAGGGAGCACCTCACGGTCACCTCCAGGGAAGGGGAGGGAGATCTTGCCAAGTCAGTTCGGGGTGCTCGGTCCAGGCCTGGATCGACTTCCAATTCTCACTGAATGCTTCCCGGGTCGCGGCAAGGATGCCGATCTCCGGGGGGAGCTCCACCCAGCGAAGGTGAGGATCATCGATCAGTTTGGGAGGAGACTCTGAAACGATGAGAACACCACCCAGGGTCTTCCAAGTCTCGATGATCGTCCCCCACTCGACCTCAGCCGCTGAGCCCTGCCGCGACACTACAACACGAAAGTGGGTCGGAAGTTTCAAGAACTGAAGTCGATCAGAGGAGATCACTCCACCGGCGAGCCACTCCCCCGCGACCTCCTTTCCTTCGACTCCGACCGAAAGCTGGACCGGCGAACGGGTCAGCTCACTCTCGACGATCCACACCGTCACTCCAATCGCGATCAAACCGAGCAGGATCGCGGCGAACTGACAGGAACGTCGATTCATGAAGGACAACGGCGACTCCTGAGGATCAGAGGAGAGAACTTGTCGCAGAGACGCCGACTCCCAGCGATGATCCTACCCCGACCCGCGCAGAAGGAGGAGCAGCATGCCGACCCCCGCCACTGACTCTCTCACCCGACCGCCGTGGTACCAACGCCGTTTTCAGTTCGGCCTCCCACCCTGGCTGCTCACCGACCTTCTCGAGCGGCTTCGCGGAACCGTACTCCGCTTGAACCCCCTTCTCGACGCGCTCGACGCCGCGACTTTGCATCGCTCAGACGATGGCTCATGGTCGATCGCGCAGAACGTCGGACACCTCGGCGACACCGAAGAGCTGTGGATCCAGCGATACGAAGACCTCCAAGCGGGCCGCGAGACCTTTACCCCCGCGGACCCCACGCTCCTCGAGGCTCAAGGCGAGCAACACGTCGGCGTTCCGATCGAAAAAACTCTCGCGCGGGTCGGGGCCCTCCGAGCTCGGTGGATCGGGATGCTCGAGACCGCCCCCGCTGCACTCCAACTCGCGAGCGCGTTCCACGCCCGTCTCGACACCCATATGCGCCTCGTCGACTGCGCCCAGTTCGCCACACACCACGACGACAGTCACCTGGTCAGAATCCGACAGCTCCGCGCGCAGTTCGGTGTGGACTCGATCTAGCGTCCCCCAAGAAAACAAAAAAAGAACCCGAGGCCGCGCAGGTGCGCGACCCCGGGATCCGGGCTGTTGGAATCTGTACTGAGTGACTACGGGCAGGTCGGCTGCACCTGGCAGTCGAGTGCGTCCTGCGTCAGGTCGTCCCCGCAATTCGGCCACGGCGCCAACGGAGGCTGTCCCCCTGAGAACTGGAAGCCGAGCAGGTAGATCGGATCGCCGATATCGGCGCTGCCGTCGTCGTTCGCGTCCATGGCATCGTGGCAGCCGGCGAGGTTGCCCGAGAAGAGGAAGCCGAGCGTTTGAATCGCATCCCCGATGTCGATCTGACCATCCCCATTGCCATCCCCACGCAAGAAGGTGATCGGCTGAGCGGTGGTCGGCGAGAGTGCGTCGAGGTAGAGGTCGAGAAGCAGATCGCTATCGCCGTCGTACCCGAAGAAGCTGGTCGACGAAGTGATCATGCGGTGAGTACCCTGACCGGAGATCGACGCGTCGTAATAGACCGCGGTGCCCTGCCCCGCAGGTCCCGCACTCTGGAACAGGAGCGCGGCGCCGTTGGCGTTCGGGGCGAGGTGATCGACCGAGCGACCCGTGCCACTGTATGGCGCGGAGAGCTGCGTCGCGTTCGGACCGAGGCCGGTATCGAGTCCCACCAGACCCGGAACCAGTCCGAGAATGTCACCGTCGCTGGTCGCGACGCAGCCATTCAATTGATTGAGTGCCGATTGCGAGTTGAAGAGCACGTCCCCCCCCTCGATATAAAGGGATCCGCCGTTGGCGAGGAACTGCGCGAGGTGCTGCCCCTCCTCCTGAGTGACACGGTGCTGTTCGGGGAAGTCACCGAGGGAGAGCCAAACCACCGGCTTCACACCGGGGACGTCGGTCCCGATCAGCGGATCGATCTGATCGATCTGGCAGAGAATCAGAGGATTGCGCCCCTTGTTGGTCAACGCATCCGCCCAGCAAATGACCGGCTCATCCTTCACCGGCTTCCACGGCACGGCGATGACATCGACGTGCCCGACCAGGGGCGGGAAGCTGACGCCGACGTGCGCGACGCAAGTGGAAATCGCGGGTGGGCAGACGGCACTCGCCGCGAACAAGCGCAGCTCGTAGTTGACGGTTCCGAGAGGCGGACTGGTGTCGGTGAAGCTCGTCCCCGTGACGGTCGTGAGGAAGCTTCCGTTCCGCCACATCTGAGCGTCGACGACGGTCGCCGGCAGCGGGGGCCAGGTCAGGGTCACTTCGAGAAGGTTGACATTGCAGATGATCGGCTGCGGATCGACACAGGGGCTCGACTCGCACATCAGATCCTCGGTCCAAACCAAAGGCAGCTCGACGGGGATCCGCGGGTTCGATGTGATCACGTCGATGATCTCGTAGACGATCGGTTGCACAGTGACGACCGGGGTCTCGACGATCGGTGCGATCGGGCCCACGCTGCAGCCCGTGCGGAAGGCAGCGTCGGCGCGCACGACCATGTAGTCGTGGTTCGTGCCGGTCGAGGAAGGACCGCAGAACGTGTAGCCCGCCCCCGCGGGCTCGACGACCATGCTGGTTCCGTACTGCCAGCTGAGGAAGCCGTACGACTCGCCCACGACGAAATTGCCCGCCGCGTCGAAGCGCATGAGACACGCGTTCTGATCAATCCCGCCACCGGGGTACACGAGGTCACCATTGGGCAGGTCGACCAGAGTTCCGTTGGGGAGGAAGCCAATGCTTCCGCCGTCGGCGTAGTTAAAGATTTGCTTCGTCCATTGAAGGTTGCCTACCCCATCGGTCGTGAACAGCTCAGAGGTCGACTGCCCACCGAGGGATTTGTCAAACATATTGCCGACGATCGCATAGCCTTGCGGCAAGATCGTCAACGATTCTCCCGAGTTGTCCCCTTCGACATTCACGTATTGGTTCGACCAAACGGGAGTTCCGCTCGCGTCGGTCTCCATCAAGATCGTGTCGCTCACGACCTGGAACGCGCCCCCGAGAGGGAGCGTCGTCGAAGAGTGACCGGTCACGATGAACCCGCCACCCGCGAGCTGCTCGACGTCCTTGAACTCGGTGTCGTCAAACGGTACGCCGGCGGTGCGGTAGAACTTCATCCACTGCAGGATTCCGAGATCATCAATGCGCAGGAGAATACCGAGGCGGCCTCCCTCGAAAGGTGAGTCGACGGTCCCCGCGACGATGTAGCCGGTATCGCAATTCTTGATCTCGACCTTCGAGACAAACCGACGCCCCAGTTCGCGCCCGTAGGTGAATGCCCAGATCGGGTCTCCGAGCGGATCGACGCGCATACAATAGATCGCGGGGTCGAGTCCCGAGAATGCCTCGGTCTGACCTGCCATGACGTACCCGTTCGGGTCGTCGTTGGCGCGGCGCACGGCGACCCCGAAGGTCGCCTCGTCGATCTGGTAGGCGCGGTTCCACACGACCGCTCCCGTCGAATCGAGTTTGGTGAGACAAGCCGACCGGCTTGTGGGTGGAGCCGGTCAGGTGAGGATCAGCTCACTCTCCGTGCCCGCGATGATGTAGCCAGCATCGTTTGTGTGTTCGATGCACTGCGGTTGGTCATCGAGGATCCCGCCGAGAGTGCGCTCGAAGAGTTGCCCTTCGACCGTCGCGGAAGCTGCGAGCCAGACGGTGAGGCTGGCGAGAAAGAGGAGTCTCTTCATTCTGAACCCTTTCGAAGTCGATGGCCCCCGCTGTGAGGGATGAAGTCAGGGAGGAGTGGGGGGAACGCGCTCATGCCCTCCGATGATAGCTGTGAAAACCGAGTCGTCAGCCGCCTTCTGCTCGACAGTGTGCTCCCCGGTGGACAATAGACGTTCGCACCCCCAGCCGCTCATTGACACAAAAGCTTGACCAAACCCCTAGGAGGCTGTCGGAGAACCCGGCAGTTGCCGGTGCATGAGCCGACAGGCCGC
>CALEHF010000096.1 GCA_937876125.1 uncultured bacterium
GCTGCACCACCAACGGCGACTGCGCCGCCGGTGAGTTCTGCATGACCGCGATCGGCAACTGCGGCGCCGTCGGTAGCTGCGAGCCGATCCCGTTCATCTGCTCCGGCATCTTCGCGCCGGTCTGCGGCTGTGACGGCAACGACTACGCCAGTGACTGCAACGCCTGGGCCTCCGGCACGAGCGTCGACTTCAACGGCGCCTGCCCGTAGGCAGACCGTTGTTCCAGAGTTTTGACAGTTGCCGCCTCGATCCCTCATTGGGGTCGAGGCGGATTTTTTGCCCCTCGGGCGCGAGAGTCGAGACGGCACTCCCCACTGTGGCATGTGCGTTCCGACTCGATATCATTTGGAGGAGAGTGATCTTTCCCAGCCCTCCGGGGAGTTTGGCTCTGCGAAGGAAAAAACCAAAAGGGACGAGGTATCGATGCCGTTGAAGCGTTCGATGAAGTACCCCCTATGCGGCATTCTGCTCGTCTCTCTTTTTGCAGTCACCGCGCCAGCCAACGCCGAGTGGAGCTTTGTCCGTGGCGATGCCAACGGTGACGGAGCCCTCAATATTGCCGACGCGATCTTCAACCTGAACTTCCTGTTCACCCAAGGCCCGGGACCGTGCCTCGATGCGATGGACGCGAACGACGATGGCAGCAACAACATCGCCGACGCGATCTTCGCGCTCGACATCCTCTTCGGCGGCGGTGGAACGACTCCGGACGCGCCGTTCCCCGCCTGTGGTGAAGACCCGACCTCGGACGCGCTCGACTGCGCGGGTCCGCTGACCGGTTGTCCCGAGGTTGCTTCGGGCTGCACGACCAATGGCGACTGCGGCGCCGGTGAGTTTTGCAAGACCGCCCTCGGAAGCTGTGGCACTCCGGGGACCTGCGAGGCGATCCCGTTCGTCTGCCCGCTGATCTTCGATCCGGTCTGCGGCTGCGACGGCAACACCTACGACAATGAGTGCGTCGCCTGGGCCGCCGGCACCAGCGCCGATACGAGTGGTGCCTGCATCCCCCCGGGGGGCTGCACGGTCAACGCCGACTGCGGCGCGGGCGAATTCTGCAAGACCGCGATCGGCAACTGCGGCACCGTCGGAGCGTGCGAGCCGATCCCGTTCGCCTGCACGTTCATCTTCCTGCCGGTCTGCGGCTGCGACGGCAACAACTACAACAATGAGTGCAACGGCTGGTCGGCCGGAACGAGCGCCGACTTCCAGGGCAACTGCCCGTAGGCCGGACGCCTCCCAGAGTTGATCCCCGCATTGCCGCCTCGATCCCAGCCGGGATCGAGGCGGCTTTTTCGTGATCACGCCAATTTTCGTCGCCGCTGCGGCTCGGCACCCGCGTTGACCACAGCGTCTTCTGCCCGGGGACAAACCGTTGTTCTGAGTTCTGACAATTTCGATGAGGAGCCATTTCGCGGGCACGAGAACCGAGACCGCAGCACCGCACTGTGGCATGTGCATTCCGACTCGATATCATTTGGAGGCGTCTCGACTCCCCATCTCTCCGGGGAGTTTGGCTTTGCGAGGGAAACACCCCAAAGGAACGAGGTAGCGATGCAGTTGAAACGTGCGATGAAGTACCCCCTGTGCGGCATTTTGCTCGTGTCTCTGTTTGCAGTCACCGCGCCGGCTAACGCCGAGTGGTCCTTTATCCGTGGCGATGCCAACGGTGACGGAGCCCTCAATATCGCCGACGCGATCTTCAATCTGGGCTTCCTGTTCACCCAGGGGCCGGGACCGTGCCTCGATGCGATGGACGCGAACGACGATGGCAGCAACAACATCGCCGACGCGATCTTCGCGCTCGACATCCTCTTCGGCGGCGGTGGAACGACTCCGGACGCGCCGTTCCCCGCCTGTGGTGAAGACCCGACCGCGGACGTGCTCGACTGCGCGGGCCCGCTGACCGGTTGTCCCGAGGTGGCTTCGGGCTGCACGACCAACGGCGATTGCGGAGCCGGTGAGTTCTGCATGACCGCCCTCGGAAACTGCGGCAGCGCGGGGACCTGCGAGGCGATTCCGTTCGCCTGCCCGGCGGTCTTCGATCCGGTCTGCGGCTGCGACGGCAACACCTACTCGAATGAGTGCGTCGCCTGGGCCGCCGGCACGAGCGCCGACACCAGCGGTGCCTGCATCCCCCCGGGGGGCTGCACGGTCAATGCCGACTGCGGCCCGGGCGAGTTCTGCATGACCGCGATCGGCAACTGCGGCGCCGTCGGTAGCTGCGAGCCGATCCCGTTCATCTGCACTCTGCAGTTCGATCCGGTCTGCGGCTGCGACGGGGTCACCTACTCGAACGAGTGCATCGGCTGGTCCGCAGGCACGAGCGCCGCCTTCAGCGGCAACTGCCCGTAGACCCACGTTTCCTTCAGTTGGCAGCTGCATTGCCGCCTCGACCCCAGCCGGGTTCGAGGCGGCTTTTTTCGTGGACGCGCCACTTTTCGTCGCCGCTGCTACTCTGGGTTAGTGCTAGTGGACCGCAATTCCGACGACAGCACGAAGAAGGGGAGCACAGGCGATGGGGAACTGGATCAATCGAGGGCTCGCGCGTCTCGCACGGATCGATACCGTCTTCGGGTCCGATGTGTACGTCGACTACAGCCACACTTACGTCTGGCAGGCGAACCAGTTCGGGCATCTGCTGATCGGAGTGTTTGCAACTCTGCTGTTCGGCTTTGGGCTCGGGAGCTATGGGGCAGGGTGGGGCGCGGTCGGGGTGCTCTACGCATTCAAGGAAGCGATCGACGCGGGGATCGCGCTTCGCATCCAGGTCGGAATTTTCTCCATCGATAAGAAAGAGATCCTCGCGGACGGCGTCGTCGACTTTCTGTTCGTCTTCCTCGGCGGCGCGCTGGTCTTCACCGCAGACCCCCGCGCCACCAGCGGTCTCGGGTGGTTTCCAGAATTCCATCCCGCCTCTTGGCTCCTCATCGTCGCGTGCGCCGTTGTTCTCATCTTCTTCCTGACGGTGCGCCGTCCATTCCTCGCCCGGAAGGCGGCATTCGACAAGTCTGGGATCCCGCAGCTGGTGCGCCTCTCCACCTTTCCTGATGCGTTTGGAACCAGCGCCGAAACCATCGTCCCCACGATCGAGTCCTTCGCGCGCGAGGGGGGGGCGGCAGGCGTTCGACAATTCGTGATCACCGGCGCGCCGGGATCGGGGCGCTCGAGCCTCGCGAAATCGATCGGGGGCGATGCCACAGCTCAGAGGCGCAAGGTTCGCTTTCTGAGCGCGGGGCGCCTCATCGAGAAGCGTCGCGCCGGCTCGGAACCGGTGAGCGCCCCGGGTCAGCCGTACGCAGTCGCCGAGGCCGATCTTGTGATCATCGATGATCTCTCCGCGGATCTCCTTGCCGCACTCGGTCAGGGAGAAGCGGGGGTGCGCGCCCTGGTCGACGCCCCCCATTCGAAGGGACTCTCCATTTTCGAACTGGCCCCACTCGCTGCCGATGGGAAACCTCTCAGCGATCCACGCCCACTCCCGCAACTGGTTTGGGTGATCGATGACCGAAGCTCAGCTGCCAACTTTCACGCGGTGGGACTCGCGGCGCGGTTCCCTGGGATCCGTATCGAAAAGATCGACCTCTCCGGCCAGTTGAGTGCGCGCAGGGCGGCCCAGAAACGGGTATCCTGAGCCGGCGCGCGCTCGAGTGCGCGCTTCGTTTGTAGGAAGAAGGAACATGAAAACCAAAAACTCTCTCCCCCACCTCTCTCGCTTCGCCCTCCTCGCGGTGGCTCTCCTTCTGTCCTTCGGAACCCCGATGGGCTGCACTTCCGAGTCACCGAACTCCGACCCCGGAAAGCCCCCCGCAAACTCTGAAAAGACGGTAACCGACACACAGAAAGCAGCGCCTCCCGCTGGCAGTGAAACCGCTGCCCCGGAGAACGCGAGCTCGACGACACAGACGACCGCGCAGAAGCCTTCCGATGCACCGGGAGTCGTGATCGGTCGCGTGACGGACCTGAGCGGCCCGATGGTGGGGCTCGTCGTGCAACTGCAGGGACTCGAGTTGATCCAAGCGAAGACCAACGCAGAGGGAGAATTCACCCTCAACGACGTCCCCCCGGGCGATTACGTCGTTCAAGTCGTCGACATGGAAGCGATCGCGAGTGGCTTGATGCGAATCAAGTCGCGCGGAACCAGCGTCGGACCCGGCCAGCTGGTCGAGGAAAATTTCGAGCTCGGGACGGGGTTCAGTGTGTTCGGGAAAGTGAGCGGGCTCACGGTTGAGCCGAACCGAGCCCTCGTTACGGTCCTTCGCGCCGGCGCGCCCGACCTCACAGGCACCCAACTTGGAGATCAGCTTCTTCAGTTCGAGCTTCAGAAGCATGTCGAGGGGAGCGATTTCGTCGACAAGGAATTCACTTACGAGGTGATCGACGTTCCCACCGGCACGTACGAGCTGCGGCTCCAGATCATGCCCGATCCACAGTCGTCGCGTTCGGACCCGTGGCCCGCACCGGCGATCCGTATGACGATCGAAGTCGGCGACAAGGACCTCGAAGAGAACCTCGAGCTGAAGAAGTAGGCGCGACCCACACTTGCGAAAGTGCCGCTCCGTTGAGTTTCAACCCAGACAAGCGTGGAAGACACCTTTCTCGTCCAATACCGGTACGGCCGTCACCTTCTGGCTATCCGCCCCACCGCGACTATCATCGTCTGCGCCTCTCTCGAGAACTCTCCCTCGAGGGAAAATCATCTCTAAGGGGATGGGGGGCCCGCCCCCCCCCCCGGAACGAGGTCGCAATGGTTCAGCAGCGTCGCTCACAGCTGGGTGGGTGTGTCGCTCTTTTCGTGGCGCTTCTGGCTCTCCCGATATCGGCACATGCGGAGTGGACCTTCATCCGCGGAGATGCCAATGGCGACGGCGTGATCAACATCGCCGATGTCATCTTCGACCTGAACGTTCTCTTCAGCCAAGAGTCCGGGAACTGTCACGATGCGCGCGACGCCAACGACGATGGCAGCAACGACATCGCGGACACGATCTTCATCCTCGACTTTCTCTTCTCCGTGACGGGGAACTCCCCGAGCGCACCTTGGTCTGACTGCGGCACAGACCCGACCACCGACGCGCTCGATTGCACAGGCCCCGTCACGAGTTGCCCAGAACTCATCGCGGGGTGTACGACCAACAGCGATTGCCCCGCGGGGGAGTTCTGTCGCACGGCGACCGGCAACTGCGGAGGCACCGGCGATTGCCTCTTGATCCCCTTCATCTGCACCCTGCAATTCGATCCGGTCTGCGGCTGCGACGGGACCGACTACACGAACGAATGCCTCGCCTGGGCCGCGGGTACGAGCGTCGACTTCAGCGGCATGTGCCCGTAGGAATCGCCGCATCTCTTCAGACGCGGGCGCGAAACGAAACCGCCTCGGCTTCCCATGGGGAGCCGAGGCGGTTTGCGTTTGTCGGTCACTCTGCGAAACATGCCCCCTGCATCATCAGGGAGACTTTGGCTGCATCTTCTTTCTCTTCGCGACTTCCGCCTCGACCACCGGTCGCACGTCTGTCTCGATCGAAAACTTACCTGTGAAGCGCTGGATCAAGGCGCCATCTCCGTCGAAAAGGAGCAACGCGGGGAGCGAGAAGAGCTCATAGGCACCCAGAACTTTCTCGGTCGGGGTCGCCACGATCCGATGCTCGAGGTTGACCTGCTTCTTCTTGAGTCGGCTCGTCACGCGCTTGATCAGCGAATCGGACGGAAGACCCGTTTCCGCGACGAAATCGACGTTCCAGGTGATCACCTTCAGCGTGTCCTTGTGATCCTCTTGCAGAGAGATGAGTCGCGGAAACTCCGCGATGCAGTGCGCTCACCAGAGAGCCCACAAGTCGACAACGACGACGGAGCCCTCCTTTGCGACGGCAACCACTTCCTTCTGCAGCTCTTCGAGGGTACCGACGGTCGCCGTGATCGACTTCTTCTTCGCCTCGGCCTCTTCTGCGGTCGTATCTTTGCCGTCGGCTTCCCCGGGGACTGGGGGCTTGCGGACTGGGGGCTTGCGGACTGGGGGCTGGGCACCGATGTGCGCGCGCGCCGCGCCGGTCACCAAGAGCCTTGCTGCGGCATCAAAAGCCCCCGCGCGGAAGGCGTGGTTCACTCGCACCTTCGTCTCCGACCACATCATCACTGTGATCTCCGCCTCGGGCGCAATCTTGTACGAGGGATCCCCCGCCGGATTGTCGAGCATCGTCAGCGGGATGTTGCTCAGTGAGTACTCCTTCGCGAACGCGAGAAGATCCCCCTCTGCCTTCTCCAGGTCATCGGTGAGAAGGACGAGGAACGCGTGCTTCGAGTCGCTCTTCCGATTTTCGACCCCGGCAGCGGCCACGAGAGGATCGAGCTCACGAAGGAACGTTCCGAGCTCTCTCGTGAGCGCGCGCGTTTGTACGTTCACGACGGCGCGCTTTGCGAACGCAGAGGCGTAGCAAAGTTCGTCCCCCGCCTGCGGACCGGTCACATCCTCGACGTAGAAGGCACCCGCAGTCTCTCCCACCTGCAAACCTGAGCGGAATGGCCCCGGTTCGTCTCCCCGCCCCGCCGTCGGCAAGAGATAGAGAGCCAGGCAGAGGGCCGCGAGCTTTGGCGATGTCATGATCCGCTCCTTCCGGTAGATCTGGCATGTTAACGCCTGATTCTTACCCCCGCCTCGCTTTCTCTCAATCCCAGCCCCCTCAGGAGCCGACATCCGAAGAAGGGACTTCCCCAAGCTCGTGTTCCGTCTTCCGACTCCGGTCCCATCCAGGGACCGGCCGAGCTCCGACTCTCGAACGGGAAAGCGATTTCATGGCGAGAATCGACGCATTCTTCCGGCTGATGAACTCCCAAGGCGCCTCTGACCTCCACATGATGGCGGGTTCACCACCGTGCCTGCGGATCCGCGGAGACATCGAGCCAGTCAAGTACCCCGAACTCTCTCACGACGAACTGATGGAGATGCTGTTCGAGATCACTCCTGAGCAGAAGCTGAAAGTGTTCGAGGAAACGGGTGACATCGACTTCGCCTATGAGATCGAGGGGATGGGTCGCTTCCGGGCGAACTTCTTCCGCCAGACTCACGGCACCGGCGCCGTCTTCCGGCAGATCCCCGCGAAGATCATGACGATCGATCAGCTGGGGCTGCCGAGTATCGCGCGACGCTTCGCGATGATGGAGAAGGGATTGGTGCTCGTCACCGGCCCGACCGGCAGCGGCAAATCGACCACTCTCGCTGCGATCCTCGACCACGCCAACCGCAACCGTCGCGACCACATCATCACGATTGAAGATCCCATCGAGTTCCGCCACCGCCGGATGAACTCGATCGTCAACCACCGCGAGGTCGGACTCCACACCCAGAGTTTCTCCGCAGCACTCCGCGGCGCACTGCGGGAAGATCCCGATGTCATCATGGTCGGTGAGCTGCGCGACCTCGAAACCATCTCACTCGCACTGGAAGCAGCCTCCACCGGGCACCTCGTGCTCGCAACGTTGCACACACAGAACGCCTGCAAGACGATCGACCGCATCATCGACGTCTTCCCGAGCGAAGCCCAAGAGCAGGTCCGCAGCACCCTGGCCGACTCGTTGAAGGGCGTGATCTCGCAATCCCTCTTCAAACGGATCGACTCCGGCGGCCGCATCGCCGCGCTCGAGATCTTGGTGTCGACCCCGGCGTGCGGGCACCTGATCCGCGAAGGAAAGACCAACCAGCTCCCGAACGTCCTCCAGACCGGCAAGAAGCTCGGCATGTGCACGCTCGAGGACTCGATGGAGACGTTCATCAAGGAGAACAAGATATCTCCCGAAGACGCATTCGAAGCGGCAGTCAACAAGGAGCACTTCGTCAAATACCTCCGCAATGTCCCGGAGGAATGGAAAGAAGTCCTCGAGAAGAAGACCCCGGCGGCTCCCGAGAAACCCGCTCCGGCGAGGAGGGGCTCCTATGCTTGAGAGCGATGCGATCGACGTCGAGGCCTCGGACTTCGTCTCACCGTCAGAGCTCCGCGGATTGCTGGGGTCCGCGATGCGGGCGCACTCGCAACTCTCCGACATCAATTTTACCCCCGGACGACTCCCTCAGATCGAGCTCCACGGGTCGCTGCTGGAAGTTGAACTCGGCCACTGGAATTCGATCCTCACATCGTTCGAGACCGAGGTGCTCGCCGAAGCGATCATCGGCGACGACGAGAACCTCAAGAGCTCACTCACCGAGACCGGCTCCGCGGATTGTGCCCTCGAGCTCGACGACGGGACGCGCTTTCGTGTGAACATCTTCCGAGCCCGTGGCGAGATCTCGATCGTGCTCAGGATCCTCCCCTCGGAGATCCCCAGCCTCGACCGCATGGGGCTACCGGCAGTGCTCGAAGAGATCCCCCCGCTCAAAGACGGACTCGTCCTCGTGTCGGGCGCGACCGGTTCTGGAAAATCGACGACGCTCGCAGCGATCGTAAACCGTATCAACGAAACGCGCCCGGTTCACATCGTGACTCTCGAAGACCCGATCGAGTTCGTGCACCCGCATCGAATGGGGACCGTGAACCAGCGCGAGCAAGGGCGCGACTTCTTCGAATTCTCAACGGGGCTGCGCGCGGCGCTGCGCCAGGCTCCGAAAGTGATCCTGGTCGGCGAGATGCGCGATCGCGAGACGATGGAGATCGCCCTCAAGGCCGCAGAGACCGGCCACCTCGTCCTCAGCACACTGCACTCAGTGCGTGCGGGAGATGCGGTCCACCGCGTCACCGGCATGTTCGACGGTCCGGAGCGCGCACTGATCCGCTCCCGTCTCGCCCAAGTGTTGCGCTACGTAGTGGGCCAAAGGCTCCTTCCCAAGGAGGGGGGCGGCCGGGTCGCGGCGCTCGAGATCCTCGGCAACAACTTGCGCGTGCGCACGCTGATCGAGAACGGGGAGACGGAAGACAACACGTTTCCCCAAGTCATCACCGACAACCGTCCGCGCGGGTGGCAGACCTTCGATCAGCACATCGTGGAGCACCTCGAGCAGGGGCTCATCTCGACCGACGTCGCGCTCGCGTACTGCGCAGACCGCTCAGCCGTTCAGCGCGAAATCGACCGTCTCAAGAGCCGTCGCGGGGAAAGCACGTCCGATCTCGGCGATCTCCAGATGGAAGACCTGAAGGCCCAGAAGAAGTAGGAGACTGCCATGGCACTCTTCGGCAAGTCGACGGCAGAGTCTCTCCTCAAGAGGCTCCAAGACACGAGTACCCCCGTGAAGAACATGTCCGAGGTCCTCGATGGGCTCCGCTTCTCGGCTGACTTCTCACTCGAGCAGCACTCTTGGCTCTTCTACCATCCTCAAAAAGTGGTGCGCTCCTTCGCGGCGTCGGAGTCGCGCACTCTCTCATCGCGCGTCCTCGGTGACTCGCTCGCGAAGGCGATGATCACTCAAGCTTCGGAGATCCGTCGTGAGCTCGCCGCAGTGATCCACACGGTGGCAGCGAAGAGCGTGATGAACTACCTCTCGCGATTCATGACCGCGAAGGAAGGAAAGGAGCTGGACGCCGGGCTTGATCTCATCGAGTGTTCCCCCGACTTCAAGGAGTACCTCGGCCACTTGAAGTCCGCGCTCCGAGATCCGCTCGCGAAAGTCCGACATCGTGCCGCTCGGATTCTGGGCAAGGACGCGCAAGATCAGACCATTTCGCTCATCCTTTTCGAACTCCTCCACGACGAGGACGCGACGATGCGCCACATCGTCATTGAGGCACTCTCGAAAAATCCGACCCCCGACATCATCGAGCCGTTCTTTCATCGCCTCGCTCACGAGGGCCCCGACACCCGCTCGGTGATGGTGCGCGCGTTGCGTCAACTCACCAAAGGGGGTTCGCAACGACGGCTGGAAAAGGAGCTTCTCCCCATCCTCGCGGATGAGGATCCGCAGATCCGAGACTTGGCGGTGAAGATTCTCAGCGAACTCCCCGACCAGCTGCGGGTGCTGCGCTCCTTCCTCGAGCACTGCGCGGGGCTGGCATTTTGGCTGCGTGAGCGGAGCATCGAATCGATCCAGAAGGTTTCCAGCGACCTTGTCCCCGCGCTTGCCGAACTGATCGCCGACGAGAACGAAGATGTGCGCGTCGGGGCGCTGCAGATGGTGGGATTGACGAACGACCCGCGCCTCTACCCTGCGATCCGCGATCACTTCTTGAGCGACCGCGATTGGTGGGAGCGGAGCATGTCTGCGGAGAGTCTCGGAAACTTCCGGTCCGACGAAGTGACCGCAGTTCTGCTTCAGCGCGTCGAGGATCCGTCGCTCCGCTATTGCGTGATCCCCGCACTCGGGAAGCATGAGAACCCGGCTGCCCTCCACGCGCTGTTCAGTTGCCTGAACGACCCCAATCGCGGCATCCGTCTCATCACACTCGACACTCTCTCGAGCGTCAGGCGCCCCGAAGTCATCGAGGCGATCCGCCGGATGGGAATGATCGACACCGACGAAGACGTGCGTGTCCGCGCGGCGGATGCGCTGCGAACCCTCAGGGTCGACGACAACGTGCTCTTGCACCGCATCGAAACGGGAATGCCGTCGGCAAGCGTGCCAGCCCACGAAGAACTCGGTCTCGAGATGGCGAACGACTCGCTGAACGAGTAGTGGCCCGGGCCAGAGTCCGGGTGAAGAAACGAAGCCGCCCCACCTTCCGCGAGCGTGGAAAGAGGGGCGGCTGCTCTCCTGCGGACGAAGCGAGATCACTCACTCAAACGGAAGAACCCCGTTGAGCGTCTGTTCCTCATCCACACCGAGAACCACAGTTCCCAGCTCGTGGGTCAGATGCTTGAGCTCGAAGTTCCCGAGATCGGTCGGCTCGATCATGTAACTCGCGGTCACACGGTAGGTCCCTGCTTCGAGGCCACCGATCGAATAGGTTCCGTCGGGTCTGGTGCCTGTCGTTTCTGTGGCGAGAACGGCGGCGCCGGGTGCATCCGATTCCACCCGATCAAACCGCAGAGTCGACCCCACTAACCTTCCCCCCTGGGTGAGCTCGAGTGTCCCCGAGAAACTACCCCCGCGCTCGAGGTGAACGGTTTCCACCTCGACCTCTTGCCCCTGCGCTGCCGTCACCGGGGAGACCGATGTATTGCGGTAGTCGTCGTCTCGGAAGTTCACTTTGTAGTCCCCCCCCCTCGAGACCCTCGATGCGATAGCGGCCGTCCTCATCGGTCTGGGCACCCGGTCCGCCCCCTGGCCCATGACTGGAAAAGACCATCATCGCCCCGCCCCCGGCATCGCTTTCGCCTTCATCCGGCGGGCCGATGATTTCAATCCGACTCATTCCCCCGAAGCCCATCGGCTCTCGCTCGGGAGGCGCTTCGGTCCCATCTTCTTTCAGGCGAGCGGCGCTGACCGAAACTCCGGGGAGGGGGTTTCCGGCGTGATCGGTCACGCGCCCGACGAGCACACCGGCTCGCTCGAGCTCGATAGTGACCTCGGTCGTGCGGGCTGAGGCAACCGTCACCTCGATCTTGGCGTCCACCATGTTCGGCGCACTCGCGCGGATCTCGTGGTCTCCCGCTGAGAGGTTTTCGAGAAGGAACCGCCCATCCGGATCGCGGTACTCGATGCCTCCGAAGGACGCGAGCCCGAACGACCCATTGAACGAGAACTCGCCGCTCGGCGAACGGGACGACTGGAGCGCGCGGGTCGTCAAAGAGAACTGCGTGATCGGCCGACCCGACTCTGCGTCGATCAGCCGACCGGTCACAGCGCCGGGGCGCTCCACGGTGACGGTGATCCCCTCCGTTCCCGCCGGAATCGCGGCGAGCTCACCCGCGAGTCGCCACCCTTGACTCTTCACGGAGATGTTGGCCTCTCCTTCGTCGAGTCCGTCGACTTGGAATGCCCCGTCCACCCCGGAGGTTCCCGTGCGCTCGGGAGTTCCCTTCCGGCGAGCACTGATCTCGACCCCTTCGCAGGGCACGCCGAGTTCGTCGAGTACGAACCCCGAGATCTGGAGGGCGGGGGTAAGGGAGAGGTTCCAATCGGAGACGCTCGCCGTTGCGATCTCGACGGCCTCGCTGATCCCTTCCTGGTAGCCCTTGCCGCGGGCTGTGATGTGGAATCGGCCAGCGGACTCGATGCGAAGGACATAGCGCCCCTCTTCATCGGTGGTTGCCGATTGGATCCCATCCGAATGCGACATGATCACCTGCTCCGAGTCGCCGTCAGTGGTGATCATCATCCCTCGCATCATGTCGCCCTGGGTCGGGGCCTCCCCCGGTGCTCCCTCGCGAAGCTTGACTTGGGCTCCGACAACCGGGACCCCCGCGAGATCGGCAACGAGCCCCCGCAATGTCAGCGCTTCCGCGAGCACGATCTCGCCGATGTCGACCTCAGCGCCCGGCAGAAGAGCGACCGGCTCCCCCTCCCAGGGGGCGTACTCGGCGTGGTCGACTTGAATCCGCCGGTTCGCGTCCTCTTGATCGGGGCGTAGCCCCTCCAAACGAAACGATCCCGTCTCGTCGCTCGTCATCGTCTTCGCTCCGGAACCCCGTTCGAAGCTCATCGCGTTGAGCTCTCCCTGACGAAACTTGATTCGAGCGCCGACGACGGGGGTACCGCTCGGGCTCTTCACGACACCGACGATGGCGGCGCCTCGCTCGAGAATGATCTCGACGTCATCGACGGTTTCGCCTTCGACGAGAACGATGGAGCGACCACTCGAGCGACTGGGAAATCCCTCCGCCTCGGCGCGGATCTGAATCCGACCGGCGGGGAGCGCATCGATCTCGAACCCTCCCGTGGCGTCGGTCGTCGCCTGCCCGAGATCCCCGGCTCCGCTCCCAAATGCGAACAGCGAAACGGCGCGCACTGTCGCTCCGGCGATCGGCGTCCCCTCTCCGTCAAAGACTCGCCCGGCAACCGCAGTCGCTGGCCGCAATTCGATGGTCAGATCGTTCTGTCCCTGCATCAAGTTGACCGACTCGGAGGGTCCCCACGTGGGATGCGCAGCGGAAACGCTGAACTCGCCGAACGGAATGCCGGAGAGGGTGTAGGTCCCGTCCTCACGAGTCACCGCTTCGGGGTGTAGGGCGTCAGGTTCGTTGCGACCCCCGGCGGCGATGAAGACGCCTTCCCCGAGCTTCGACATCGCCGGTCCCGACTGAACCAGCGCGCCCGCGACCCGACCCCCACGGGGATCGAGAACGAGTCCGCTGACCGTGTCTCCGGGGGCGAGCACGATCTCGTGCGTGCTGCCGTCGGCGGCGAGGCGGCGCTTCCTCTTTCCGACCCAGCCGTCACTCCGAATGAAGAGCGCATAGAGCGGTTCGCGCGCCAACTCGGAGTAGCTGAACTTGCCGTCCGAGTCGGTCTCGGTGCGGTGCGCCTGGTCATCCAGAGCTGGCGGCTGGACCGGCACCCAGCGGTTCGGCGAACTCTCTTTGACGAGGTGCACGATCACCCCCGCAACGGGAGCCCCGGTCGCGTCGATCACTCGCCCGGCGAGAGCCCCCACTCCTCGCACCTTCTCGGGCTCGGGGGTCGGCTCGCTCGGCTCGGAAGAGGAGTTCGACGCCGGGGTTCCCGTGGATTCGGTCCCCTGGGCCGGGGAGAAATCGTGCGACTCTGGCGCCGAATCCTCGACGCCCGTCGGAGTCTCGGTCGATCTCCCTGACGTCGTCGTCTCCTTCTCACCGAGCACTCCCGAAAGGAACAGGCCGAGAACGACGACCGCGAGGCCGACGACCGGAATGACCAGCTTCTTCATTGTTTTCCTCCAGACGGGGGTCCAACGTGGGGCAGGGAACGAGCCTGCCGAGGAGCGTCTCTTTCCCCTGTATGTTGCCATGCACGCCGAGGAGGACTCCCCTAACATCAGAGTTTCGAGGAAAACTCCATGCCTCACTTCGGGACCCCCGGCCGCTTGGCAGTGGCTGCGGGACCGAATTCACGATTGGATGAGTCCTCGGAGCGGCCCGCGGCAACGTCTCGGGGTACGCGCATCCTTGCCTCGATCGCAGGAGCCTCCTAAATCAGAGGTCACGATTCGGATCGCTCCAGCCATCGATGCTGTCTGTCGTGACCGCTGATTGAGGTGTTTCCGCAATGGACAGACTGAGGTCCATTGCTCCGTGGTGCGAGAGTGGAAAACTCTCAGAATCGTGACCTCTGATTTAGGAGCTTGACTGAATGACGAACACGCCAAACTCCCAAGAGCTCACGAGTTCCCAAGAGCTCACGCAGCACCTCGCGTTCGTCCGGCGCGTGGCGACAGCGCTCGTGCACGACCCCGAGCTCGCCGAGGACCTCTCGCAAGAGGCGATTCTCGCTGCGCTCC
>CALEHF010000097.1 GCA_937876125.1 uncultured bacterium
GGGTGCGGTGGTCGGGTTCCTTCTCGACCTCGAGATCCGCCGGGCGACCGGGGGTGAGAAGTCTCTCGACGACGCGATGCGACTCGCCTATGAGCGCTACTCCGGGGAGCGGGGCTACACGTCGGCGGAGTTCCGACGCTGTTGCACGGAGGTTGCGAACGCGGCCTTGGCGGGGTTCTTTGCCCGGTCGGTCGATTCTCGCGAGGAGCTCGAATACGAAGCGGCGCTCGAATGGCTGGGACTCCGGTTCAAGCCTGCGGATGAGGAGAAGAAAGACAACGAGGAGGAGAGCGAGAGCGACCCGGAGTCCACCACAGAAGGGGAAGATTCCGAGGCCGAGGAGGACGGCAAAGATGAGAAGCCCATCCCCGGCTGGATCGGGCTCTCCGCCTCCGATCGCGGCGGGCGCCTGGTCGTGACCACCGTCAAGCGCGGCACCCTCGCCTTCGACATCGGCCTGAACGTTGACGATGAGGTATTGGCGGTCGATCGCTACCGCGTCGGCGGCGGTGGCTGGAGTGCTCGCATGAAGCAGTACTCCCCCGGCGACACGGTCACACTGCTCGTCGCTCGACGTGGGCAAATTCTCTCGATCCCGGTCACGCTCGGCGAGAAGCCCAAGGAGTCATGGGCGCTCCAGTTGAAGAAGGACGCGACTCCCCAACAGAAGCGCCGCCTCGCCGCGTGGCTCGGGGAGGCGGGCACCGACCTGATCGAAGAGGCCACCGCGGACGAAGCAGCTCTGAAAGCCAAGGAGGAAGCGGAGAAGAGTGCCGAGCCTCTGAAGCCATCCGACTCAGAGCAGAAACGATGAGCGCGATGAAGAAATCACCCCTCGATGTGTGCGTGATCTGCTCGGGAAACATCTGTCGGAGCCCCTACGCCGAGGCAGTCATCCGGCGCGCGGTCGCAGGGCAGGGGTGGGAGGATCACGTCAAGGTTCGCTCGGCGGGGACGCTCCAAATCGTCGGCCAGCCCGCGCATGAGATGACGCTGAACGTCGCGGCCGAAAGAGGCTTGAACTTGATCGCGTTCCGCTCGAGCGCGCTCGACGACACCTGCCTCGCCGAGGCCGATCTGATCATCGCACTCGGCCGTGAGCACCTGCCGTGGCTCAGGAAACGCATCCCGGCTGCGCCGCCGCACGTCTGGCTCATCACCGCCCCCGGAGAAGCGGAACCGCCCGAAGACGATCCAGGGATCCTCGATCCGGTCGGCTTTGGCGACGATGACTACCGCGTGGCCCTCGATGCGATCGACGCGACGATCTCCCGGGTCATCGAGGCGATCGGAGTCCTCGCGGGGCTCCCGACCCGCTGACCTCGACACTCCCTCCAAAGCGGCGGAGCCACGTCACAAATCATTTCCTTGAATTGGTTTACAACAACCACCCTCGAGCTCGTTGGCGCCTGTTCCAGGCGTCATCGTAGTCTTTGTGGACCCCGGTCGCATCCCGTGACCGACGACTTGAGGAGGCATCCGTGACCACGGTCTTTGAATACCATTCCCAACGCAGGGAGTTCGTGCACACAAACACGGACATCCCCATCCGCTACAAGTGTCTCTCGAAGGAGATCGAACTCGACAGCGAGGAAGTCTTCGAGGGAACCACGTCGAACCTCGCGGGGGGCGGTTGCCTCTTGGTGGGACGGGTTCCGAGCTTCAACTGGATCCCGGCCCTCTTGATGGGACAGATCCGCCTCGGCATCAACATGCTGCTTCCGTCGGTCGACAAGCCGGTGAAGTCGCTGTGCAAGGTGGCGTGGATCGAAGAGATTCCGGAGAGCCGCGACCGCATCGTGATGGGCCTGCGCTTCGAGGACATCACCAAAGAGGACCAGGACCAGGTCATGAAGTACCTGATCCGCACCCAAATGCGGAAATAGCGAGACGGGGAGATCTGCGCCCTGACCGCTGGGCGCGCTTCCGAGAAAACGTCGAACGACGAGACTCCGGGCGGGGTATGATCCCCCCTCGGAGTCTCTTCGTAATTGTTCCATCGTGCGCACTTCACTCCCGAAGGACGGGCCGCCGGTCGATGTCTCGAATCGTCACCGCCTTCATCGCGCTGGTCCTCGTCTCAGCCTCCGACATGCTCCCGTCCATTATTCCCGAAGGACGCGCGGGGGAGGCTGGTCCGCTCCTCGTTGGCGCTGCCCTCGCCACTCTCGTCCTCCCGGGCCTCGCTGTCTTTCTCCTCCTCCGCCCCGCTCCCGGTGAGCACATGCCGCGGAGTTTCCGTCGACTGAAGCGCGCGCGCAAACTCTCGACCGTCGGTCCGCTGCTCGGGTTTCTCGTCTTGCTCTCGCTCGGCGCCCGCCCGATGAGCAGCGCTTGGGTCCCCCCGCAAATCGCCGGGGGCGCGTCGCTCCTTCTCCTACTGCCCTTTGTGCTCGGCTGGTTCTTCGCCGTGCGCGAGTGGACGCGCTTCGAACTCAGGAGCGAGAAGAGCGACGCTTCCCTTCGGCGCGCTGCGTTCGCAGAGTTTCGCGCTCCGTTCTTGATCTTCAGTGCCTCCATCGTAATCTCGGCGTTCCAAGATCTCGCCTGGGCCTTTCCCCAGTGGCGCGAGACGGTCCACACCCACCCGTTCGCGCCGATCGGGGGGATCGTGTTCTCGATGACGTGCATGGTCCTCTTCTCCCCCACCGCGGTCGGTTTGATCCACCCCAAGCATCCCCTGCCCGATGGTGAGCTGCGCGATCGCTTCGAGGCGACCGCGAAGGCCGCGCGCACGCGGCTCGGGCGAGTCGACATTTGGGACACCGGACCGCGGCCCGGGTTGAATGCGTGTGTCGCGGGGGCGATCCCCCGCTACCGCCGCGTCTTCTTCACCGACGGGTTGATCCAAGCACTCGAGACGGATGAGCTCGCGGGGGTGTTCGCCCACGAGCTCGCCCACAGCAAACTGAACCACCTCTGGATCTACATCGGATTGATCGTCGGGCTCTCGGGGATCGCACTCGGAATCGAAGACCGGGTCGCACTCGCCCTCGCGGCGGGAACGCTCTCTCCGGTTCCGCCTACCGGATCGATCGAGATCGTGATGCTTCTCTTCCTCGGCCTGTTTTTCTTCCGCTTCTTCGGAGCGATGTCGCGGCACCTCGAATCCCAGGCGGACATCTTCAGCGCGAAGACCACCGGTTCGCCCTGGGGAATCGTCTCGGCGCTCCAAAAGATCGGCCGGATCACCGGGACGCTCGAGCGACGCGCGGGGTGGCGGCACCCCGCGATCCCCGATCGCATCGCGACCGTCCTCAATTGGTGGGAAAACCCCGCGAAGCAAGCGGTCTTTCGGAGGCGGACACGTCGCCTGCTTCTCATCTGGGGGAGTGTGCTGCTGCTCGGCTGCCTCGGAGGGGCAGTTTCGTTCCGCACCGCGCTGGAGCGCCCCACCTGGCGACAGAATATCGACCGCGCGGAGTACTTGATCGTCTCGGTGCACGGTCGCCGCGAGCGCCCGTGGTCCGATCCCACTTGGGAGTCACGCGAAGCGGAGCGCGCCCGGGCGCTCCTCGTCGACGCGCTCGAAGAACTGCCCCTCGACCCGCGCACCGCTGCGACCCGGCTCGAGATCTACCGAACTCTCGCGCACACGTATCGATTGCTCGAGGACCCCTGGAGTGCGGCGATGGCGGACTACTTTTCGTTGCCGCGGCGCTGAATGCGCGAGTCATCCGCCAACAATCCTCGCAGCCCCACTTCTTGACGCGCGACAGGTCGTCCTTCTCCCGGAGAAACACAGCTTCATCCCGCGGCATCTCGTTCATGCGGGGCTTCCATGGTTCGGCCCCACTGCCGCGGGTTCAGCGGGAGCCACACTTTCCGGCGGGGGGAGGGGGGACGTTCGATAGAGAACTGCGTAACCCACCAGCCCGGACACGATCGAGCCCATGAGGATTCCCGACTTCGCCCTTGCGACAAGTTCGGCATCCGACCCGAACGCGAGCCCCGAGATGAACAAGGACATCGTGAAACCGACTCCCGCCAGGATTGCGGCTCCCGCGATATGATTCCAGCCCACGCCGCTCGGCAGCTTGCATAGCCCTGATCTGACGACCAACCAGGTCGCGCCGAACACGCCGAGGAACTTTCCACCCGCGAGCCCGACAGCGATCCCGATGGAGACCGGGTGGACCCAGTTCTCCCCCGAGGATCCGCCCAAGTCGAGCCCGGCGTTCGCGAGCGCGAATATCGGCATCACTCCGAAACTCACCCACGGGTGTAGAGAGTGCTCCAGTCGGTGGAGTGGCGACTGGGCCTGAGCGTTGAGCGTCTCGATGTGCTTGAACACGGCACGCTGTTCAGCGTTGACCAAGGCTCCCGCTCCGGAGCGCCCGAGCAACTCGAAATGATCGAGCCACTGGCGGCACTTCTCGGCGAACTGCTTCTCGTTGATCTTCGTGCGAACGGGAATCGTCAACGCACCGAGCATTCCGGCGACTGTCGGATGGACTCCAGACTTCAGGAAGCAGAGCCAGAGAGCGGTCCCCAGGAGGAAGTAGGGGAGAGGGCGCCGGATCCCCAAGGAGTTCGATCCAATCATCGTGATCCACAGACCCGCTGCGATGAGGAGAGGCGTCCAGGCGATCTTCTCGGCATAGAAGAGGGCGATGACCAGGACTCCACCGATGTCATCGACGATTGCCAGAGCGGTGAGGAACACTTTGAGACCGATGGGGATTCGAGGACCGAGGAGAGCGAGGATTCCCAGCGCAAAGGCGATGTCGGTGGCCATCGGGATCGCCCAGCCACGTCCGTTCCCCGATCCCGACGCAACCAGCCAGTAGATTGCGATCGGGACGACCATTCCACCGATCGCAGCGGCGAAGGGGACGAGCGCCTTCGACGGAGAGGAAAGCTCACCAACGACGACGTTCCGCTTGATCTCGAGTCCCACCACGAAGAAAAATAGCCCCATAAGGGCGTCGTTGATCCAGTGGTGCAGCGACTTGCTCAAGGACCACCCGTCGAGGCCGACGGTCAGACGAAGCTCCCAGAGGTGATCGTAGCTCGGCCCCCAGGCGGAGTTCTTCCACGCGAGGGCGACGATCGTGCAGAACAGGAGAAACAAACCGCCGGTACTTTGCGCGTGCACGAATCGCTGAAAACTTGCGCGAACTCGAGTCGGTGCTGGTGCTGGTGCTGGTGCTGGTGCTGGTCCTGACTCCTGCAATCCTCCCCCTCCGAGCCGTCATCGCTCTGGTCACCTGCCCACGGCGTTAGCGACGATCTGCAGCCGCGACTTGACCTCCGCCCCCCCGAAGCCATGCTGACAGTGCGATCGATCGCACCCTCGCTCCTGCCCGGATTCCGGAGCCTCTCGAGTGTGATCCATCGAATCCGTATTGATGGCAAATGGAAAGGGAAATCCACTCTCGACAGAATCGCCGGAGTTCATACCAACCTCCTCCGAACTCTCGCCCCCACTCGACCAGAGAGAATCACGATGCACCTGGACCCCGTGTTGCCCAAACTCGCCTTCGTTTGTCTTCTCATTTTCGTCGTGGGATTCACACTCCGACGTCTCCGTTTGCCCGCGGTCGTCGGATATCTGGTCGCTGGAATCATTGTAGGCCCCGATGGACTCGCTCTCCTCCAAGACGAGGAGATGGTCTCTCGGTTCGGGGCGATGGGGGTGGTGCTCCTGCTGTTCTTCGCCGGGCTCGAGCTGACTCCTTCGGATCTGGTAAAGCATGCCCGTTTCACCGGGTTGAGCACGTGCCTCCAGATCACGGCGAGTGTGGGGGCAACCCTCCTGGTCGGTCTTGTTCTCGATTGGCCGATGCACCGAAGTCTTCTGCTCGGATACGTGATCAGTTTGAGCAGCACAGCTGTCGTCCTCCCGCTCCTCAAGGGAAGTTCGTTGAGTAGCGTTCTCTCTGCGCGAGTGACCGGGATCTTGCTCGCCCAGGACGTCGCGATCATTCCCATGATCATCTCGCTCGAGCTGTTGGGGGGTGGAACTCCCGATTGGCTTCTCCTCGCCCGCCAATTCGCGGGAGCCGCGGGGTGCATCGGTTTGTTCATCTGGTTGAGTCGAAAGGGAGAGATACGTCTCGGGATCAGCAAGTGGGTCGGGCACGATCGCGAACTCCAAGTGCTCGCAGCCCTCATCATCTGCTTCGGGACCAGCGCGCTCACCGGCCTCCTCGGCCTCTCCGTCGCACTCGGCGCATTCCTCGCGGGGCAAGTGATCGCTTCTGCGCGGGAAATCCATTGGATTCACGAAGTCCTCGAACCATTTCGAGTCGTCTTCGTGGTGCTCTTCTTTCTCTCCGTCGGCATGCTTCTCGACTTGAAGTTCGTCGCGGAGAATTGGCGGTCGGTCATCCTTCTCTCTTTGCTCGCGCTGCTAACGAATACGTTCATCAATGCAGGAGTACTGCGACTGTTCCGGACTAGAGTGCAGGAGAGTCTGCTCGGTGGAGCCCTCCTCGCCCAGATCGGCGAGCTCAGCTACGTCCTAGCGGCTCTTGGGCGACAGTCGGAGTTCGTCACGGAGTTTTCCTACCAGATGACGAATGCTGTAATCACGGCGACGCTGATTGTGAGCCCGTTGTGGATAGGTCTGTTTCGTTGGCTCCCGGGAAGGGCCCGATCGGCGGAGTCTCCGAAATCCGCGCCGGGATCGAGTTGAGCCGCTCGCCGCGGAAGGCGCGGTGACTAGAGACGCCTCGAGGTTCACTCATGCTCGGTCTCGACCGAACCGAGATGCCCCTCTCTCACGCGTCCATGACAGCGACAAATCTCTCTGTCCTTGAGCGCAAACGAGCGAATCTGAGGCGCGAAAACATCCTGGAAGAAGTCGTGGAAGAGGTGCACGATGAGTCCGACGTGGGGTTTGAACTCGGGATCATCCTCGAGTCGCGCGAGGTCGACGCCTTGTCTGGTGTATCTGCTGGCTGAGCTCGGGCGACTTCCACACGCGGGAGATGGCGTCGAGATCGAGGAAGTCAGAGTCGAGATACTCGAGGTGAAGGGGTCACGAGCTCGTCGGGTTCGCAGTACGTTGCCGGCGTCCTGAACATGAGGTCGCGCGCAAGGAATAGAATGAACTTGGAGGTCCCCGTGGCTCGCTGGAAAATTATCATCGCTGCCCTGCTGCACGCCGCCGCGATCGTCGTCGTCCTGCAGAACACCGAGGAGGTGGACGCGAAAA
>CALEHF010000098.1 GCA_937876125.1 uncultured bacterium
GGAGAGAGACGCCGCTTGATCACTCGGTGAAACACAACATTTGACAATAGCTCCTATCCCGGCCCTCCGCTGGTCAGAGGGGCATAGATTGCCACAACAGCACCCGCCCAGTCCAGCCTGTGAAGGCGAGAGAGGAGAAAAACTTGCTCCACGTTCTCCCTAAGTTACTCAGCGTTCTTGCCTTAGCTGCCATCGTTGGCAGAACGGTCATCGGGTGTGCGCAGGAGCCCCCCCAACAAGAACCGTCGGGGAGTTCAACTCTCGAGGAGACGCCACTCCCCCTTCTCGAGCCGATCCCCTATGTCTTGGGCGCAGATTATCGGTACACGTGGATCCTTGAGGGTCAGGAATTCGCCACGACCACGATGATCTTGGACACCGTAAAGGATGCGGACGGTGGCGAGTCATTGCGACTCCGGGGGCGGTTGAGTTACGACCGAGCTGGCCGGATCCTGTCGGGGGATAGCACACTCTCTTTCGCCGGAAAGGACCTGAGGCACCCGGTTCGGTTCAAGTCCGCCCTAGAAACGGGGATCCCCAATATGGGATCCCAGCTCGAAGAAATGGCGGTAAGGTTCGAGGGAAATCGTGCCTCATGGAGCCAGAGGGTGGGATCCACGCGCTTCTACAACGGGACGACCGAAGTCCAGACCCCCACTTGGGTGCTCGAGGGGAACTGTTTCGAGCAGTGGGCGATCGTCGCACCGTTCTTCAAAACGATCGCCCGCGATGGGACTCTCTCCTTCTACGTCCCGACCGGAAGCACCTTCAGCACCTACAAGATTCGACACGAGCTCACAGAGGGGAAAGGCGAGGATCGTCGAGAGCGCTGGTCGATCTCACACCCATCACAGAACGCGAAACTCTGGACCGACGCATCCGGTCGTCTGGTCGAGTACGTTCAGGGTCAGGTACAGATCGTTCTCTCGGAGGTCAAGCTACCGGAACCAAAGGTGGAGGCAGCCCCTCCCCCAGCGGCCGGAGCGGGATCTAAGCCCGGGGCAGGATCCCAGCCAGAAGGATCCCAGCCAGAAGGATCCCAGCCAGAAGGATCCCAGCCAGCCGGATCCAAGCCAGCGGAAGCGCAGAAGGCCGGATCTGGGAGCCCCTGAAAGAGCGTTCCAAGGCGGGCCAGCTCACTTCCTTGGCCTCTTACTCGATCTCGAGGTAGGCCCGAATGGAGTCCGCGACCCCGCGGATCTTCTGGATCGTGTGCCGCTTCTCCACTTCCGGGGGGAAGTCGTAGTCGGCGACGTAGTTCCCGGGGTGTGCACCGAGACCGAGGGCGTCATAGACGAGCCGTGACTCCAGCTTGGCGTGCTTCACGATCTGCTGGGCGAGAACCACGAGGTGATACGCTGCGTGAGGCTCCTTCGCCACGTAGGGGATCGACTCGAGATTCGCATACTTATTGGCGAGTTCAGGTACCCGCAGGTCGATCAGCTCTCGCCATTCGTCAATTCGGAGAGTTTTGCCGGCGAAAAGCCCCTTGTGTAACTTGGCGAGCGGATTGCCCCGGATGCGCGCCGCACGCTCCGCATCGTCGAGAAGCTTGTTTCGCTTCCCTCGAGCCTGAGCCCCCACGACAAGCATGAAATCACGAGTGCCCTCGAGCTCATCAAGAGCGGCCCGATAGAAGCCAAGAAGCTCGCGTTGCTGTGCCTTCTCTTCCATAGGAGTACCGAAGAACACACCGAGATCGCGTTGAACCTCGCCCTGAAGCTCCCCCCATTCTGTCTCAACCATTAGCTTTCGAATCGGTTGAGTGGCGAGTTCAGGTCCCCACGCAAACTGCAGGGTGTAGACCCCTGCGTGGAAGTCCGTATCGGAGAGGGGGAGTTCGCCCCCGAACTCACCATCCTGCACACGAAGCAATGTCGAATCCAAGGTAAGACTGGACGCAACCAGGCGCACGGCGATCTCGGCCCCGTCAGGGAGGCGCGAGGTACCCCGGACGAGAAGCCTCGGCTTCCCGAGTGCGTTCGACTGCAGAAGAAGCGCCGCGGAGGGAGAGATCAGCTCGCCCTCTTCTCCCCGGTAGTAGCGGTGGACACTGAGGTAGCCCGAACCCTCAACGGCAGGAATCTGCAGGCCACCGATTCGCCCTCCGGCGACCCCTGCCCCTCCGAGAGAAAAGGTCCCCGCTTCGAGAACGAGGCTGAACTGCCCATTGCGATCGGCATCGGGGCAATCGATTCCGTCCCCGTGGATCGGCACTTCTCCGCTCATCGGACTGGAACCACCTCGATAGAGGAACCCCCGGAGCGCAAGGCGCCCCGAGAATGGTGGTGGGACCACAGCAACTTCGGGGGCTTCGTCGGTCGAGGAAACCGCCACGGGCGCCGGGTCCTTCTCGCTAGGCGAATCTCCTGGCGGTGGTTCCGGGAGAGAAAGCAGATCGCGAGTCTTGGATGCCAATGGAGGAGGAGCCTCCTGTTTCCCCTCCCGATCCGGGAGGACGACGAAGAGAAACACGGGAGTGCCGAGCACCAGCAGGATAAGGACCAGGTCGAGGAACTTCTTCATGAGTCTATCCTAGCGGATTCTCGAAATGGCTGCCTCACCCGACCCTCAGGCTCTCGGGGAGTGAGCTCGGGCGGGCTGCCCAAGCTCGGAGCCAGCCCGGGTACCCAGCACGCCAGCGAGATGTCCCAGACGGCCGGCTAGTCCTAGAATAAGCGCTGATCACGGCTACGGCTTGCCGATTCGCCGCAAGACCGGCAGTCT
>CALEHF010000099.1 GCA_937876125.1 uncultured bacterium
CCCGAATCCCCCCCGCCCCCCACTCCCCTGCGACGCCGCGCACCATTTGGTGCAGGGCCGCCTTCGTCATCGCGTACGGCACTCCGGTTCTGATCGCCTGGATTCCCGCGACCGACCCGATGACCACCGCGTTCGGATCGACTCCCTTCGTGAGGAGCGGCTCGAGAGCTCGCAAGAGGTCGAGCGGTCCGCGCAAGTTGGTCTCGATCAGATGATCGATCTCGGCGTCGGCGTAGTCGACAAGCTTTTTTCGCACGTTGGTGCCCACATTGAGGACCGCGACGTCGAGACCGCCGAGCTTGTCCTCGACCTCGGCAAGGATCGCTGTGCGCCCCTCCAAGGTTCCCGCGTCGACCGCCGAGGCGTGCGCACTTCCCCCCTCCGCCGCGATCTCTTCCACCACTCGCGACAACGGTCCCCGATCGCGCGCAACGATGAGAACCGTCGCGCCGAGCCGCGCGCACTCGGTCGCAATTGCGCGGCCGATTCCGCGACTCGCTCCGGTGACGAGCATTCGTTTCCCGGACAGGCTCCACAGATTGGAATGAGATCGGTTCTCCGACATCGGGGCTCCTTTTCTCACGAGATGGGAATCGAACATGCTCCCGAGGTAAAGGACTCATTCGGCCGACGATCTCCGAAGAGCTCATCGACTGTGGCAAACGGCGCCAGATCGCTCGCGACATCTCTTGCCAACTCGGGCACACTCTGAGCTCCCACGTCATTCAGGAGGATCCCATGCCGAACCCCAATCTCAATCGCCGCCGCTTTCTCGCGCAGAGCGCCGCCATCGCCGCCCCGCTCTTCTTCATACCGAACCGCGAGCGCGCGTTCGCTTCGATCCTCGGGGTCGGACCCGATGGGAAGACCGAACACGCCCACGAGATGCAGCACGACTGGCTCACTCCGCCAAAGGAGATCGCCTGGGGAGATACCCACGGCCTTACTCAAGATGCGGAGGGGCGGATCTACGTCGCGCACACCGTCGGCGCGAAGAGCGAGAAGGCCGACGCGGTCGTGGTATTCGATCCCGCGGGAAAGTTCATTCGCAGCTTCGGCGCAGACTTCCGTGGCGGTGCGCACGGGCTCGACCTCAGACGCGAAGGCACCCACGAGTTTCTCTATCACTGTGACACCCGGCGCCGCTTGGTGGTGAAGACCACCCTGGAAGGTGAGGTCGTGTGGAGCGTCGGGTTCCCCGAGGAGTCGACCCACTACGCCGATGCGTCGAAGTACTGCCCGACCAACGTTGCGTTCCTTCCGGATGGGGATCTGCTCGTCGGGGATGGGTACGGCTCGAGCTATGTTCACCGGTACTCGAAGGACGGTGAGTACAGACGGACGGTCATGGGACCGGGGAGCGGGAAGGGCGAGGTGAGTTGCCCGCACGGCCTTTGGGTCGATGATCGAGGGAAGACGCCAACCTTGCTCGTCGCCGATCGCTCGAATGCGCGGATCCAGCGCTTCGATCTCGAGTTCAACCACCTCGGTTTCGTGACCGAGGGGATCCGCAAGCCGTGCCACTTCAAGACGCGGGGTTCGCAATTGCTCGTCCCCGATCTCGACAGCGTCGTCACCATCCTCGATGCGAAGGACAGAGTTGTCGTTCACCTCGGTGACGGGCACCCATCGCAGCTGCGCGGTGCGCCGCGTGAGAAATTCATCGCAGGGAAGTTCATCCACCCGCATGACGCAATCTTCCTCAAGGATGGATCGATCTTGGTCGCGGAGTGGGTGCCGGTGGGCCGGATCACTCGCTTGGTTCTGAAGGGGTAGCGCCCGTGCGCGTTCACGTGGTCGCCGATCCGGCGGGGAGATTCGCTCAGGCGGTACGGCGAGAGGCCGCTCCCTACGCGAAGCTCACCATTACGATCGCCAAGGAGGCAGACAGCGCCGACGTCATCTCGGACGACGTTTCGGTGCTCGTCACCGGGCGCCCCACTGAGGCTCTGCTCGACGGTTCCCCCTCGCTCGCCTGGGTGGTGGTTCCATTCGCGGGGATTCCTCGTGCGACCGCGGAAGTTCTCGCGGCGCGCCCGGATATCGCTCTCACCAACCTACACCACAACTCGAGCCCCACCGCCGAGCACGCGCTCGCGCTCCTTCTCGCCGCGGCCCGACAGATCGTTCCCGCGGACCGACAATTGCGCGTGAGCGATTGGTCGATCCGCTACGACGACAACGAGAGCGTGATCATCGCCGGGAAGCGCGCTCTAATTCTCGGGGTCGGTGCGGTCGGGGGGCGGATCGCCCGGGTGCTCGAAGCGCTCGATGTTTCGGTCCGCGGTGTCGTGCGCAAGGTTGAGGGGCACCCGAAGGCGGCAAGCGTTTCTCTCCTCCCCCTCGAAGCGCTCGACGACGCGTTGCCGGAAGCCGACCTTCTCATTTGCACGCTCCCCGAGACCAGGGCGACTCGCGGCCTGATCGATGCGCGGCGATTGGCGCGGCTTCCCGCGGGAGCGATCCTCGTCAATGTCGGTCGGGGGGCGGTGATTGACGAGAAGGCGCTCTACGAAGCGCTCCGCGATGGGCCGCTCGCCGCGGCGGGGATCGACGTCTGGTATCAGTATCCCGAGGAGAAGTCGGAGCGCACGGCGACCGAGCCGGGGTCGTTCCCGTTCGCGTCTCTCGACAATCTGGTCCTCAGTCCGCACCGCGCGGGGCATGGGGTGGGGATAGAGATCTTGCGCGCACAGCATCTTGTTGCGGCGCTCTTGGAGATCGAGGAAGAGACTCGGGGGAAGATCGATCTCGCGCGCGGGTATTGATGGGGGAGCGATCCAAAATAGAGCTAACCGGTAACCGATTCCGGCTCCTTCGAAAACTCGGAATCGTGATCGTCACCCTCTTCCGAGTCGGAAGAGCAGTTCGCGTCACCGTTCTCCGGAGTCACGACAACTTCGCTCGACTCACCCATCGGGACGGTGTTCTCTTCCAGGATCGATTCGATCGACTCCGTGTCTTCGAAGCGGATTTCGAACTCGCGCATCTCCACCCGAATCAACTCGAGCGTCTCCGCTCGAGGAGTGCCCGGCTTCGCACCCGCGAGGAGCCTTTCCGCCGCAACCAACGCTTCATGTTGCGCAACGATGCGCTGTCGGAGAGCGCCGACCCCTCCGTTCAGGGCATCCTTGAAGTCCTGCAAGTCATCTCCCTTGCGAAGACTGCACT
>CALEHF010000100.1 GCA_937876125.1 uncultured bacterium
GTGGACCCACGCTGTGGACCCACGCTGTGGACCCACGCTGTGGACCCACGCTGTGCACTGTTCACTCCGAGTGGAGGCTTCATGATTCTCCTCGCCCTGTCCCTCGCCCTGTTCAGCCCTCTGCCGGGGGAGGGTGCTGCGAGCGCGCCCGCTCCATCGGATTGGACCTTCCCGGAGACTTCGCTCGAGATTGGGTCGCGACTCCCCAACTTCATGTTGCCCCGCGTCGAGGGTGGAGCGCCGGTTGCGCTCTACGACCTCCTCGCCGGGAAACCGACCCTTCTTCACATTTACGCCTCGTGGTGAGCGGGTTGTCGTCGACGCGTGCCCGGGTGGCACCGAAGGACCAGTGAGCTGCGTGAAGCGGGAACCCTGAACACGATGGGGATCGTCCAAGAACAGCACCCCGCGCGCGCGCGTCTCTTTCACCAATGGCAGCAGATGGAGTGGCCGGTCGTCGTCGACTCCTTGAACCTTCTCGGCGTGACCGTGGTCCCGATTCACCTTCTCGTCGATCGTCACGGGGTCGTGCAGGCGATCGCGCGTGATCCCGATCAACTGGACGCGTTTCTCGCGCAAGGCGTCGGTTCGCCGAGCCCCGCACCCGAGGCGGTCGTTCCCGACCGTGCCGCGATGGGGAAACTGCTCCTGGGCGCGGGGAAAGGGAGCGCGCGCCGCTGGCGTGACCTCGGGGACGCAGAATTTCTGTGGGGTGATCTCGACGCGTCGATCGAGGCGTACGCTCGCGCGATCGCGCTGAGCGAGATAGACGAGAAGGCGCACTTCCGCCTGGGGGTGGCGCATTTGCGTCGCGATGCCACCGAGTCGCGCCGCGAGTTCGACTTCCGCACGGCGGTCCAGGCGTTCACCACAGCGCTCGATCTCGAGCCCGCGAACTACATTTGGCGGCGGCGCATCCAGCAGTACGGTCCGCAGCTCGACAAGCCGTATCCCTTCTATGATTGGGTCGCGACAGCGAACAGCGAGATCACCGCACGTGGTGCAACTCCCGTCCCGCTCGTCGCGCGTCTGACCGATGCAGAGCGCGTGCATCCGAAGGGGGCGCCCCCCTCGATCGCTCTGATTCCGCACCCCGATCCCGCTGGAAAACTCCCTCGTGACAAAACGCGTTTCGTTGCGATCGAGGCGGCCTTCGCGCCGGCGAGCGCTCGAAGCGGAAAGCCGGTGCGATTGCACGTTGTTCTGCGCCCCGATGCGAAGCGCGAGGTCCATTGGAACAATGAGGTCGCGCCACTGCAGGTGTGGATCGAGCCCCACCCTGGCTGGAAAGCCGAGCCGAGTACTCTGGTCGCGGCGCGCCCCGAGTCGAAGGTCGAGAGCGACGAAGTGCGCGCAGTGGAGTTCGAGCTGGTCGCGGCGGCTGGCGTGGCGGGAGAGCAGACAGTTCGCGGCTACGCGATCTATCCCGTTTGCGAAGGCGAAGGAGGGACCTGCATTTTTCTGCGGCAGGACTTCACTGTAATAGTTCAGGTCGAGGGGAGCGCGAGCGAGGAGTGAGCGAGCCCACCCTCGGCTATCGGCTCGGGGTGCGCCGGTGGCCACAGGTCGATCCCAAAGGTCAGTGACAAGATCTGAACTTCGACTCCTTGGCGGAGATCGACGACCGCCTCGACGAGGGGGGCGCGACTTGGATTCCGGCCCGTCCCGGGGTGAGCCCCAAGCCGAGCCCCAAGGGCCCGCGAAAGTCTTTTTCGACCATCATTCGGATGCGGATCGAACGGAACGCGCGCAGTGCGCAACACCTCGAAGTTTCGCAGAGCTTCCTCACCCCGCCACCCCGCGATGATCGGATCGTCAGGATCGTACGACCTCACGGCCTCATCGACGAACGCTCGATCTGCGGACGGTGCTGCCCCTTCGAAAAGCGAGTTCGGGGTGGCGGCCGCGCTTCGAATCCCTTCGAACCCGGAGCAGCCGACCAGCGAAACACACGTCGCGAAGACGAGCGACAACATGCAGTGCACTCGCATCTCCGGTTCGTCAGGGCTGGCTCGGGTGAGTCGTGTCGCGCCTGACTGGTCAGAGGGGGCCGAAGGGGGCAACGAGCGACGATCTCTCTCGGTGTCAGCGGCCGACAAACTCGCTGCTGGATCACGCCCGACCGGAAGCTTACACTAGGGGCCTCGGAAGAATTGGAGAGTTAAGCCCGCCCGGACTCAAGCGCTCCTGGGGATTGCGATGCAGAGGACACCGCTGAGGTGTCACCGCTGAGCAAACTGAGCGACTCGAGTCCGCAGCGTAGAACTCGCTCACTGGGAGTGGAGCGCAGTAGGAATGGACCGGGCCCGAGAATAGAGGAGCAAATGTCCGTTGTAGCCAATCGAATCCAGGATTTCCTGAACCATAATCTCATCTGCTACGAGACGCTTCCCCACGTCACCGACTTTACCGCAATGGAGACGTCGGAGCACACGCATACACCGGGGCGATCCTTCGCCAAGGCGGTTGTCGTCGAGACGATCCGCAACGCGGTGATGCTCGTTCTTCCCGCAGACCACGAAGTTGAGCTCGAGAGTGTCCGCTGGGCACTCCACTCGCCGGAGGTCAGTCTCGCGCCGGAGAGTCGGTTGAGGCGCATTTTCCGCGACTGCGATCGCGGTGCGATTCCCCCCTTCGGCAACCTGTACGGGCTCGAAGTGTTCGTGAGTCCGTGCGTTCTCTCCAACGAGACGATTACCTTCAATGCGGGAAGCCATGAGATGGCGATCCGCATGTCCAAGGCGGACTACGTCACGTTGGTGGATCCGCTGGTCCTCGACTTCACTCACCACGTTTGATCGTGGGCTGAGTGAAAGCTGCGATCAGGCGTGAGCGCCGAGGGGATGGATCGACGCGTCGGTCAGGGATCGGAGAGACGGCGCCCACCATGGGCGCCGTTTCGCATCCATCTCCCCCAACAGCCTCCTCAGGGAGCGAGCTGCGCCGTCAAGAGATCCCCAGCTTCCTGCTGCGCTCCCCCGCCGACTGGGCCGCCCCAATGCCGGCGGCCAACAGCTCCTTGTCGAGGTACTTGTCTTCCGGCAAGTCGATCGAATCGACGAACGCTCGGTTGTGCAGAGAAACGACGAAGTGCGCGGCTCGCAGAATGTAGTACTTCCCCTCGTTCGGCCCGGCGAGGACTTCGGCGGGGACTTCCTTGTACTGCAGCAAGACTTCGATCGGCGCCCACTCGCTGAGGGGGGGGCGCGGCGTGTAGTTCCAGAGATCAACGAGCGCTGCGATGAGCGGGGACGTGGTGTGCTCGATCGGAAGGCTGGTCAGCTCGAAGACCGACGCGAGCGGACACTCGCGATAGATCTGGGTCAGAGCTTCGATTCCGTAAGGGAACTCCGCATCGAGGAGTGTTCGCTCGATGCGCCGAAACACCTGGGCGCGATCAGGGGTGAACCGACGCGGCCCGCCATCGCCGAGAGCATCCCAATCGGGAGTCTCTCCTCGCGACGGGATCAGGGAGCCGTCCTCCGCACCCCGACAGGGAATCACCAGGTGTGAGAGTCGAGGGCCGTCTCCAGTAGGATTTTCAGGGTACATCGGAACGGTGGGATCGATCTTCCCCGACCGCGCGTCGCGCTCCCACTCGAGAACGAATCTCTGGAAATCCTCAGCCGTGATCGCGACCTTCCCACCCTGGTCTCCGCCTGCGCCAAGGCTGCCGGCGCCAAGGCTGCCCGAGACCGAATAGAGCTGTCCCGCGACCCCCGATTCTGAGCCGAGATGCTGACAGCGGAGCCCTGTGTCGTCCAGCTCTGTGTCGTTCGAAGGAGTGCCGTCTGGAGCAGCACTGTCCAAAGCAGCACTGTCCAAAGCAGCACTGTCCAAAGCAGCGCAACTCAGAGCAGCACCGCTCTGCCCGCGGCTTCGTTTCTTCTTCTTGCGACCCGGTCGGCGATTGCGCAGTCGATTCCTCGTCACACCGTCTCCTCTCATCCACCATGAACGCTCACCCCGGCGATCGCCCGAGGGGCTGACTCTGTTCCGGCGAGCACTAGAGCAACCGTTGGGCCGGAGGTGCAAAGGAGCCGTATCTCCTTTGGGGACAACGACTCCGCGCATGATGAGGAACGAGCGAGAACGCGGCGGACGTCGTCCACCCGACGTCCAGCAGTCCGGAGTCGAACCCCGCGCTCGAAGCAGATGGGTTCTTCCCGTCCGCCACCGCGGTACGATCTCTCCCCGGCTGGCCTGCGCGTCCCCGCGCGCATCCTGTGAAAGGCACCCCGTGTCCGACTCTCCCTCCGCCGCCAGCCCTCTCGCACGATTTCATCCGACGATCGCCCGCTGGTTCGCCGAGCGCCTCGGCGCGCCGACCCCCCCGCAGGTCGAAGGGTGGCCCGCGATCGCGGACGGCGACCACACGCTCATCGCAGCCCCGACCGGATCGGGGAAGACCCTCGCCGCCTTCCTCCACGCCATCGATGCCCTGGTGACCGAGGGATCCGCGGCCCGGGAGCGCGGGGAGGAGCTGCCGCCGGAGACGCGCGTCCTTTACATCTCCCCCCTCAAGGCCCTCGGAAACGACGTGCAGAAGAATCTCGCTGCGCCCCTCGCCGAGCTGCGCGCGCTCGACCCCGAATTCCCCGAGATCCAAGTCAGCGTCCGATCGGGGGACACGCCGCCGGGGGAGCGAGCGAAGATGACGAAACGCCCGCCGCATATCTTGGTGACGACTCCGGAGAGTCTGTACATCTTGCTGACCAGCGACGGCGGGCGTCGGATGCTCGAGACGGTGCGCGTTGTGATCGTCGACGAGATCCACGCCATGCTTGGCGACAAGCGCGGCGCGCACCTGGCGCTCTCTTTGGAACGACTGGAACACCTGGTCGTCCATGGAGCGAAAATCGACGTAAGTGAAGGGGAGAGCACCACCCCCCCGTATCCAGCGAGCACGGCGCCAGTGAGCACGGAGCCAGCGAGCACGGAGCCAGCGAGCACGGAGCCAGCGAGCACGGAGCCAGCGAGCACGACCGAGCGCCGCGCTCCCCAAAGAATCGGCCTCTCCGCGACCCAAAAACCGGTCGCCGACGTTGCGAACTTCCTCGTCGGGGTCGGGCGCGAGTGCACCACGATCGATATCGGTCACCGTCGCATCATGGACCTCGCTCTCCTCGTGCCGGAGACCCCGCTCGAGACGATCTGTTCGAGCGAAACCTGGGACGAGATCTACAACCGCATCGTCACGTCGATCGAATCCCACACGACCACGCTGATTTTTGCCGGGACCCGCAAACTCGCTGAGCGGATCAGCGCCCGCTTGCAAGCCAAGCTCGGCGAGGAAGCGGTGACTTGCCACCACTCGAGTCTCTCGAAAGAACGACGTCTCGACGCCGAGACGCGCCTCAAAGCGGGTTCACTCCGCGCCCTCGTCGCGACCGCCTCCCTCGAGCTGGGGATCGACATCGGGGACATCGATCTCGTGGTGCAGGTGGGCGTTCCGAAGAGCATCGCGACGTTCTTGCAGCGAGTCGGCCGGGCGGGACACACCCTCTCTGCAATCCCCAAGGGTCGTATCCTGCCTCTGACCATCGACGAACTGGTCGAAGGGGCCGCGATCCTTCGCGCGGTGGGTCGCGGCACACTCGATCGCACTCCCCAACCCGCCGCGCCCCTCGACATTCTCGCGCAGCAGGTGGTCGCGGCCTGCGCCGCGAAGAGCTGGAGTGAAGACGAGCTGTTCACGTGGTCGACCCGCGCCTGGCCGTACCGCTCTCTCGATCGCCCGCACTTCGATGCGATCCTCGAGCTGCACGCGCACGGCCGCAACTCGCTCCTCCATCGCGACGGCGTCAATGGGCGCGTGCGGGGTACGCGCCGCGCACGCCTCACCGCGATCACTTCCGGCGGGGCGATTCCCGATCGCGCCGACTATCGCGTGGTGCTCGCGCCGGAGGGAACCTTCATCGGATCGATCGATGAGGACTTTGCGGTCGAGGCCTCGGTCGGCGACATCTTCCAGCTCGGGAGCACCAGTTGGCAGGTGTTGAAGGTCGAACCGGGCGTGATGCACGTCGGCGATGCCCACGGCGTCCCGCCGACTCTGCCGTTCTGGTTTGGAGAAGCGCCCGCGCGCACCGTGGAGCTCTCCCATGAAGTGGGGGAGGTGCGAGAGCACGGTGAAGATCTCGAATGGCTGAAGCGTGAGTGCGGGATCCCAGAGGAGGCCGCCGAGCAGATCGTCGAGTATGTGACGGAGGGGCGCACCGCCCTCGGCGCGATCCCGACTCCCCACCGGATCATCGTCGAACGGTTTTTCGATGAGAGCGGCGGCCAGCAGATGGTCGTGCATGCGGTCTTTGGGGGACGCATCAATCGCGCGTGGGCGCTCGGGCTCCGAAAGAAGTTCTGCCGCAACTTCGGCTTCGAGCTGCAGGCCGCCGCGAACGAAGACTCGTTCGTCCTGTCGCTCGGGCTCCAGCACAGCTTCACGCTCGATGAGATCTTCGGATACATCCGGGCCGCGGGACTCGAGAAAGCGCTGAAGCAGGCGATCTTGCCGCTTCCGATGTTCTCCACTCGTTGGCGCTGGAACGTGCAACGCTCGCTCCAACTTCCCCGCATGCTCGGGGGGAAGCGTGTGCCGCCGCCGATCCAACGCATGAAGGCTGACGATCTCCTCGCCCAGTCGTTTCCAGAGGTGCTCGCCTGCGGAGAGACGTTGCCGCCCGGTGACTTCGAGGTGCCGAATGCGCTCGAGCAACCGATCGTCGCGCAGACCATTGAAGATTGTTTGCGCGAAGCGATGGACGTCGACGGCGCGATGGCTGTGCTCGGGAAAATCGAGTCGGGCGAGATCGAGACGATCACGGTCGACCTGCCCGCCCCCAGCTCATTCGCGCGTGCGATTCTGAACGCCGCGCCGTACGCCTTTCTCGACGATGCGCCTCTTGAAGAGCGCCGCACCCAGGCGGTGCTGTCGCGGAGGGGGCTCGATAAGAAGAGTGCGGATGATATCGGCGCGCTCGACCCGGCGGCGGTCGTGCGGGTCCGGGAAGAGGCGTGGCCCGACCCACAAGACCTGGAGGAGATGCACGAGGTGCTTCTCTGGATCGGTTACGTCACCGAGGCAGAAGCGGATCGCGGCGGGGTGCGGCGGGGTGTCTTGTCAAAAGACGATGTCGAGAAAGATGAAAGCGAAGCGCGAGTGTCGTGGCGCCCCTGGCTCGAAGAGTTGGTCGCCGCGGGGCGCGTCGAGCACGTGGTCGAGCACGGCAATGCTGGGATTGGGCGCTACCTCGCCGTCGAGTCGACCCGCGATCCGAAAGAGCTGATGCGCGGTCGGATCGATGCCCTCGGACCGATCGATCCGACCGAGGAAGAGTTGTTTCACCTGCGCCAGCTCGAGGGGGAAGGCGCCGTGATGCGCGTGCGCCTCGACGAGAAAGATCAGTGGTGCGAGCGGCGGCTCTTGGCGCGGATTCAACGCTACACATTGGAGACGCTCCGCGAGCAGATTCGCCCGGTGAGTCCCTCCGACTTTGTCGCGTTCCTCGCCGAGTGGCAGCACGTCGCTCCGGGGAGCCAACTGACTGGGCCCCAGGGATTGCTCGAGGTGATCGCCCAGCTCGCGGGATTCGAAGTCCCCGCGCCCGAGTGGGAGCGTTCGATTTTTCGCGCGCGCATCGCCGACTACCGTCGCGAGTGGCTCGACGAACTCACTATGACGGGACAAGTGGTCTGGGGGAGGCTGTGGGGGAGCGCGAACAGCGCGCCGCGCAGTACGCCGATCACGCTGTTGCCGAGAGAGGACGTCGCGACCTGGCTCGCTCTCGCACCCGAGATCGAAGCGGCCGTGTCGCGCGATGAAACCGTCGTCGCCGGAGCGGCGACAGCCGATAGCAAAGAGGCGACGGAAGGCACTGACGACACCAAGGTGATCCCGTGGCACGCCCGGCAGATCTTCGACTACCTGTCGAAGCGCGGCGCGAGCTTCGCGGACCAGATCCAAAGTGATCTCACGCTCCTTCCGAGTCATTTGGACGAAGGGCTCGCAAGCCTCGTCGCCCACGGCCTCCTCACCAACGACTCCTTCGCTGCGCTCAGAAAGCTGGTCGTGCCGAGCCGAAAACGTGGCACGCGGATCTTCCGCAAGGTGGCGACCGGTCGCTGGGATCGCTTTCGGGTTCCTCCTCCCGTCGAGGGGGCGGATCCGACGCGAGATCCGAAGCTCGATCGCGACCTCGTCGATCACTACGCGCACCAGTTGCTGCTCCGCTACGGCGTCGTCTTCAAACGACTGCTCGAGAAGGAGCGCCTGCCCGTCCCGTGGCGCGATTTGTTGCGCGTGTATCGCCGCATGGAGTTGCGCGGAGAAGTCCGCGGCGGCCGCTTCGTCGGGGGTCCGCTCGCCGGCGAGCAATACGCGCTCCCCCGGGCGGTCCCGCTCCTGCGAAAGATGCGCGAAGAAGTGCTCGAGCTCGGCCTCGAGGGTTTGGCGGCGCGCGACCCCGTCCAAGTGATTCGCGAGGCACTGATCGATCGAGTGGCCGAGGGGCGGGGGACGTCGGGGTTGCCGGGGGTGGGGTCGAAGCCAGAGATCTAGCCCTGGAATAAGCGAATGATCACGGCTACGGCTTGCCGATTCGCCGCAAGACCGGCAGTCTCGGGTGAAGTGCTGTGGTTTCAAGTTTACGTCGTTACTTCACCCGAGACTGCCTCATCGTCGCACCATCGGCGAGGACCTCCTCAGGTCGATCACCTTGGTGCTCCTCGTCTTGCGACGAATCGCCGGCGCCTCGCTCGCAATCATCCGCTTATTCCAGGTCTAGCACGCTGCACTTGGTCCGCGTCGTAACTGCATAGTGCTCAGCGTCTTCTGCGAGGAAGCGAACGCGTCGGGATGGAAGAGTGGGGAAGCATGAGGGTCATTCCGGCGGGATCTGGATTTTCCAGTCGAAAGCGCTGGTGGCTGTGGGTTGGCTTGCTGACCGTGGTTGTTATCTCGAGCGGTGCTCTCGTCCTCGACCAGTGGCGACGGGAGGGTCCCCTCTGGGCGGTGATCATGACGGGGAAAGTTCCCTATCAGGGGGTCAGTTTCGAGGGGGAAGTGAAGTGGATCAATGGAACGTTCGTCGGAGAGATCGAACACCCTACGACTGGCTTCCAGAGGGTCATGAGCAGAGGGCCGGACGACGGATTGAAGCACGGCTGGTCGCAGATGCGTCTCGACGAAACGGGACTCCTCGTATCAGAGACACTTTTTCGGCATGGCGAGCAAATCCGGATGACCGTATGGAACTTCGACGGAACCATCCAGATGCAGAGGGACGAGGATCCAGAATCGTGCTCTGCAATCGGGCGTCGAATCGAAGAGGTTACCCTGGGGGATCTCCGCCGCGGATACCTCACTAGAGTCGCAGACGGGATCATTGCGGGAGAAGACATCTACCTTCCTCCATGGAAGTGGGGCGCCACCGACCAAGGGGAGCCCAAGCACGGATGGGACGTCGAACTAACTGAGGGTCGCAAGTCCCAAGAGACTCAATGGCACGATGGCAAAGCCCTCTCGAAGACAGTCTGGAATCGAGATGGCAGTGTGCGCAAGCAAATCCGCATTCTCTACGACGGAGAGCAGTTGACTGGCATCGAGAGTCGCAACGAAGCGCCATGGTGGCCGGTCTCCGACGAACAATAGCTCCGGAAGACGATCAAGGGGAAGAACGGCGCGAGGTGCGTCGTTTTCAAGCGCGGGAGTTTCACTCGCGATCCTTGAGTCAGTTCGGGTAAATCGAGCTCGCCGTGTGCGGCGGACTTCCTCGATCTCCGCTGAGCTGTTCACCGTCTCTGCAGAACGAAATCGACCGCCGAGTCCTGAGCGGGACTCGGCGGTCGATTCTCAGCTCGAAGGGCTACTCTGCAGAACTATTTCACTGAAGCAGAGTAGCGAGTTCCTTCAAGCGCCTTCGCGACGTCTTTCGGGTCTGTGCCCGGCTTGACCTTGACCACGGCGGTCTTGCTCGCGAAGTCGACCTTACACTCTTCGACACCCGAAACCTTGCTGAGAGCGCGCTCGACCCGAGGCGCACAGCCTTTCGATCACGTCATGCCGTCGACCGAGAAAGAGACAGTCTTGAAGGTAGCGTCACCTGCGACCTGGGGCGAGCCGTGGCATCCCACCATGACCCCGACCGGTAGCAGCAACGCGACTAAGAGCATCCAACGCATGTGAATTCCCCTTCCAGAGAATCGCAAGCGCTCGGTGAGGAGGCGCTCGATGCACGCCGCTCACTGAACACCGACTTGAGGCTGACTGTGGAGCCGCGCCCAGCCCGGCTCACCTAATCGATAGAGCGCGCAACGCCCCCCCTGCGCGGTGGTTCCCACGCCGACTGGCCCCAAGATCTTACAAGATCCGACAAGATCCAGGTTCGAGAGTTCGACGCTTCGTGCTGGCAGGAGTGGGTCTCCGCTGCCCTTCTCGCGACTGCTCTTGCAGCGCGGTCGCCTGGGCGGGGGTTCTTGCGTTTCACGAATTGCTGGAGTAGCTTCCAATCATGCCAAAAAAGATCTTCCTGCCCTGTCTGTTCCTCTTCCTGTTCTTCGCGGGTGCGTGCGCGATCATGGAGGAGCAACAGAGCAACTCTGCCGAGAGCAAGGCGAAGGCGATCCTCAGAGCGCAGCAATCGGTAGCGCCCCGGGCCACCGGAAGCTTTCCCGAGCGCTGGATTCACGGCGCCGACGAGGCGAACGACCCTCGATCCCAGATCCATGCCTACAACGACGACACGTACATCATTCGGCAGTCGAAGTTCGAGACCTTCGAGGCGCCGTTCCTGTTCCTCATCTTCGGTCAGGAGCGAGTCCTCCTCCTGGACACCGGTGCCAACCGTGATACTCCCGTTGCCGAGCCGGTCGAGGCGATCATCCGCGAATGGCTGGCGCGCAACGGACGAGAGTCGATCGATCTGATCGTGCAGCACACCCACGGGCATCGCGATCATGTGCAGGGGGACTCGCAATGCGAGGGGGCCCCGTTCGTTACCGAAGTCGTGAGCACCCGGCAAAAGGCGTACGAGGCGTCGTGGGGTTTCACCGACTACCCGCTCGATACCCCGACCATCGACCTCGGCGGTCGGGTGCTCGATGTCCTCGGCACCCCCGGACACCACCCGGCGAGCGTGACCCTCTACGATCGCGAGACACAGCTTCTCTTAACGGGGGACATCGTCTACGCCGGGCACCTGTTCGTCTTCTCGCCCAACTCCTGGCCCAAGTTCGTTGCCAGTATCGAGCGTCTTGTCGAATGGGCAGCGGAGCACCCGATCCACGCCGTGGTCGGCTGCCACATCGAGTCCAACAGTGAGCCGTTCCAGCACTTTGCGTGGGGCACTCGGGTGCATCCCAATGAGCATGTGCTCGAGCTCGCGCCGACGGTGTTGACCACGATCTTCGCGGCCTGCATCGAGCTCGGAGATGATCCTGAGTACACGACCGGTGCAGAGTTCGTGATCCATCCGGTCTACAAACGACCGATCCGATACAACGAGTAGGCCCGTGCTGACCGTGCTGACCGCGCTGCTTTCCTGCACCCTTGGAATGTTCCTGGTCGTCATGCACCCCGACTCGCTCAGCAGCTCCCAGATCCTTGTGGATGGTGAGCGGGCCAGCCTGGCCCTTCGCTGCCAGCTCCTCTCCTTGCTGGAAGTTCTGCCCCAGCTCGATGCCAACCTCGATGGAGACGTCTCCGCCGCCGAGCTCGCAGCTGAACGAGCGTCCGTGTTCGAGTATGTCGGTGAGCACTATCAGCTGACCACGGCGACCGATCGTGACTTCGCCGGCGGCGAACGCTTGGTTCCGATCCCGATCCGCCTCACTCTCGTTCCCCCGGAACCCGACCTCGCTCTCGGCTACCGAAGGGGCGAGGTCGATCTCGAATTCTCTTTCGAGCACCACGAACCGATTCGCGATTTGGCCGTCGAAATGACCCTGTTCCTCGACACGTCCCCTTTGCACATCGACTACACCACGGTTCAGTGGCGGGGTGAGGGGCCGAGTACGTTCGCGCTCGAGTCTGAGTCTCGACGCGTGAGGATCGACCCCACGGGGCGCGGCGCCTTCTGGGTCTTCCTGTCGATCGGTCGACGTCACATCCTCGGCGGCTGGGATCACTTGGCATTCCTGGTGGCGCTCGTGCTTTCGGCGCGTCGGCTGCGATCTCTCTTGGCGGTGGTGACAGCCTTTACGGTCGCCCACTCGATCACGCTCGGACTCTCAGCGCTGAATGTCGTCGACTGCTCGGCCTACTCGCGGATGATCGAGGCCGCCGTGGCGCTCTCGATTGCCTATGTCGCGGTCGACAATCTGGTGCACCCCCAGTTGAAGCGCGCGCGCTGGGCCGAAGCTCTCGGGTTCGGCCTGATCCATGGCTTGGCGTTCGCCAGCTTTCTCGGCCAGTCACTTGTCGAGGAGAGCGCGAAGGTGACTCCCCTGTTTGCGTTTAACCTCGGTGTCGAAATGGGCCAAGTTCTCGTGGCCGTTGCGCTGGCAATATTGCTGCGCCTTGTCCCACGTGGCGATTCGGAATCTGACCCGTTCCTCGCGCCACCCTGGTTGCGCCGCGGAGGCTCGATCGTCGTCGCAGCCCTGGGTTTGTTCTGGTTCTTCGAGCGCATTTGATGGCGCCGCGGCGACCAGCCGATAGCAAAGAGGCGACGGAAGGCACCGACGACACCAAGGTGATCCCTTGGCACGCCCGGCAGATCTTCGACTATCTTTCGAAGCGCGGCGCGAGCTTCTCGGATCAGATCCAGAGCGATCTTGTCGCTTCGAAGATGGGAGTGAGTCAGCTCTCGACTTGGCGTGCACCGCGTGACCCCGCAAACTGAGGATGGGAGAGAGCGCAGCAGGTAGGAGCCTTGTGACGTCGCGCTCGGCTCTTGCGTGATCGGTCTTACCGATTCCTACCGTCCGTTCGGCTATACGTGATTGCGAAGCATCAGTTCTTTTGGGTGTGGCTCGAGAAAAGTCTGTCCTTGCAGATAAGAGATCTGGTGATGACGCAAGTGGTGGCGGAGGAGAGTCAGGGGGACGACGAGCGGAACGAGACCGCCGCGGAAGTCCTCGAACAGTCCGAGTAGCTCGTGGCGAGAGGCATCGTCGATGTGTTTCCGCAGGTGTCCAATGGTGTGCTGAAGGACATCGGTGACCTTTCGGGTCGTTGCGAGCTTCCGCAACGCTGAGGAAAAATCGTGCCTGTATGCTTTCTCCACTTCCTCCCGGGGCATTTGGCCGGCAACCGCGACCAGCCTTCCGAGCTTTCGATAAACCACGGGGTCGTGCGCGCGGATCAAGAGTTTCTCCGCGGTGTGGAATGCAACCAGGTCTCCGAGCTTCCATTCAGTGTCGAACAGGAACCTGAGCCGGCGGTATGCGAAGAGCCGTACGAAAAAGTTGTCTCGCAAACGCGGATCGCAAAGTCGCCCTTCTTCTTCGATCGGAAGGTCCGAGTGGCGAGCGATGAGCTCTGCAGCGAAGAGCCCCCGCCCCGTCTTCGCGGGTGCCGTTCGGAGAGGGCCGTATACCTTGACTCGCTCCATACCACAGCTCGGCGAGTCCTTCTTCAGGATGAATCCGCAGAGCTTCATTTGTTCGATTTGGGCGACTCGAGTGCGGGCGTACCCGGCCATCCGATCGGTCAGGTCCTCATGCGTCTTCGTCGTGACGAGACGAATCTCACCATCGACCTTCGCAAGATGCATCGATTCGCGAGGTGATCCGAGTCCGATCTCCATCTCCGGGCACACCGGCACGAATGTGACGAACTGAGAAAGCGTATCGGTGATGAACCGATCCCGCTTGTGCCCCCCGTCGAATCGAACCTCATCTCCCAGGAGACAAGATGAGATCCCCACGCGAATTTCCTTGGCCGGCTCGATTGGGGGCTGTCCGTCGCTTGCATTCTTCATCAACGGCTCTCCACAGAAGGTTTCGGTTCCGTCATGGATAGGGACGTCATTGATCGGGAACTGGCCTCAGCCGCCTTCGCGATTCCTCTCAAGAGCCCCTTGAACACGAACCCATGCAAGGGGACCACTGAGTACCAGTACAGGATGCCGAGGAGTCCTTTGGGTTTGAAGCGCGCCGTTTGAATGAGCCTGGATCGTCGCGGACCGAGTGACTCGACCTCGTAGGTCAACGTCGCAACCCCCGGGAGTTTCATTTCAGCACGAAGCTCGAGTAGGCTCCCAGGCTCGACGTCAGAAACCCGCCAAAAGTCGAGCGTCTCGCCATATCCGATGACTTCGGGATCTCGCCGACCTCGACGGAGACCCGGCCCTCCGATCAGTCGATCCAGTGCACCCCGAAGCCGCCAAAGCCACGATGCAGAGTGATATCCCTCGGCGCCTCCGATGCGGCAAGCCGCGGCGTAAACCGTCTCCCGAGAGGCACACACTTCGACCTGTCTACTGTCCGTGAAGGTCGTTCCGCCGGCCCAGTCGGGGTCGCCGGCCATCGGTCCCGCGCCCGCCCAGTAGGTCTCAATATCGTGGGAATCGTGCTTCCCGAGAGCCTCCGCAATCGATTCCCTCACGCTGAGCAACCGCTGAGGCATTAAACTCGAGGCCTCATTATCTCGGCAGACGACCCGATTGCGTAGTCCCTCGGCGAGCGGCCGAGCAATCCGCGCACTCAGTGGGGTGACCAAATGGATCCACAGGGAACTGAGCCGAGGGGTCAACACAGGCACAGGAATTACGAGACGATCCCGTAGACCTCGTTCCTGCGACATCGTTCTCATCAGTTCGCTGTATGTCACGACATTGGCCGCACCGATGTCTAGGGTGCGACCGATGGTGGCCGGAGTTTCCAAGCACTGAGCGAGGTAATAAATCACGTTTCGGACGGCAATGGGTTGGCTCTCTGTCGAAACCCACTTCGGTGTGACCATGATCGGGAGTCGCTCAACGAGATATCGCAAGATCTCGAACGATGCGGAGCCGGCACCGATGATCATCGCTGCGCGAAGAACCGTCACTGGAACCGACCCCGACGTCAGCACGTGTTCGACCTCTCGACGAGAGTCTAGGTGCTCGCTCAGATTCTCACCGGTTTCGCCAAGCCCACCGAGGTAGACCAGCTGCCTCAAGTCTGCGGCTGCCGCCGCCTCGGCGAAAATTTGGGCGAGCAGGCGATCTCGATTCCCGTACTCGCGTCCCACCGTCATCATTGAGTGAATCAAGTAGTATGCAGCGACGCAGCCCCTCATGGCGCTCCCTAGGGCCCCTGCGTCAGCGGCGTCACCTTCACAAACCTCGAGGGAAGGGTGCGATGCCCATGGACGCTGCTCGAGTTTGCGTGCCGATCGGACCAGGCAGCGAACTCTCCAGCCTCTATCCAGGAGAGCGGGCACAAGTCGGCCACCGATGTATCCCGAAGCACCTGTGACAAGGACTGTTCCAAGCTCCTTCTTCGCCAATTCCACGGGGCCCTCCCTGTTCGATTTGGCCTCATTCTCGATGCTGGATTTCATAGAGTGCGTTTCAAGGAGTTATAGTCCGCGAATTCGCCAAGCAGGAAAACGGACTCGCTAACGAAGCTGAAGCCGAGAGCCGAGTACGAACCTCTCTGGGAACTTGTCATCGGCTGCTCCGCCACTTGTCCGGCCGCGATCTTGGTGGTATCAAGCAAGTTCAATTTCAGATAGCAGTCCCAGTGTCGAACATCCTATCAGTCTCATGATCTGCGACGCTTCACCCCATTCCGCGGAGCTTCATGGCAACCTACATGCTCACTCGAGAGCTTGAACTGACTCTCGCACCGGATGCGCTGTTCCCCTTCTTCGCAAATGCGAACAATCTCAAGAAGATCACGCCCCCCTGGCTCCACTTCAAGATTCTCTCCCCGGCCCCCATCGTCATGAAAGTGGGGGAAGAGATCTCATATCAACTGAGGCTCTTTGGAGTTCCTTTTCTGTGGACAACGGTGATTTCAGTATGGGATCCACCGTATCGATTTGTGGATGAGCAGCTCTCCGGGCCGTACCGCCGGTGGGTCCACGAGCATGTTTTTGAAGCCGTCTCGCGTGGCACAGTTGTTCGCGACCGCGTCGAATACGAAGCACCTGGCGGGCGCCTTGTGCACAGCCTCTTCGTCAAGCCCAGCCTCAAGAGGATCTTCGACTACCGCCACGCGCAAATGCAGAAGCTCAACAACACTTGAGCGTTCACCCCGGATGGGGTGATCGCTCGATCTCTCAACCTCAGAAAGAGAGTTCGCTCTCTCGGTAGGCCCTGACCCAGTCAATTTCGAGCCGGAAGTTCGCCTCGTTCTTGTCGGAGATCGAGAACGACAGCGAGCGGATATCGTCGGGATCGATGGTGAGACCGGGGAGTTGACGCCCCATCACCGAGAGCTCGAGTTCGGAGAATGGGATCCTGATCTCTTCCCATTCACCTGCCACGGTCGCGAAAGACGTCCGCCAAGTACGCACCTCGCCGCGACGATCGTTCTTCAGGGCACTCAACGAATAAGTTCGACCGTCTCCACGAACCCGAATGGTCAAACCGGAGTATCCGGAGAGCATGAGGTCACGCGCGGTCGATCGGATGGTCGAGAAGCCACCGTTGTTGTCGAGAGAGAGAGCCCCCTGAAATGCAGCGGTGGTATCGGTCGCTTGTTCGAAGCCGCCTTCCGAGATCCCTCCCATGACATTGTCGTTGACCGAGAACCAGGCGGGGGAATCGCCCGATTCGCTCAGATTGAACTCAAAGACGGAGCGCCATGGATCCGAGTCAACTCGGGCAGTGGCGTTCGCCTCCGTCTCGAGGACGATCCAGGCCGCGTCGATGGCGCGGCGCAGAGTCCAGGCTTGCTCAGTAGGGGACTGATGCGAAGCAACCTCCAGAGAGTTGCGGAGGGCCTCGACTCCACGATCACCGAGAGAATCCAGAGAGAGCAAGATCAGAGCGCGAATCGTGACCTCGTAGATCGATGCGCAGGCTGCGGGATTCCCGTCGTTATAGAGAGGGACCCCACGGCTCACCGCGAACTCGATCAGGTCGACGGCCGAGTCACTTTGCTTGGGGAGAGAGAAGTCCTTTGGAACGAGGACTTGATCGATGACGTGGATCACTCCATTCGAAGCGCTGACGTCGTTCTGCAAGACTTGAGCCTCTCCTGCGCGCAAGCGACCATCGTCGAGGGTGAACACGATCGTCGAACCTTGCAGGGTGACTCCCTGTTTCGCTCCGATCAACTCGGCGGCGCTTCGCCGACCGGCAAAGACGTGATGACGAAGCAGGGCCCGCAGAGACTCCTGATTCTCGGGGAGGAGCAGACTCTGAAGGAGCTTGCTGGGGACCTTCGAGAAGGCCTCGTCGGTTGGGGCCAAAATCGTCAGCCCGTCCGCGGTCCGGAGGGTATCGACGAGGCCTGCTTTCTCTGCGGCAGCGAGAAGCGTTTGAAACTTGCCGGCAGCGGATGCGGTCTCGACGAGGTCGACGGGCTCGGTTCGGCCCATCGGAGAGAGAAGAACGAGGACTGAGAGTAGGATCGAATGGATCATGACGCTTTCCTTCTGCTGAGGGTCTCTCAGCGTCTTCGCGGCGTCCAGAGTCGCGGATTCATGCTTTATGGTGTGAACCGTCGAGCACCCCGGCAAAGCGGCAGAGATTTCCTCAGGAGAGCTGAGCCTCTCCGCGCCACTCTGGCTTTTGAAAGAGCATCTGAACGGTCCCGATCGAACGCTCGATGAAGCCGCCCTCGCAGTAGGAGAGGTAAAAGTCCCAGAGCCTGAGAAAGCGTTCATCAAACCCGAGTGCGCGGGCTTCCTCTCGATGTTCGCTGAGGTTCGCACGCCACTCCCGGAGTGTCCTCGGATAGTGAGACGTAATGTCCTCCAGTTGCAGGACTCTCAGGTCGCTGTTTCTCGTCGCTGCCCCGAGTAGGGCCGTGACCGACGGAATGTTGCAACCTGGGAAGATGTGCTTCTTGATGAAATCGACGGTGCGCCTCGCCTTGTTGTAGTGTTGATCTGCGACCGTGATCGCTTGCATCGCCATCAGACCGTCCTTTGCGAGTCGGTCGCTGCAGCTCGAGAAAAACTCTCCGTAGTAGCTGTGCCCGACGGCCTCGATCATCTCTACGGAGACCAGCTTGTCGTAGACTCCGCTGAGCTCTCTGTAATCTTCGAGCCGCAGATCGATCCGATCTCCAAGCTTCGCAGCCCCAATTCGGTCGCGCGCAACGAGGAATTGCTCTCTCGAGATCGTTGTCGTTGTCACCCGGCAGCCGTACTCGGATGCCGCCTGGATGGCGAAGGCGCCCCAGCCGGTACCGATCTCGAGAAGGTGATCGTGAGGCCCTAGATCGAGCTTCCGGCAAAGTCGATCGTTCTTGGCGATGCTCGCCTCCTCGAGACTCTGGTCCGCAGACTCGAAAATTCCCGAAGAGTAGCTCATCGCATTGTCGAGAAGCAGCCGGAAGAACTCATTACTCAGGTCGTAGTGCGCGCCGATGTTCCGCCGACTTCCGGTGATCGAATTCCGATTCCAGAGGTGGAGGAGTTTGCGGATCGGAGCCATGAGTCGAGTCACTCCGCCATCGACGCCATCGAGCACTGCCCGATTCTGCAGAAAAATGCGAACGACTGACGTGAGGTCGGGAGTCTCCCACTCTCCATCGCGGTAGGACTCTGCAGCACCGATGGTCCCCCCGGTGAGGAGGCGCGAGAAGAGGGATCGGTCGTGGACATGGATTTCCGCACGAAGTGCATCGACTCCCCCCGGGCCGAAACGACGCTCCTGGTCTCCGTACCGAATAATCAATTCGCCTCGGTGCATGCGTGCAAGGGCCGAGAAGAGAACACGCTCCGGTATCGTCGTGCGCGTGAGGTTCGCGGATTTGCTTCCCGTCGGTATCGACAAGGACGGTGCGTTTTCCCGATTCATGGTTGAACTCTCATCGGTTCTTCACTCTTTGTTGGGTGTGTGAAGAAGGGTGTCTTCTTTCGCCACAATCGAAACGCCTGCCAGTAGATCGCCAAGTGCCCCGCCGCGGTAACGCAGGGGTTTCGCAGAAGCGCAGCCGCAAGAGTGGCGGCCGTGAGTGGTCTGCGTTCCCCGAGGTAGCGCACATCGAAAACCCTTTCCCCCTCACGGTAGTTCTCCATCCGAACTTCTAATGAGGATCCAGGGTTTTGAAATCCCCAGTCGTACGTGTGCTCGAGATCAAAAAATGGGGAAACGTGGAACGACTTCTTGAATTCCGAGTGCCTGAGCGCGGCCGCCGGGCGTGCAGCCCGATGATCGACGACGTAGGCGTGGCGTTCTTTCCAAGGCGTATTCGTGATCTCCGCGAGTATCGCCTCGAGGGTCTCGCCATCTTCACCGAAGCAGTAGTAGAACGTGACCGGGTTGAAGACGTACCCGAAGTATCGCAGATGCGTCAGAAGCCGGACGGGACCTGAAATCGGCCGACCCACCTGCTCGGACACGCGCATGCGAACGGCATCCGCCAAGGGGATGGTGGGGTCCCCGAAGTAATCGCGCCGCCGAAAGCTCGCCACGTTCGGACGTTCCACCGACCATAGCCAACGCCTCCGAAACAGCGTAGGGAGCTCATCGAGATCGAGATAGAGGTGGAACAAGCGCACTCGAAATCGGTGTTCGATTGGCCCGAAGCGTCGGTGCTCGACCGTTCCTCGATACAGAGCACTCTTGGTTCGCTCCGTCATCGCGCCACCGCCCGTTGAAGAGAACGGAGAGATTGCGCCACCTCCAACGCACTGACCACTCCGTCCTCGTGAAATCCATATCCCCAATAGGCACCACAGAAGTGCACGCCACGACGGCCATCGATCTCATGGTGCCTTTTCTGCGCCGCGATCCCAGCCGGCGTGAACACTGGGTGGTCGTAACTCAGCCTTCGAAGGATGCGATCCTCGGCGATGCCTTCTTCGTCGTTCAATGTGACGAAGTGCTGCGTCGGGGTGTCGAGCCCTTGCAGTCGGTTCATCCAATACGTGACCCGAGCTCGCGGATCCTGTTGGCGCATCACGGAGACATTCCAACTCGCCCATGCCCGCCGACACTTTGGCATCACTCGTTCATCCGTATGCAGAGTCACTAAGTTCTTCTGGTACGGGATGCTTCCGAGAATCTCGTGCTCTCGATCGTTTGCGTCGACAAGCATGCGAAGCGCTTGGTCACTGTGACACGCCAGAATCACGCGATCGAATCGCGCGGATTCCCCTCGGAGGGTCTTGATCTCGACCCCGCGTTCGAGGCTCCTCACCGAAACGATGGGAGTTTGCAGATGAATTCGATCTCGGAATGATCTGACCATCGGCTCGACGTAGGAGCGGGATCCTCCTTCGAGTACGAGCCACTGCGGGCGTCCCTTGATCTGCAAGAAGCCGTGGTGATCGAAGAAGCGCACGAAGGTCTCGACTGGGAAGCTCAGCATCTTTTCGGAGCCCGAGGACCACACTGCGGCCCCCATCGGCAGGATGTGCCGTTCGATGAACTCCTCCCCGAATCGTTCACGCTTCAGATACTGCCCGAGCGTCAGTGAGGGGTCAGCTTCGTCGAGAACTTCCCTGACCTGACGATAGAACCGAGCGATGTCTTGGATCATTCTCCAAAAGCGGGGACGCAGCAAATTTCGTCTTTGGCTGAACAGTCCACCCAACGAACTGCCGTTGTATTCGAGGCCCGTTCGTTGGTCACAGACGCTGAAACTCATCTCTGAATCACGCCAAGGGACACCGAGCTCCCGCAGAATCCGTACGAAATTCGGATAGGTCCGCTCATTGAAGACGATGAAACCGGTATCGATGGCAGAACTGATGCCGTCGGTGATCACATCGACCGTGTGCGTATGCCCGCCAAGTCGGGGAGCCGCCTCGAACACCTGAACATCGTGGTCGTCGGCGAGTTCTCGCGCCGCCACCAAGCCAGAGATCCCCGAACCGACGACCGCAACTTTCACAACTTCCGTCCGTTCGATCCTAGTGTGGTGTTTCGAAAGTCCGCTTCATAAGTTTCGGCCCAGGAACGACGATGGCGGCGTTGCTCCTCCTTGAAGTATCTCATGAATACGACGGCGTCGTCGCTTCTTGCCCTCCTCGCCCCTGAACCGAAACTTATTGAACGGACTTTCGAAACACCACACTCTAGAACGAGCTCAGTCCTCAACTGCGTCCTTCAAATCCTCGTTTGAGAAGGAAGTGGGAGACCTGCCACTGATCACCGTTCTGGTAGGAGAAGAGTTCAGAGCAGGAAAGGAAGAACAGGCGCCAACGATGGAACCAGCGGCTGGCCTGGTCGATTCCGTAGGTCGAGGCGAGGATTGGCATCACCTCTTCTCGTCGAGACTCCAAGTTCCCGAGCCATGCATCGGCGGTCCGGGCGTAGTGGCTTCCGTTCATCGGCCACGACTTTTCGATTTCGAAAGGGAGCTCGAGCCACTGGAGGAGGTCATGGCTCGGCATCATTCCACCGGTGAAGAAGTGTCGCGCCAGCCAGTCTTCGCGACCCGCGTCTTCGAACGGGTAGCAGTGAACGCGATGGCTGAAGACGTGGATGAAGACACGACCAGCGGGCGCGAGACAGGGGTCGAGGCGTCGGAACAGTTCCTCCCAGTTGCGCATGTGCTCGAACATCTCGACCGACACAATGCGATCGAACGGCCCGGTGGCCTCGAACTCGTTCATGTCGCGGGTGAGGACTTCGAGGTTGCCAAGGCCCTCCTCACGAGCGAGTTTCTCGATGAACTCCCGCTGGGGGGTGGAGTTGGACACTGCCGTGATTCGTGATTCGGGGAACTTGCGTGCCATCCAAAGCGAAAGTGAGCCCCAGCCGCAGCCGAGTTCCAATATGCGCTGCCCGTTTCGAATCTGAGCCCTCGCACATGTGAGCTCGAGCATCCGACGCTCCGCGTCGCCAAGATCCACTACTCCCGAAGTGAAGTAGCAACTGCTGTACTTCCGGTGCGGCCCGAGCACGGCTTCGAAGAACTCGGGGGGAACCTCGTAGTGCTGCTCGTTCGCCGTCTGCGGGACCAGCGCGATCGGAGCTTTGCGCATTTCGCCCGCCCAAGCGCGCATCGCCGTGGCGCGGTCCTTGCCGGAAGCCGCACCGACTCGAAGGAGTCGCTCACGGAGGAGCCGACGGATCCCCCAACGTTCCAAAGCTTCGGGGAGCAAACCCCGCTCGGCGAGTGCAATCGTTGAAACCACTTCGTCGCTCCCTGCCTAATTCCAGCCACTTGGAATCCATTCGAGCGGGACAGGCAAATCGGTTTCAGGAATCCTCACAAAGGGACCGATTGAATGGATCATCGGCAGAAATGGGCAAGAAGAGCCGATTTTGGACCAGTCTCGTGACCTGGAAGGCGGGCTGGCTCGGAGCGGTGATCAGCGCATCGCAAGGTCTGCCGGTCCTGGGATCGATGATCGTGTTCGCAACCGCGATCGGAGCCGCCGCTCTGGGGGGTGGGGGAGTTCGGGAGCTCAGACTCCTCGGAATCGCGGTCGCAGGCGGTTACATGATCGATTCCTCGATGGTGATCATGGGTGTCATCGGATTTCCCGATGATGCTCAGTTCGGGGGACCCTCGACCATCTGGATGTCACTCCTCTGGGCCAATCTGGCGATGAACACCCGTTGCGGACTTGTTTTCGGCTGGCTCGACGGACGTCCTTGGCTCGCGATGGCGCTGGGTGCTTTGACGGGGCCGCTCGCATATCTCGCTGGTGCTCGCGTGGGTGCCGTCGACCTTCCGTCAGGGAAGCTCGTGGCGTTCGGAGCCTTGGCCGTGACCTGGGCTCTCGCCTTCCCTCTGATCTACCTTCTACGCGAACGTATCGTGACCCTCGGTGAACCCATGCCGGCCTCCGCATGAGCGCACCCACTTGGCTTGTTTGGATCGGCGCATGGGGCGCCACGGCAACGCTGATGGCAGTCCTCTGGGAGGTTCAGAGGCGCCGAAAAAATGCGGGGATCGTGGATGTGGCGTGGGCGTTCGGTACCGCTCTCGTCGGCATCGCCTTCTGCGTGTTCGGGACCGGCGCAGTCGGTCGGCGCGCTTTGCTCGGCACACTCATCGGAGTTTGGGGGCTACGCCTCGGAACTCATCTCTGGCGGCGGGTCGCCAGCGAGAAAGAAGATGGTCGCTACCGAGAGTTGCGCAAAACATGGGGCGAAACGCAACAGAAGTGGCTCTTCGTCTTCTTCCAAATCCAAGCATCATGGGCTCTGATCTTCGCCTCATCCATCTTCTTCGCCGCGCGGAACGATCGTACCCTTCCCGCTCTCTACGATTTTCTGGGAGTCGGGATTTGGCTCATCGCAATCGCCGGAGAAACGGTCGCAGATCGACAACTCTCTCGATTTCGGAGTAATCCTGAGAATCGTGGGAAGGTCTGCCGCCAAGGCCTCTGGGCGTGGTCGCGTCACCCGAACTACTTTTTCGAGTGGGTCCACTGGTTCGGATATGTCGCGATCGGGTGGGCGGCGCCCTGGGGATTTCTAACACTCATCGGACCGATGGTCATGTTGCTCTTCCTCTTGAAGATCACTGGCATTCCCCCGACAGAGTCACAAGCGCTGCGGAGCCGTGGCGAAAGCTATCGTCGCTACCAGAACGAGGTGAGCGTCTTCATTCCGCTTCCACCGAGGAGAGCCCGGTGAGAATACCACTGATCGCTCCGATCGGACTCTTGTCCCTCGGAGCCACCATCGTCCTTGCCGTTCTCTCGGGGAGTGGGCTCTGGAACGAGCTCGCAACGATCTTCTCGCTTCCATGGGGTCGAGCAACGGTGGTCGATCTCTATTTCGGGTTCGCCCTCTTTTCCGGATGGATCCACTATCGAGAGAGTTCGCTCTGGCACGCTGCACCGTGGATCGTCGCGACCTTCTTGCTCGGGAATCTCGTCCCCGGCTTCTACGTCATCCTGACTGCTGCTCGCGCAAGCAGCCCCACAGAATTCTGGAACGGTGCCGAGGAAACGCCCTGATCGCAGTTCCCGGTCCAAGTTTGGAGTCGCACATGGTTCATGGTCACTCGATCACTACGGCGAAGTCCCACGTGGTCATGATCTCGCTCGCCGCGATCTATTCCGTCTCCCTGTTCGGAGCGGAGACTCTCCACGGAGAGGACTTCCCCCTCACCGTGGAGGAGGGAAATCTACGCCTCGAGAGGAACGGGGTCGGCCTGTGCGAGTGGGGGATCCTTGAGATCAACGTCTACCGAGCCGCCCTGTGGCTCGAAGTTTGTTGCTCCGATGGACCGAAGATCCTCGAGGCGGACGCGGGAAAGCGCATCGATCTCGTCTTCTGTCGCAAGCTCTCACGCAAGCAGATGCAGAAGGCCTACCGAACCTCGATTGAGCTGAATGCGACTCCAGAGGAGCTGGAACAACTCGGCAATGTGCTCGATGAATTCATCACGTGGCTCGAAGAGGCTCCCAAAGGCAGCGGGCTCTCGATCGTTCATGTCCCTGGGAACGGGGTCGAGTTTCGCCAAGGCGACCGCACGCTTCGAGCAAAGGAAGATGATCGCCTTGCGCGACTGATGTTTCGGCTCTACTTGGGAAGCAAGCCCCCGACCCGACAGCTCCGAGATCAGCTTCTGGGGAATCATCCCCTGCCCCAATCACTCAAGGCAGCGCCACCTCTGGGCGAGAAGCCTCCCGAGGGGGAGAAGGCGATTCCTCCAAAGCTAGGAGGCTGTCGGAATGAGTTCTCCGACAGCCTCCTAAATCAGAGGGCACGATTCGGAGAGTTTTCCCCTCTCGCACCGCTTTTCCCTTCAGCGTCACAGGCAATGGACCTCAGTCTGTCCATTGCGGAAACACCTCAATCAGCGGTCACGACAGACAGCATCGATTGCTGGGGCGATCCGAATCGTGACCTCTGATTTAGGAGGAATCGAACTTCGCGACCGCCTGGAAGGGGCCGTCCGAGACCACCACCCCTCCCGGCCGCTCCGAGGTGATCACGAACACTGTTGGCTCACGCACTGCGAGCTTCGAATCGATAAGGACTGTGCTCTGACCTAGAGCGGTGATGTCAAACACTCCACCATCCACTGGTTGAGGACCGACGTCCGGGTCCACGATCCAGAGTTGGTACTGCGAATTGTTTGGATCATTGATCGGCATTCCCGCGAGTCGCAGATAGCCCTCTTGGGCGGTATCACTCCAAGCGACGCTCCCCACCAGTCGATCGACACCGGTGCCTGGCTGAGACTCGAAGGGGACTTCGCGGACATCCGACTGGCTCGCGATCAGTGCACGATAGCCGCGCTCGGGATCCTTAGGAGCCTCCCAGTTGATCATGAGAGAGAGAACCACTCCCGCCGCGAGTGAGGCAGCATATCCCCACCAGCCAAGGTGACGCATACGCGTGCTTCCCGGCGCCGCCGAGGGGGCAGGGGTATTCGGCTCGGGGGAACGAGTCGGAGAGCCTGGCAACTTCTCTGGCATGAGGGGTACAGACTCTCTTCCCCGCAGAGATCGAACGGCCAGCCTTCCTTCAGCGACAATTCGCTGCCGGAGATGAGATGGCAGGGGCTCGGGTTCCGGCTCATGAGCTTCGATGAGCGCGAGGTTGATCCAAGCAGCTGCGAGCTCCCAACTCTCTGGGCGCTCTTCGGGGAGGCTGTCGAGAAGCGACTCGAGATCACCCCACGACTCTGGATCGAGTCCTTCGGTCGCACGGAGCACGAGTAGCTGCTCGAGACGTTCGCGATCTGGTTGATCTGCAGATGAGGACTGCTGACGCTCGCTCATCGCACACCTTCGTCCCGGCTCCCGAGATGAGGGTCTTCGCCCAACATCTCCCGGACCTGCATCAAACCTCTTCGTGCGTGCGTCTTGATTGTGCCCAAGGGAATGTCGAGCTGGCGAGAGATGTCGCTGTGCGAGAGTCCTTGGAAGATCGAGAGGTCCAGCACTTGTTGCTGCTCTGGACGCAGTCGTGTCATCATCTGCTGGACTCGGGAAGCCTCGTCGCGAATCTCAATCTGGTCCACCGTGATCGGAGCCGCGGGGTCGTGAATCGCTCCGAGAGTCTCTATCTGCGGTTCTCGGCGCTTCTTTCGCCACCGGTCAATCACACGGCGTCGGGCGATCATCGCGACAAAAGTCTGTTCTGCGGCAACTCTCGAGTCAAAACGCGCAGCGCTCGACCACAGGTCGATGAAGACTTCCTGAACCGCGTCCTCAGCGTCATCCACGTTGCGGCAGAGTCGACGGCAGATCGACCACACGAGACCACCGTAACGATCCATGCACTCTTGGACCGCTCGTTCATCCCCGCTGGCAACCCGCTCGAGTAGGCTAGGCTGATCCACGCGAATCGCCGTTCCCTTCGGCTCACTCTGTACCCTCGGCTCACTCTGCCTCCGCGGCTCAGGCCACGCAGTGCGGTGTCCAGTGGGTACGGTGTATACGCGATCGAACGAGGGGTATCGACCGCTTCTCTCATGCGGGAGGCTGGCGATCGAACGCCTGAGTCCCTTCTCGCCGACTAAGGGCCTCACTCGGCGTAGCTCCGGATGTAGCCGCGAACCCGAACCTTGCGAGCGGTGTTCTCCGAGCTCATGTACCTGACTTTACCGAAGATCGGGCGCTCCGGTCCCCAGGCTCGGTCGAAGCGTCCGAAGATCCAGCCGATCGCGCTGTAGGAATTGGGGTCTCTTCCATCTAGGGCGTACTTGTTGTTGAGTTCTACGAGAATTTCGAACGCTTCACGGGGACTGCTCGCCCAGTGCAGGACCTTCTTCCCCCAGAGCATGCGTAGATAGTTGTGAATGTACCCTTCGCGCCGAAGCTGCACCTGAGCAGCGTTCCAGAGCGGATCATGAGTCTCGGCGTTCTCGAACACCTGCAATCGATAGCTCGGAGTTCGAGTGTCACCTTCGTGCTCCTCAAGAGTGCGGCGGGCCCAGTCCGGAAGCGACTCGAACTGATCGTAGTGGGGGACGCGATCGCAGAGATTGAACCCCAATTCGCGCCAGGTGATCAACTGGTCGAGGTATCCCTCTGCCGCTTCCGACATGCCCCACCAGCCAGCTCTGGATCCACTAGCCCGCTGAGCAAGTCGCGAAGAGTCCCAGTCTTCGATCTGGATGATGCGGGCGAAGACCTCGGCGCTCGCGAGGTGTCCGAAATGCAGCCAAGGAGAGAGGCCACTGGTGACGGGGTCTTCCGGATGATTCCGTGCCTCCGCGTATCGGGAGAGCCGCTCGTGCAAGAAAGTCTCGAGTCGAATCCGACCCGAGCGTTCTCCGCCGCGCAAGCCCACCGTGGAGACTTCATGGTCGATGTGGAGTTCGGTGAGCAAGGGTCCCGGATCTCGGAACTCATCCGCAGTAACTGCGGGATGACGACGGAGGCATTCGGGGGGAACCACCGCTGCTGGCACACGGGGGAGTCTGGAGAGTGGCTCAGCTAGCGGAAGGGTCAGAAGCTGGGTCGGGAGTTCGCGTTGCAGGAGTCGACGAAAGGAATGAGCTGTCGAGTAATGACGATCGACGCCGGCGACGGGCATCAGGCCGTTCGAGTCGACCGTCTCTAGCGTCACTTGAATCCGCAGGCGAGCCGCGTCGATCATTCGCGGGTAAAAGGAACACGGGAATAGGTCGGTGACGACGACGCACGCTCGGCTGGCGAGGGCCTCGAGCAAGCCAGAACCTTCGCCCTCATGACGTTCGACAAACGGGAAGTAGGTCACTCCAGCATCGGCAAACGCCCGCGCTTGGTCCTGCATCCCTTCGATGACGAAGCGGTGAAAGCGGGGCGCGGCCCATGGGTAATCGATGCGGAGCGGTTCGAAGACCAATAGAGGCTTGCTGAGAGCACGAGAGTGCTCGATCGCTCTTTCGAGTGAGAAGTTGTATCGGGTCCGGCGAGCTGAGGTCATCCAGTAGAGGACGTATTCCCCAGCCGGTTGGACGCGTTTCTCATCCGTGGTTTTTCGCAGCTCAGGAACTCTGCACATGGGGCTCCACTGTCCTCGCACATCAGGCCGTTTCTCGCGTATCCGCAGAGTTCGGGCTGAGGAGCTGGGTGGATTCACTCCGTGCTGGTTCAGTGGGAGTCCCCGGTTCTCGGGTGGCTCTTTGGGCGAGGCTACTCTTCTGGGGGGGGGAGACCGACGAGAGATCGACCGATGGCGACCGCGTCCGCCGCGCCCGTAGCGCACCCGTCCGCCCCGAGTTCGCGCCACAAGTCGCCACGGCGATGGAGCGCGCGACCTCCGATCAAGATCGGGACTTCTCGAGTCTTGGGATCACTTCGCGACAACTCGATGATCGACCGCGCGCTCGAGAAGTGGGTCGGTAAACTCACCGAGAACGCCAACAAGTCAGCATGGAAGTCGATGATTCCTTGACGCAAGTCGGGCGCTGGGACGTTCGCTCCGAGGTGGATGACTCGCCATCCGTCCATCGTGAAGAAGTCGGAGACCATTCGGATGCCGAGTTCGTGGAGATCTCCTTCAACCGAAACTGTGATCACCGTCTTACCGGTACTCGGGAGACGCGGCAACTCACAGAAGAGACGCGCAATGACCAAGCCCGTGGTCGCAGTCGCAAAATGCTCCTCCGCAACATGGATGTCGCCGAGCATCCAAAGGCGTCCAATCTCGGCCAAGGCGGGCTGGAGGACCGTTGTGTAGATGTCGGGAATCGATACGCCAGCCGCTCTTGCAGCGTCGACCGCTTCGACGGCTGCGTCACGGCTCCCTTCAAGCAACGCCAACAGATATCGTGCCGCGAAGCGACCATTCGAGGTGCCCGGTTCGAGATGGCTCGGCGGTTCTGCTGGAGCGCGGTCGAACTCTGCGATCGCGGTCGCCACCACGTCGCCAGCTTGGGCCCCTGGTGCGTCGGGCAACTCCTTCCTCACCACCTCTTCGAGTGCAGTGAGTGCGACGCGGAGGTCATGCTCGGGAACGTCCCGAGCGATACAGGCCCACCGCGACCACAGAACGTGATCGACGAAGATCTCGGTTTGTCTTGTACCCAGTGCTGCAGCCAGAAACTCGAGCTGGCTCTCGAGAGCCACTTTCCACTGACCGAATGCGCCGGGGGCATCCGCCCGATCCCCGCCCACGCCTTCCGTCCACCGCTGCGCCGAAGCCGAGGCCAGACCTGTCAACGAAGCACGAATGAGCTCGGCCGCGAATGCACCCGGATCGGAAGAATTGAAGCTCGCCACACTGAACTCCTCGAAGATGGGAAGCGCCTTCGGTCCTGTCGCCGGACCCACAAGATCGTCGGCGAGGAGGCTGTCGGAATGAGTTTTCCGACAGCATCCTCGCGCGTCGATTGTAGCCAGTCGAGGGGCGCGTAGTCGACCCGCACGCCGGAACTCGAACAATCGGACGTGGTCAGTGGTCCTTCAAATCGATTTGGTCTCTCTTGAATCCGCTCACTGCGATCCCCCGAAACCAGTCATGTCCTCGGAAGCTCGCTCCACACTCGTGCGGCGAGATTCAGGTTCGATCGAGGTCGAGGACCTCAGAACACAAAAGCCATGGCCAGCCCGTGGCAACGAAGGAGAAGAGACATGTCCTTACGCAGCGTATGGATCGCCACAGCCCTCGTCTGCTCGCTCGGGACTCCCACTTTGTTCGCACAATGCGAGATGTCAGACACCGCGGTCACCGGCGATAAGGGCTCCGACATTGTGACCACTGCGATGGGATCAAAGGACTTCAGCACTCTCGTGGCAGCTGTGAAAGCAGCGGGTCTCGTCGAAGCGCTGCAAGGAGATGGGCCGTTTACGGTCTTCGCCCCGACGAACGCAGCATTCGCAAAACTTCCCGAAGGCACTCTCGCAAACCTACTGAAACCCGAGAACAAAGACCTTCTCTCTTCGATCCTCACTTTTCACGTCGTTCCTGGGCGCGTGCTTGCGGAGAGCGTCGTCGGGTTGACGGGAGCGACAACGCTCCAAGGTCAACGGCTCGACATCGCAATCATTGAGGGGGGAGTCACCGTCGACGGCGCGAGTGTCGTCACCACGGACATCCTTTGTCGCAACGGGGTGATCCATGTCATTGACACTGTGATCCTCCCCGCGAACAAGAACCTCGTGGAGACTGCAACTGCTGCGGGATCGTTCGGGACGTTGCTTGCCGCCGCGCAGGCCGCCGGTCTCGTTCCTACCCTCACGGGAGCCGGACCGTTCACTGTGTTTGCCCCGACCGATGCAGCGTTTGCGAAGTTGCCGAAGGGGACGGTTGAAAGCCTGCTCGAGCCGAAGAACCGTGATCAGCTAGCGAGCATTCTGAAGTTCCACGTCGTCGCTGGCCGAATCTACAGCCCGGCAGCAGTCGAAGCGAAAAAAGCGGCGACGCTCCTCGGCCAGTCGATCCAGATCAAAGAGATCAACGGCTCTGTCTTGGTGAACGATGCCAAGGTCCTCACCGCAGATCTCGACGCCTCGAACGGAGTGATCCACGTCATCGACTCAGTCTTGCTGCCGAAGTAACGGGCGCAAGAACTAGCAGAACCCCTTCCTTCGGGGACTCGGCCTCAGCGGCCGGGTCCCCTGTTTCGTTTTGACTCTCTCGCGAAAGCGCCCTCGTTCTTGCTCTCGCTGCAGGAACGATTGCCTCTACCTTGCACCGGCCTCGGGGTGCTCAAGTTGATCACCCTCGAGAACTCGGGATCGAACTCGGCTGTGGCCGCGGTGCACCTGGATGATGTCATCGCAGATCGGGCTCGGCATCGGGCGGGACAGCGCGGGTTCTAAATCAGAGGCCGCGAATCGGGATGCCCCATTTTGATGCACACCTACTCC
>CALEHF010000101.1 GCA_937876125.1 uncultured bacterium
CCCAGTCCCTCGGTTCCCTTTCCCTCGATTCCTCGCCGGAGTCCGACGACCACTCGGGGATCGTTCGCGCACAGGTAGCTTGCCGCAACTCGCACTCTCCGCTTGATCACCCTCCCTGAAGCGGTCGTCACCGCGACCTCGGTCCCGATCGCAGGGGATCGACCGTTCCGGTCCCGTAGATCGAACCCGACCCACTCCGACGGCGTTGGGGTCCGTGCGCGCAGGATGCGGGCGGGTCCGCAGTTGTTCAGGATGATCAAGTCGACGCCGCCATCACCATCGAGATCCCCCGCGATCGTTCCTCGGCTCACCTCTGAGACCGCGAGGAGCGGCAGCTCTGACTCATTCACTTCGACAAAGGACCCGCCGCCACGATTGTGGAAGAGCTGATTCGGTTGGTGCAGCGGATACGGATCGCCCCGCGCTGCCAGGTTCTCGAGGGTCTTCACCGCGCCGTTCGCGACGAACAAGTCGAGATTCCCATCGAGATCGACGTCGATCGTCGCCGTCCCAAAGCCGGTAAACGCGCGACTCGGCACGCCGAGCCCGCTGGACGCCGAACTGTCTTCGAAGTTACCGAGCCCATCGTTCAGGTAGAGCGTGTTCGTCTCGTCGGTGAGATGCGTGAGGAAGATGTCTTCGTCCCCGTCTCCGTCGAAGTCGGCCGCTTCGACCCCCATGCTCGCTTCTGCCCGCCCATCTCGATTGTAAGCGCAGCCCGCGAGGAGGCCGGTGTCTGCAAACTTGCCGTCGCCAAGATTGCGCCATAATCGATTGGGCGTGCCGTCGTTCGCGACGTAGAGATCGATCTTTCCGTCACCATCGAAGTCAGCAATGACCACGCCGAGTCCCGCACCCTCTTCGGTACCGATTCGTGACGAGGAGCTGGCATCCTCAAAGGTCCCGTCCCCGCGATTGAGGTAGAAGCGGTCGGGGAGTGCCCGGTAGCTGCTCGGTCCGCAGTAATCGATCGCGCTCGTCTCCGAGTAGCACGGCTTGTGATTTTCGATGCGGAAATCGACATAGGCACAGACGTGGAGGTCGAGATCGTCGTCGCCGTCGGCATCGAAGAAGACGGCGCTCGTGGTCCACCCTGTTTCTCCGAGGCCGGAAGGCGCAGTCGCATCTTCGAAGGTGCCGTCTCCGCGGTTGCGCCAGAGGCGGTCGGCTCCAAAGTTGGTGACGTACAGATCGAGGTCGCCATCGCCGTCGATGTCGCCCACCGTGCACCCCATGCCGTAGGTATCGCCGGTGAATCCAGCGTCCTCGGTCGCGTCCTCAAATCGAAGGGCGCCCGATTCTCTGAGCAGATTGCGGAAGTAGCGGTCCCCCGCGGGAGCATCGGCTCTGGGGGGGATGGTGGAGCGGGAGAGGGGGACCCCTCCGAGAGAGGAGCCTTGCACGAGAAAAAGATCGAGGTCTCCATCTCCGTCGCCGTCGAAGAGAGCGCCACCGGGGCCGACCATCTCGCAGAAATACCGTTCTCCGCTCATGCCGTTTTGGTGCTGAAACTCGATCCCAGTTGCGGTCGTGATGTCTGTGAACCAGGCGGAGCTCGCTTCGGGTCCTGGTGCCGCATCTTGCCCGCGGGAAGTACCGGCGCTGTTCTCGCTCCCGGTGCTTTTGGCGGGAGACTTGTCGCCACAGCCGATGAGCGCGATCACCGACAGAACGAGGAGAGTGTGGTGAAGTCGAATGACCAAGGGTGATTCTCCGGGCTCGCGTTTCCCCTTGGAGGGGGGGGTCAGGATTTCCGAGAGTGGACTGCTCCGACTCCGATCTTGATCTGCCCCGTTTCCAGAACGAGGATCTGAGGTAGAGTATCGAAGGAAGATCTGGAGAGCAGGCGGTGCGAAGAGGCCATTCTCCGAGTTTGCAACTCGGGGGGGAACTTCTCCTACAATTCGAGGACGATCGGCCCACTTTGGACGCTGATCCCTCAACAGGCTGCCGGGGATCGTAGCAGAGTCCTCGTTCGACCTGCAGACGCTCGTTTCGCCAGATCTCAGGGAACCCTTCCGAGACGGTTGGGGTTCACAAAGGTCGGAACTACGGTGGGGGAACCCATTTTTGCCTTCAAACTCCTGTTGAAGGCTCAATTTCGGCTTCCAGTAGTGCCGATGTAACGGATGAAAACACTCAGTAGCGACGTACCCGCATGTGGAGGTCGTCCCAGTGGAGGATGTAGTACAGATGTCTCAGCGAACCAGCCGGTCCGCGAATTTCCGAGTGCTCTGGTGCGTGAGAGCGCTTCTTTTGGGAGGAATCCTTTCGATGGGGGTCTCTTCCCCCGCCTTCGCAGATCTCTTCAGGCTGACCGACGGTCGCCGTATCGAAGGGACCGTGGTTCGTGAGATCGGGAATCTCATCAGCATCAAGACCTCGAGCGGGGTCGTCACACTCGACAAGACTGAGATTCGCGAGCGGGTCGAAAAGAGGACTCCGTTCGACGAGTACAAACAGAAGGTCAAGCTCGTCTCCCCGGAAGACCTCAGTGGGAACCTCTCTCTCGCCGAGTGGTGCGATCGTAACGAACTGACCGCCGAAGCCGTGCTTCACTACAAGGCCGTGGTCACGATCGCGCCCGATCATGAAGGGGCCCGCATCAAGCTCGGTTACGTTTGGATCGGGGGGGATTGGTACCTCAAAGGCAAAGACGCTGACGCCCGAATCGCCGAGTTGGAAGCGATCGATACCGATGACATTGTCGAGCTTCCGGATGAGCCCGCTCTCGGCGGGACCCCCGAGCCGGAGGTCGAGCGAACGCTTCCCCCCTTGCCCGCCAGCGCAAAAACGTTGGCGCTGAAGCTCGATGAGAAGGTTGGCAAGGACAAACCAAAGCATTCGGGAATCGCGTTTCAGATCTCGAGAATCTGTCGACAGCTCAAGGAGCCGCTTCGTGTCAGTCCATCCGCAAATCCGGACACCGCTCCATTCGTGATCGAGGTGAAGGTACGCGCCTACTTCGTGAGGACAGTGACCTTCTACAACGCGCCTCTGAACAACGTCTTCCAGGGTCAAGTCTCCGCAACCATTCACGAGCGTCAGGCGGACGGAACTCTCAAAGTTGCCGGTACCATTACATTCAAGAAGCCGTACTCGCTCAGTTGCCGGGTCGCGAGGGAGAAGGCGATTCAGTCCGCGTACTATGCCACCATCGAGGAGTTTGGAAAGCAACTGCGGGCCTCCTCCTTCATCCGAAGTCGTGGGCTGAAGTAAGTGAATCGCAGACCCGTCCCCGGCCCGGAGCCGAGCCTTTCCGCCTGGCTTGTGGTCGTTCGCTCCGTCGTCCGCGTGGCTCTCGAGGTGGCGAGCTCCATGATTCGTTTGTGCTTCTTTTTCCTCAAGCGCGACGCGTGGCGTCAGAGCATCGGAGCGCGGATCGCAGCTGGAGCGCTACCGCTCGGGAAGTCCACGGCTATTGAATCCACTCTTTTCGAATCCACTCTTTTCGAATCCACTGCCTTCGAGAAAGGCGCCGCTCCATGAAGCGACTGAATTCCAACCGTCGCATTCGCCACTCACTTCTCGCATGTGTGGCGGTTCTTCTTCTCACCTCTGGGTGTGCCTCCCACGTCGGTACGCGGAGCTCCTGGCAGATGTGGAATACCGGGAATCGCGCAGGCGGATTCCGGGGGATGGGTGAAACTTTTCACCTCGCGAAGGGATTCAACGACTTGAGTGACGTTGCGGCTACAGCGCACCTGATCACCAAAGGCCCCGGAGGCGGATTCGGGAAGATCGCCCACGATTTCGTGAACACTGTGATCGGGCCCTGGTCCTTCGAAGGGATGGGCACTACCTTCTACCTCCTTCGCTGAGCAGGTCCGGCGCGCACCGTTCGCGTACCGGCAACTCCTGGAAGAGGTACTCGCCCGATGTGGACTCTCGACTCCCTCCTCGAACGCGCCCGCCCCGGTGATCGGGTCTTGGTACGCGCCGATCTGAACGTCCCCCTGAGTGTTCTCCCTACCGAAAGTGTCCCCCCCTCCCTCTGGGCGGTCGCCGACGACACGCGGATCCGAGCGACCCTCCCTACTCTCGAGCGTCTCATGGCTGCAGGCTTGCGAGTGATCGTTTGCTCCCATCTCGGGCGGCCCGACGGCGCGGAGGCCCGCTTCAGCCTTGCCCCCGTCGCTCGCGTCCTCGGATCTCTCCTCGAGACCCCAGTACAGTTCGCCGGCGGGATGCCCATCGGCCCCGAGCGCGATCGGCTGGTTGCAGAGATCGGCGAGGGAGATATTGGGCTCCTCGAGAACCTTCGCTTCGACCCTCGCGAAAAGCAAAACGACGACAGCTTCGCCCTGGGGTTGGTCGCCGGCATCGATTACTTCGTCAACGATGCCTTTGGCACCTGTCACCGCGCTCACGCATCGGTGGTCGGGACCGCCGCTCGGAGGCCAGCATTTGCAGGTGCGTTGGTCGAACGCGAACTCGAGGTCCTCTCGAAGGTGCGTGATCGTTGCGATCGACCGTTCTGGGTGATCCTCGGTGGCGCAAAGGTCTCCGACAAGATCGGGGTCATCGAACATCTCCGCGATTCGGTCGAGGGTTTCGTCGTCGGGGGCGGAATGGCGAACACTTTTCTCGCGGCGCAAGGGATCCCGACCGGGAAGTCGCGGATCGAACCGGACGCTCTGGAACTCGCTCGTCGCCTGCTGGATCAGGAAGGCGGACCCGAGTGGGAGTTTCCTGTCGATGCGCAGGTCGGCAATTCTGTCGATGACCCGAACGCTGAGTTGTTCACGATCGGGGACGATCCGGGGGAAAGGATGTTCCTGGACGTCGGTCCGAAGACCATCGAACGCTTCCGACAAGCGCTCTCCTCGGCGCGCACGATCTTCTGGAACGGGCCCCCGGGTGTGTTCGAGAAGGAACCGTTCAGTGGGGGGACCAGGGCGCTCGCTGAAATGCTCGCGGCGCATCCAGGGATGGTCGTCGTTGGAGGCGGGGACACCGCGGCCGCCGCGCGACAGTTCGGCATCGCCGATTCGGTGACCCATGTTTGCACGGGGGGCGGAGCCGCTCTCGAGTTCCTCGAAGGCAAAGAACTCCCGGGGCTCGCAGCACTCGAAGCCGCCATGGGCGGCGCAGAGGGCCGATGAGAGACATGCGAAAAGACCCTCGGCTCGACTTCGGGCGGGCGCAGGCGCGTCGATTCCTCTCCGATCTCACCTCGCGTCAACCCCCGATCCGCCCCGAGCTCGATCGAGAATTGGAAGAGCGCTTCCAGCAGACGGTCGCGCGACGCTTCCCCGATGACCCTGTCGTCGGCGAGGAACTTCCACCGCTCGGGGAGTGGGTTGGCTCCGGCTGGCTGATCGACCCGATCGACGGCACTTCCAATCTCAGGCAGGGACTGCCGTGGTACGGCACCTCACTCGCTTATTTTGAAGAGGGCCGACCGGTGCTCGGGTGGGTTTGTGACCCCGCTCGTGGCGAGATATATGAGGCGATCGCCGGGCACGGGGCCACGGTTGAAGGCATGCCGATTCACCTCGCGGAGCTTCCTTCGAGTGCGTTGGTGGCCGTGGCTCGACGTTGGCGCCGCAGTCATCCGGGGTGGCGAAATCACCTGCCAGCGGGGATCAAGGATCGGCTCCTCGGAGCGACCGCCCTCGAGCTCGCCTGGGTCGCACGGGGAATTCTCGGGGCAGGGGCCTGGGCACATACGCGTGTCTTCGATATCGCCGCGGGTTGGCTTCTCGTACGCGAAGCGGGAGCGACGATCTACTCCTCGTACGGCCGAGGAGGCGACTCCTCCTGGGCTCCGCTCCAGACTGGAGATCCGATTGGAGTGCGGTTCGACCTCGTCGCGGGTCACCCGAACCACGAAGCCTGGTTGAAGAAGCTCCTTCCGGCGCTCTGATCCTCAGCTGGTTACTAATCATCGGCTGGTTTCGGTGCAGGGGACCGCCAAAGTGCCCGAACACCTGTCGAACTCACGGTTTCCGACGAATCTTCCTCGACCTTGGTGATGTGTGCGGGCTAGAATCCCTCGCCGGCCGGAGACTACGCCGCGTCTCCAGGTCAATTGAGTCTTTCGCCAACGGACTCAAGCGGAGAGGGCACGTGGTGGAGGACCTGGTCGAGGTCGAGATCCAGAAAATTGTCGGACCCACGGCCGCGGGAGCGGCTGTCTTGTTGGGGAACGAATCGAAATCGTTCGTGGTGTTCATCGGAATGCACGAGGCGCTCGCGATCCGGCGGGAGCTGAAAGGGGAGCGTGCGGATCGCCCCCTCACTCACGATTTGATGCAGTCCGTCCTCGTCGGGTTCGATTTGAAGATCCGACAGATCGTGGTGACACGAATCGTAGACAATGCATTTTGTGCGACGCTGATTCTCGAGCAGAAGGTTTCGGAGAAGAACGGCGAGTGGGTCGGTCGACGGAACGAAGTCAGGATCGACGCGCGACCGAGCGATTGTTTGGTCCTCGCACTGAAGAATCGCTGTGGAATCCGTGTAACGCGCGAAGTGTTCCAGGCTGTGCAAGATGTGTCCCACATGGCATTGGGAGATCTTGCGCTGGGAGATCTCTCGCTGGGAGACCTTTCGATTTCCGATGCTGGCCTCTCTGAAGGCGGGCTATCGGGGAGCGGTCTCGGGGGAGATCCCCTCGCCCTCGGTGATGCGGAACCTTTCACGCCGGAGCTTCTTTCCCCGCGGGATGAAGATCTGGAACCAGAAGGAGAAGACGAAGATGACGACCTCTGACTCGAACCCGCAGCGACCTGCACCTCGCCTCGGTTCGGCAGTTCTGCTCGTGGCGGTCGGCGCGCTACTCGCGACGATTTTCACCAACGCTGGGCGAGAGTCTGCTCCGGTGTTTCCCGATGCGCTGTTTTCCAACTCGCTCTATGCAGATGAGAACCCGGCAGTCGGCGCGGTCGAAGGGGCGGAGTACACCTACTTCACCTTCCGTCGGAACCTGTGGGCGGTCCATCGGGCGTCGGGGAAGGTCCAGTTCTTGGTGTTCCCCGATGGCCAAGAGCAACAACTGCAGCGGTCGGTGACTCACCAGATAGACCAGGAGATTTTCCCGCCGGACCAAGTGCAGTTCCAACTGAGCGAGCGCAACCTGACGAACTTCCTCTGGATCATGAACCCGGTCACGGGCAAAGCCCGTTACATTCGGGCTGGTCGTGACGCGAGCATCGAAGTTTCGGAAATCGAGTCGGTTTCGAAGCTGGGGCAGTAGTGGTCGGCCGCACGGAGACTTCGCCCTCGGACGGCCCGAGCCAGCTGCTGGCCTCGAGGGCGATTTGTCGCATCGCTCTCACCTGTGCAATTTGCACCTCGACCGTGGGATGCTGCTCCGTTGCCCCGAGGGCGGACAAATTCTTCGATCGTGCGAGCCCCACTGAAACAGTGCGGATGTTCCGCTACGCGGTGGAAGCGGGGCAGTGGGAGGCGGCTTACGCGTGCCTCGTCCCTGAGTTGCGAGAGCAGTACTCACAGTTCGAGTTCTCGCTCGCGATCCGCTACGGAAGCCAGAACGATCAGAACCTGCGAGATCTCATCGAAGGTGCTTGGCAACTCCCTGGCGACAACGCGATTCCCGGGGTCGATCAGCATATCGAGACAGCACGCGCCGTGACCGTGGTGTTCTTCGACGATCCCGAAGATCCTGCGACCGATACTTGGGAGCAGGCCCTCTATCTCCGACTCGATGACGGGGAGTGGCACATCGACCTGCAGAAGGACCCCGGCCTGATGCAGAACTTCTCCGCCGCATTCTGACCCGGCGAGAGCGACAGATGCCACCACGCAACTCCTCACCCATTTACCTCGATCACAACGCCACCACCCCCCTGCATCCGAGGGTCGTGGAAGCGATGCAAGCCCTGCTCACTCTCGGGGGCGGGGGAAATCCCTCTTCCCTCCACGCGCCGGGGCGTGGTGCGCGCGCCGTTCTGGAGACCGCCAGAGAAACCGTCGCGAACGCTCTCGGAATC
>CALEHF010000102.1 GCA_937876125.1 uncultured bacterium
TTCGTCCAGCTCGACGGGGACACTGTGGCCGATGTCAGCTTCGAGGGGCACGGCTGTGCGATCTCGACCGCGAGCGCTTCTCTCCTGACCGAGATTCTCCGTGGGAAGACGTTGGCCGAGGCGGATGCCTTGTTCGAACGATTCCACGCTCTGGTCACAGGGAAGAGCGACGATGTCGGAGACATGGGCAAGTTGATGGTCTTCGGCGGGGTCAGCGAGTTCCCGGCCAGGGTCAAGTGCGCAACGCTCGCGTGGCACACGTTCCGCGCGGCGCTCGATGAGACAGCGGCGGGCCCCGATCCGATCACGACCGAGTAACGAAGGACAGCAACATGAGTGACGAAAAGAACCCGGTCGACGCCGGGGCGAGCGAGCGGGTCGATCCACCGGCGGGCGAGGCCGTGATTACCGGGGGTGAGGAGGAGCTGCAGAAGTCGGTCGTTGCGGCGATCATGACCTGCTACGACCCGGAGATTCCGGTCGACATCTATCAGCTCGGTCTCATCTACCGCATCGACATCAATGACAAGAACGCGATCGATGTCGAAATGACGCTCACGTCCCCGAACTGTCCGGTCGCGGGGACGCTCCCGGGAGAAGTAGAGCAAACGATCGCCTCGGTATCGGGAGTCGCTTCGGCCCAGGTGAGCATTGTTTGGGACCCGCCGTGGGGCCCCGAGCGGATGTCAGAGGGCGCGCGCCTGCAGCTCGGTCTCTTCTAAGGCCGCCTCCGTCGATGCTGCAACTGACCTTCGAACCGCCGCAACACGGTTGGCTGATTGTAAGGCTGGATCTCGAGGATTCCTTTCTCGAGTTCGTCGCTTCCGATGCCCCCAGCAATCCCATCCACGAACTTGCGGACGCACTCCGATCGGTCGCCGATGGCTACCCGGCGGAGGTGTGGTGGCACCTCGAGCCCGCGGGGTACTTCTTCTCGTTCGAGCCCCGTGGCGACGAAATCACGCTCACCGTTTTGTCTTCTGAGGACTCTGAAATCGAAGGGCGACGGGAAATCGTCGTCCACTCGGGGGGAAGAGCCGAAGTCTTACTCCCCTTCTGGCAGGCCCTCCGCCAGTTCGAGTCCTTCCAAGTCGACGAGCCGCACTGGCCCCCCTTGGAAGATCTCGACTGGAAGGAATTCGGCGAGCTGCTGCGTTCCTGAGACGTGGGGCCGAGCGCGCTGGGCCGAGCGCGCTGGGCCGGGGGCGCGGATTCTTCGTGCACACAAAACTAGGGACTGAGCTTCTTCTGTGCGATCTCCGCCTCCGGCATCCCGGGGAACTCATTGAAGATCATCTTGTAGATCTGCATGGCACCTGCGGAGCTCGTTTCTTCGATCTTGCGGGCGCGTTCGAGGTGACGCTTTGCCTCCGTGCGAATCAGCGCTTCGATCTCATTCGCACGCTCGAGGATCGGGGTGGGGAGTGACGCTTCTTCGCGACGGATGGCCCGCAAATCCAGGCACGCTTCTTTGTACTCGCGGTCTGCAACTTTCTTCGCCATGCGGTCGAGCCGCACCAGCGCGAACCGATACTGGATCCGCGTCGTGCGCCGCTCACCCAGCGCTTCTCGGACCGCCGGAAGCGCCGCGCGGAACCGGTCCACGTTCATGCCGGGTGGCAGATCTTTGGGCTCCGCGAGGACCACTCCCTCGGCCGAGATGAACCTCCGCTCGGGGAGTGCACCATCTCCCACTCGCCACTCTCTCTTCACTCGAAGCGTCATCGCGATGTGTTCGGCACAGCGTTGCCCGGGTACCACCGGACAGTGCGCCTCGGTTCCTTTCGCGGGATCGGCTGCGATCTCTTCGTGGGGTGGGTCGCCGCTCGCCGGGGGCAGAACGATCACGATAGGGACGCACTCGTCATCCACCGCTTCGGCGTACTCTCGCTGGGGCCAGAGTGAGGAGCGGGTCGCCTCGCAGATGCGGTCCCCGTCGCGAAGAACGACCAAGAGAATCGGAACGTTGCGCACGCGCGCCTCTTCTTGGGCGAGTCGCATATTCTTTCGCCAGGCGATGGGATATCGCTGGTTTGGGATTTCCGCCGCGGTCAGCTCGTCGCTCGCCTCAGACTGGACGGGGGAGTTCGGTTTGTGCAGTCCCGGTTTGCGCAGTTCGGGTTTGCGCAGTTCGGGTTTGGGCAGTTCGGGTTTGGGCAGTTCGGGTTTGGGCAGTTCGGGTTTGTCCGGTGGAGCGGGCTTTGGATCCACCTCCCCGGGCGGGGTGGGGGCCGGGGCGGGATCGCCAGTTTGTGCAACCGCCGTCGGTGCCATGGCTAGAGAGGAGAGAAGAAGGAGCCAGGACATACAGAGGGCGATGGTCCAGCTCGCGCGAGCGGTTGCAAGAGTGTCGTGGGTTCGAAGCATGCGTGGTCCTGTTCGCCAAGGTCGAGTCGTTCGGCGCACGCTGCATGCGCGACCGCGGGGTGAGGTATCGGCTCGAACGTCGAGTTCGGGGGACGTGTTCACCTTCTTCGAGAGATCGGCTCCTGCCCAGGAAATCAGCACGAACTTCGCGGCGATTCTGCCCGCCCTGCCCGTTCGGGTGATTCTAGCGTTCCTCCGTGAGGGCAGGGGAAACAGGAACTCATGGCTTCACTCCGTTGGATCCGCCTTTTCTCGATCTCCCTGGACCCAAATTGCCCGAAACAGGAGCCAGAACGCACCGTGGCTCCAACTGCGGTAATGCGGTCGGAACCCGAACAAGTGCACGCTCCCTTCCCCGACCGAGATACTCCCCCACGCGGCCGCTCCGCTGATCGTCTCCGGTTTGGCAATGTAGCCGGAGAGGAGCGTCTGGCTCGATGGGAAGTTGAGGTGGGGTGTGAATGTTCCGAGAGCGATCGGCGGCGGAGGCGCCTCCTTGTCGATCTTCTGCGAGCGAAACGCCGAAGATCCGCTGAAGAAGATCGGCTGGCTGAGCGGAAGTCCTGCTGCGTGAGATGTCGGAGTCGGGACAGTGCGGAGCACTGACCCCGGGCAGTTGAAGCCCTCGGCTTCCTTTCCGCGGGTGACATCTTCGACCGGGAGATCGAAGAGTTCGATCGCATACTGACACGCGCTCTCGCACGCGATCAGAGTCCCGCCACGGCGCACGAACTCTTCGATGGCGATCGACCCCTCCGGATCGAGCCCCCCTGCGAGCTCGGGGAAGACACTCCCCTGTGAACGACCCTGGCGGATCGTCGAGGCGCGCACACTCGGCAGAATCAAGACATCAAAGTCCGCCGAGAGATTTCCGGCCCGGACCCGCGCGTTCCGAACCTGGATGTAAGGGTGTCCGAGGTGTTCGAAAGTCCACCGGAGCCAACCCTCATCCATGTTCGCGGTCCAGGGGGCGTAGATCGCGACCCGCGGGATGCTACGGACCGTCTGCTTTCCCAGGGCCTGGAGCGCGTTTCCATCGAGGGGCCCGTGGGCAGTGCCGAAGGGGACGAGCGCCGCATCGATGTCGGAAGGGTCGCGCCCACCGGCCAGGAGGCCTCCTCGCCAGTCTCCGAGGGGGATCCAACCGCCTCTGACCCCCTCTGCGCCCTCGGTTGCTCGCAGGACCGAGACACCGGCCCCGAGGAGTGAGACCAGGTGCCCGATGGTGTCCGTGTCCCTGGCCGGGAGGCCGCGCACCGGGGCTGGTTCGTCACCGGCGCGCTCCTTCGGCGGAGCGTTGAACGGCTCTGGGTTGGCGCCGGGGTCATGGCGGTGGATGAGCGCGAGGGCGGAGTCGGCACTCGTCACCGGTTCGGTGGTCACCGCGAGCTCCCCGACCACCTCGACGCGGCGGACTCCGAAGAGAAAGGG
>CALEHF010000103.1 GCA_937876125.1 uncultured bacterium
GAGTCGGGAGTGACATGCGGATCATCGTCCCCCTCCCTGACTGCCGGTCGACCCGGGTTCCTCGGGGGATCCCGTTTCTTTCGGTGTCTCCGCTGCCTGAGCGGCGAGGATGACGTCGATGCGCTTCTTGAGCGGGTGCGTGAGGATGTCTTCATCGATCGGCATTCCGGCACGGCCGACGACGCGTTTGACGATGAGCTCGTACTTCCCTTGGGTCCAACCGTACACCCGCGAGACCCCGTTCACGTCATCGACAAAGATGAGAGCGCGCTCGCCGACCCGAAACACCGGCGCCCCCGAGACGGTCAAGGTCAGACCGGTCTTCGGATCGGTGCCGCCCATCGCCTCGAGTTCGATCGTCGTGCTCGTTGCGCCCTTCCACGTCTCTTCGACCTTCAAGGTGAAGACCGTCGTGGTCAGGGAGCCGACTCCGGGCCAGTCCGCTTCAGTCACGCGTGCGGCGGTGACTTCCGCGATGACGATTCTCTCGGCGTGCCGACAGAGCATTTCGAGAGGCATTCTTCGTTGAGCCGCAACCGCCACGCTTGTCGCGAGTGCGGCAATCGTGGCGATCAGGAGACTCTTCGCGACAAGCTTCATCGGTCGCTCCAGTCCAGCGCGCGGCGGAGAGCCGTTCACGCGCAATCGAGTGGATCTGCGGTGGGGTCGATTCCAGGGCTCGGGAACGGTGCGGGGGGCGGACTCCCCTGGCTGAAGAGGAAATCGAGGAGGGAGATCGCATCCGCAATGTTCACCGACCCGTCGTCATTACCATCGTACGCATCGAGACAGGTCGCAGGGTCGCTGCTGAAGAGGTATCCGAGAACGCTGATGGCATCCGCGATGTTGAGCGAGCTATCCCCGTTCGTGTCGCCGCGAACGAACAAGACTCCCGAGGTCGTGACTTGGCCCGGTTCGAGGACCGGAACCAAGACGAGGCCTTGGAGCCCGACGAGCAGGTTCTCGGTGCTCGGCGCTCCGATCCCCGAAACGGGGGTCAGTGCGATGTCGATGCCCAACGGCAGGGCTGCGTTGATCTCGTAGGTGGCGAGGGCGAGCAGGGAGTTGGTGCTCGGTGCGAGGGTCGTGCCGCTCGAGAAGCTTAAGACCACGCCGAGGGTCCACCAGCCGCCACCTGCGCCGGGCGAGTTGTCGTAGGAAGGCTGGAAAAAGTCCGCGCCATCGATGTCGGTGCCGATATCGGTCACTTCGACGATCTCGATCAAGCTCGGTTCAAAATCGATCGCGAGCGAGAACCCGGTCAACGCACTCTCGTGCTCGGCGGTGACTGGAACTAGAACCGTCGAACCGGGTGTACCTTGCGCCAACCCATGACGGATGGTTTCACCGGTGTAGGTGAATCCGTCGTCCAGAATGTCCGAGCCGGAATCTTGGCTGACGATGACGTCCACCGAGCCGGCGGCCAAGCCGAGAGGAACGTCACCCTGGATCTGGGTGTCGTCGATGAAGACCAAGTTTTCGAGAAGCAGGTTGCCGACCGTGACGATGGCGCTCGGCTGGAAATCGACCCCGAAGACCGTGATCTGGATCCCACCCGCGAGGGTTCCCGAATCGGGCTGCACGAGGACAAGGCTCGGCACCGGCGGCGGGATCGGGGGTCCATTGTCGACGAGGACGTCGTCGATGAACCAATCGTCGCTGGTGCTGTTCCCTTCCGTGCGGAACTTCACGCGGAACTTGTCGTGACGCGCAGCAGCGGGGAGGTCGTAGACTTGATGCGTGTACGAGGATTCATCGATGCCATTGGAAGTGAACCGATCGAGTTCGACCCAGTGAAGCGAGGAGTTCAGGTACTCGACGACCAGCTCTTCGCCCGCATCGACGCCGCGGTGCTCGGTGAAAAAGGAGAGGTGAGCGTCGCTGACTCCGAACAGCTCGATATAGTTCGAACGCAACTCGTCGTCGGACCAGGTTCCGCTGCCAGCCGAGTCGAGGACGATGGAGAGATTTCCACTCGGTTCGCCGACTCCCTGGCTCGAAACGACACCGCCGCGGTTGTAGCTCCACCGTGAGTTGCTGATGCTTGTGGTTGCGAATGGGTCGAAGAACGGAATCGGGTTCGGCGGCGGGCGGGTCGAGAGACACGGCCGGCTGTTTCGGTAGTTGATGATTTGACCCGCGGGGACCGGCGCGAACATCAACGGTTGTAGGCCGTTGCAGCCTCCGAAGCCCGAACACATAATCCGGCACTCAGATTGCGCGTTACAGTGACCTGCGCTCCAGTTGTGGCCGAGTTCATGAGCCACGAGACCGCGACGAGAGGCGAGGTTGGCGGAGAAGCTCATCTGGTCGATTCCATAGGAGAAGCTCGTGCAGATCGCGGGTCCCGTCGCGTAGCCAATGGTCGAGCCGGCGAAGTTCACCCCTGAAAAGAGGTGGGCGACGTCGCGCTGAATGGCGCTCTCGGGGGACGAGTTCCAGTTGTTGCGGAACGCGTTGAGGAGGATGTCGACATCGGTTTCGGTTCCGTAGGGGTCGGCAAAATTGGTGCGGATCACGATCGTGGTGAGCTCGATGACGATCAGGATTCCGGGGTCATCGTACGGGGCCTCGACCCCGTTCATGACCGACTCGACTTCGTTCACGGTCTGGCTGAGGCTGGAGCCGTTGATCTGGAAGTACTCGAAATCTACGTCGATGGCGACGTCGACCACCGAGTAGGTGGTCCCGCCGAGAAGCATGCTTCCCCCGCCGCTCACGCCGCCGGTGCTCCCCCCCGGGCCCGTGAACGCGCAGGTGTGCCCGGTGGCGATCATGTGTTGGTGATCGAAGACAGCATGCCAAAAGAGGTCGTGCCCCGTGACGAGGTCGGCGACGGGCTGGATCGAAAACGCGCGGTTGGGGGTGGTGATCGTCGCGCTGAGTCCGGTGCCGTCGAAACTCGCGTAAACCTCCGAGTCGGGGATCTCGAGCACGGTTCCCCGGCGAGTCAGGATCGGTGGGGCGGGCACCTCGGTGAGGTTGCCCGTGCCGTCATCGGTCAGGACCCGGAACTCGTCTCCGCGGATCGAGTGCGGAAAAAGGCTCAGGGTGACGGGCTGTCCTCCGAGCTCGACTTCGACGATCAGCTCGGGAGAGTCGGGCATGCTCGAGAACTGGAGGGGCTGCACCGTCAGGTCGGACACGCTCAAGAGGGGCGCGAGAACCGCTGGATCGGGGGGAGGGCTCGGAGCGGCACTAAAGGAGCTCTGAGCTGCAATCGGGATTGTCGACAGCAGGGTGAACAGGATGAGGAACACCATCGGCGGGATGGATCCTCGGCACGGATTGCCTCTCAGGGAGGCAGTGGTCTGCGACACGGCGGGGGTCCTTCCACGTCCAAGTCGTTGTTCCGAGAGGGCAAGTTTCCTCAGCGGATCTCCATGCTTCACGGGGAGGCTCACTCTTCCTCCCCGGTAGCGCTCCGTGCTCTCAGCACTG
>CALEHF010000104.1 GCA_937876125.1 uncultured bacterium
CGGTTTCCCCACGCACGGTTTCCCCACGCACGGAGGTCAGCTTTTCGTGCTGCTGCGCCGCCGCTTCGTGCCCCTGGGAGAACACGAGGTGCTCCGGCCTCGGTCGGTCACTGAGAGCGCTCCCTTCGATCGAAGCGGGGATCTCACTGGCGGCCACTTCCGTGCGCACACGTCCGAGGAAGACTCCAATCCACACCAGTCCCGCCCCGAAGATGGTCGCGATGGCGATCGCTGCGGTTCTACTGTCGATTCGGTGGATTGCGAGGGCCGTGATACCCCCTGCGAGTCCGAGGCAATAGAGGCAGATCACAGCCTGACGCTTCGAGAGGCCGTGCCCCATCAACAGATGTGCGAGGTGGTCCTGACCGCAGAAGTGCACCGCCTCACGCCAGTTCTTCACGTCCCCGTCTCGGATCCGGAGAATCGTCGAGAGTGTGATGTCGTAGATCGGGACGACGAGAATCAAGCAGGGGATCAAGACCGCCCGGATCGGGTCGATCGAGTACTCCGCAAACACCAGTGTGGTCGCGAGTATGAAGCCGAGAAGGAAGGACCCGTTGTCTCCGAGATAGACCCGCGCGGGGGGGAAGTTGTAACGGAGGAATCCGAGCGACGAACCGATTAGTGCGACCGCAAGGTACGAGAGCCACGGCTGCGAATCGACGCTCGAGGATCCCCAAGCGATCAGGAAAATGAACGCCCCTGCGATGGCGGAGATCCCCCCGACCACCCCGTCCGTATTGTCGAGGCTGTTGGTCGCGCTGATCACCCCCACGATCCAGAGGAGGGTGAGCACCACATCGACCCAACCGTTGAAAGCGTTGGGGAGGAGGTGCATTTCGACGCCGAAAGCGGAGAGAGTCAGAGTGATGCCAAACAGGACCCCGAGCTTCACCATCGCGCTGATGGGCCGGTGGTCGTCGAGCAAGCCCAGGGTGGCCACGACTGCCGCACCGCTGATGAGGACCAGGAATGGGATGAACGCCTCGAGCGATTCAAAGCGCAGGGTCGAGAAGAGCGCCACGGAGAAGCCCAGAAGAATTCCGAGTCCCCCGAAGAACGGGATCGGTGCGTCTTGCACCTTCCCGTCGTGCCCGCCCGGGCGATCGAGAACGCCGATGCGATGGGCGAGTGAGATCAAAGTGGGGACCGCCAGATCCGCGACGAACCATGCAAGAATCAAAATCCCAATGTGGGGGTAGGCGAGTAGCGACTTCATGCCGTGGTCCGGTCCGTTTCATGGACCCAGGCGATGGCGTCGTCCCCGGTCCAGAAGAGCTGATCGAGCATGGAGAGGTTTTGGATCGCTTCGCCGCCGGGGGGGGTGTAGTCCGCGGGCGTGTACTCCTGAAAGAGGAGTTCGATCCCCTCCATGGGGAACCGTTCGACGGCGAGGTAGTCCTGACCGTGCGTCCCCGAGAGAAACTCATCGGCGCCGAGCTCTTTGCAGAAGGCGATGATGTACTCCGTGGATGCTCCCTGCGCCGCGAGCTCGCTCGCGAGATGGCACGGGCGATCCAATTCGAGAACCCCGAGGAACCAACGGATGATCTCCGTGGTCAAGGGGGACAGGTGGGTCCAGGGGCGTTCGTAGATCGCCTTCAGACCGGGGCTGAAGCGCTCCCAGTGGGGGGCTTTCCCGTAGTTCCACTCGAGGCTCTTCCAATGCTTCTTCGCCCAACCCTTGCGAGGATCGAGCTCGACCTCATCGATTTTCTGATCGAAGCGACCCTTCGAGAGGACCGGCAGCGTTAGCCAAATCGGTCCATTCGGGGTGCGGATCTTGTTGCGGTGGATCCAGCCGAACGGCCCGCGCTTCACGAATTGCGTCGTGTCGACAACGAGGAACTCGTCGGCGGCGGCAATCTTCTGGAAGAAACCCCCGTAGGGGAGGTAGTTTGGTTGATGGGCTGTGAGTCGCATTTCCTCATCCTCGGCTCACGAGGGGTGTGAGCGCACCCTGTTCCAGAGACTATCGCTTCCCGAGACACTGAGGTTCAGAGACACCGAGGTTCAGAGACACCGGGGTTCAGAGACACCGTCAGAGACACCGTCAGAGACACCGTCAGAGACACCGTCAGAGACGCCGAGCCAATTCGATCAGGAGAAGATGTCGAGGGTCCGGCTCACGATCGCATCGGAGGTCTGAAACGAGCGCAGGTTCATCTGATAGTAGCGCTGGTTGACGATCTGGTTCGTGATCTCACGCGAAGGATCGACAGTCGATTCTTCGAGCACTCGATGGGAGAGAGTGCCAAATCCTGCATCCCCCGGGACGCCGTCGATCGCATCCCCCGAGTTGGGCCCGTTGACGTACAGATTGTCACCGATCGCAATCAATCCCGAAGGATTGATGAAGCGGGTCAGCTCAATCTGCCCGATCTCAGTGGCGGTGTTGTCGACGTCGTAGGAGAGGACCGTCCCGTCTCCGAGGATCGAGAGATCGACGGAATCATCGGGGATGGTAATTTGAGGCTCGATGAGTTGCCCTGAGCTGGTGGTGAGGTTTCCCTCCGCATCGAGGTGCATTTGACCATTCCTGGTGTACGCCACTCCGTCCTCGGTAGTGACGCGGAGGAATCCTTCGCCCCCGATGAACACGTCGGTGACGCCACCGGTGGCCCGCGGTGTGCCGAGGGTCTGGCTGTCGCGCACCCCCTGGATCTGAGTTCCCGGTCCGTTCAAAGTGGCGGGGTCGGCCACCTGGGCGCGGTAGCCATCGGTGGTCAAGTTGCTGAGGTTGTTGGCGATCATGCTCTGCCGTATCGTGCCGGCGTGCAGACCGTTTTGAGCGATGTGGAAGGAGAGGTCCACGCGGGACTCCTTTCGCGGCTTCTCTATTGACCCGGCCTCGACGGTCGCGCTCTTTTGCGCAATCTCATCGGAGCACAAACAGTTTCACCGAGTTGTCGAACCCGGGGCCTCAGAGCGCCTGGCTGTCCTCCTCTACAGGAATCGACGTGCCGGACCGTCCTGGTAGTTGTAAGTGACTATTTCGTAGTGGATTGCGGAGATATGCATTGCTCCGACTGGGCGGCGGATTTTGCCCCGAGCGGCAGTCTCTGCGCTCTTCGGCAAGGCGGAACGAGGGACCGATGCGAGTTCTACTTCAGCGCGTGACCCACGCCGCCGTGCGGGTGGAGGGCTCCATCGTGGGGGGGATCGGCCCTGGGCTGGCGCTCCTCGCGGGGATCGGGCGGCTCGACACGGAGGCGGACCTTCAGTGGATGGCGAAGAAGGTGGCAAACCTGCGGGTGTTTTCTGACTCCGATGGGAAGATGAATTTGTCTGTTCTCGAGGTGGGTGGGGGGATCCTCTCGGTCTCCCAGTTCACTCTCTACGGCGATGCACGGAAGGGGCGCCGGCCGAGTTTTGTGGGCGCCGGAGACCCTGAAGGTGCGAAGCCTCTCCACGATCGATTCTTGACCCTCCTCGCCGAAGAGGGGGTGACGAGAGTGCAGACCGGCGTCTTCGGGGGAGATATGCAGGTCGAGCTCGAGAACGACGGACCCGTGACCCTCTGGCTCGAAAGCCCCTCTGAGCGCGAAGCAGTGGCGCATGCCTGACTATCCTGTGGAGTCTTTCGTCGATCACTATGCGGTCCTCGGGGTCGAGTTCGATTGCGAACGGACCGCGGTGCGAAAGGCGTTCCGGGAGTGTCTCCTCGAAGCGCACCCCGACAAGTCTGCAGAGCCGGTCGACGGAGGCCACCTTGCCCGCGTCATGCGGGCCTGGGAGATCCTCGGGGACGTGGACCTTCGCGATGCCTACGATCGGATCTGGCGGCTCCACAATCGCGATGCTTGGCTCGATGACGGAAGCCATCTTCCCCATGTCACAGAGTCGGAGCGGCCTCAGAATCGCGCGCGCTCGATCTTGTTCCTGCTTCTCGAAAATCGGGGCGCCGAAGCACTCGAACGCCTGCGGGCACTCGGGGAGGCCGCCCCCGTCTTTCTCAAGAAGTACCTCGATTCCGACGAGTTCATCGATTCGTCTTTCCTGATCGCAGAGCTGTTCGAGCACAGGAAGAGCTGGTTCGAGGCTCTCGTCTGGCTCGATCATCTCGTTCGCGCGGAGAGCAGTCGACGTCGTCATCGACCGTGCTATCCCGAGGCGCTCGATCGCACGCGTCGGTTGCTCATCCGACGTACCTCGAACGAGCTCGAGCCACGGGTTGCGCTCGAGTATCTCCGCCGTGCGGAAGCGCTCGGTCTCGAACGGGCCCAGCGCGTGGAGGTCGCGCGGCATCGCTGCCGGTGTTATCTGGAGATGGGAATGCGGGTGGAGGCGTTCAAGCACCTCGAGATTGCGCTCGAGCTGCAACCACAAGCGAAGGGTCTCGCGCGTTTTCGCCGCGAACTGCGCGACATGTTCCCACCGAAAACGCCGGACGGATCACCCCAGCGCGATCTCGGTGCGGGGAGAGCAGGCGATTTCAGTTGAGTGGCGGGGTAGCGGAGCGAACGCCCGGGTCAGTGGCTTGTGAACGGACTCCGGAGCGGGCTCACGTCGGGAATCTGGGAGTGCCCGTGGTGCGAGCGCAGGCCCAGCGGACTGTAGTCGAGCGGTGGCCGGTCCCGGTCCCCGTCGTGCAACCTCCGTTGAGAACGGTTCCAGCAGACGTACAAGATGCCGGTCGCGAAGAAGAATGGCTCCGTGGTCCGAATAGTGGTGAAGGTTGTCGCCGCGATACTGTGGGCCAGAAGTGAGACCGCCCCGCCGAAGTACCCGAGCGCGAACCCTTGGATCCACGGATCGTTGTCTTCCTGCTTTTGAAGTCGGAAGGAGGTCTTGAGGCAGCGAGTGATCAGCCATAGGAAGGCTCCCAGGCCCACGACGCCGAGAGAGTAGAGCTGCAGAACGTACTCGGAGTCCACGGCTCCGAGCGAACGCGATCCGACGCCGTGTCCAAACAGAGGGCGTTCGAGCGCCGCCGGTACGTACAAACTCCAACCCGCCACGCGCGCTCGCCACGAGCTCGGTACGTCTCCCGAGAAGATCCCGAAGATCGTCTCGAATCGCTCGGAAACCGTTTCCGGCACGAACAGCGCAAACAGCAGCATGAACGAGAGGGGCCACCCGATCGACGAGCTGCGCGAAACCCCCCAAATCGTCAAGACGCCGATGATCAGCGCGACGTAGGAAGTTCGGCTCAGAGTCAGACCCACCGGGACAAGCATGATGGCGAGATAAAGGAGAAGGAGTGGTCGTGCTGTTGCCTTCACTCGGACCATCAACCCGAGTGCGAGACAGATGTGGAACACGTAGTAGCCACCGAGGATGTTCGCGGTCTCGCCCCTCGGACCCGGCAGTCGAAATCCAGCGCCTCCTCCTTGCGCCGACCACTGCATCAGTCCGAACACCCCGACCAGCGCGCTCGCGAGCAGCATGAGGACGAAGAACCCGCGGATATCCGCCTTCGAGCGCAGTGTGTTCAAGACCAGGAGGAAGATGACGTAGTACTCGATGCTCTTTCCGAAACGCAGAAAGGCGGTCGCCAGATCGAGTCCTGAGTACAGGTGGTTGTTGAGCGAGGAGAAGAGTGAGACGAACACGATGACGAGGAGCGGCACTTTGAGGTCCGTGGGTTGGAGCCTCGCTCGGGTCATGATGTGCCGGCTGATCCATACCATAAGGAGGATCGGGATAACCACGTCCTCGAATCGGAAGTTGGGAATCCCCATGATCGTGTACTCGGGCGAGAGCCCGATCGCGATGAGAAGTACGGCGAACCCGACCCGGAGCTCGAAGAGCGAGATGAAGCTCAACATTCCCGCCGCGAGAATCAGCGGAAAGTGCTGCCATTCTTTCCCGAACAGATCGTTCGAGTAGATGCTCCAAACCCCCACCGAGCAGCAACAGACAGCCAGCACCAACAGGGGTAGAGGCTGACCACCGTGCGGTCGATCGTGTTGAGCGGGGCTCAGGCCGTGCAAGTCAGGTCCTCTCCGTGACTTTAGGGGAGCCCGGAGATGCCGATCCCGGGCGTCCCTAACCTATCGGTTGCACCCCGGGTGGACCTTTGCCCGAGGTTGCTCAATGTCAGGAGTTCCGGCCGCTGCCTCGGGCCAAGGGGGGAGGGGGAGTCCCGGGGGAACGGCGGGCAGGCCCCGAATTCCGTGGGGCCTTGACACATCATCTCCCTACACAGCCTGGCGACGAGATCTTCGAGGACTGCTACAGGGGGGCGGGGCGAAATCCGATAGGGGTTTCAGAACCTCTTCGCCCGGAGCTGAGCTCGCAGGAGCCCGCCGGTCGGTACCGCACGGTTCAGAAAGGACCTTCGGGAGTATGGAGCGCTTCCTCGGCGATCAACGGCTGTTGGTGATTGCACCGCACGCCGATGACGAGACGATCGGATGCGGCGGACTCATCGCAAAGGTCAAAGACCAGGGCGGTCAAGTGTTCGTCCAGGTGGCCACAGTTTCGGATCTCGAGCACTACGACGGTCGCGAGGGTGTCACGTTTGCTCACACTCGGGCAGAAGAACTCGCGGAAGCGATGCGAGTCCTCGAAGTCGATGACCACGAGATTATTTTCGAAGACTCCGACTGGCACCTCCGGCTCGATTCGATGCCGCGGCGTGAATTGGTCGGGGCACTGGAGAAGGGATCACGGCTCTCCATCGATCGGATCAAACCGACGATGATCGCCCTGCCCGCGCCGAGCTTCAATCAGGACCATGTCGTGATTTTCGAGGCGGGAATCACGGCGTGCCGCCCCCATCTCGCGACCCTGAAACCATTCCAGAACTTCGTGCTGGTCGCGGATTCCCCGCAGCTCGCGTGGAACGCACAACCGTTCAAGCCGAACCTCTACGTGGACATTTCGGGCAAATTCCTCTCTCGCAAGCTCGAAGCGTTCACGAAACACGAGTCACAGCAACGCCCCGGCCCGAGCATGGGTGGCGTCGATGCACTCGAAGTCCTCGCTCGTCAGCGCGGTCGCGAGATCTCGGTCGAAGCGGCGGAGGCGTACCAAGTCCTACGGATGGTGATCTGACCCACCTCTCGACACCCTCTGAGGAGCGGTTCGCATGCGGCCTGAGGTCCATTCATCGGGGCGGTTGCTGTCCCCGACCCTCCGATTGAGGTATGGATGCCTCGGAGAGGAAGGGAGCGATGGTGACTCCGAAACTGCACGCATTGATCCTCGCAGGAGGATCGGGGACCCGATTTTGGCCGTGGAGCCGGCGGGGGAATCCCAAGCAGTTTCTCGCCATCGATGGCCAGCAGTCGCTGATCGCAAACACCTGCGATCGACTCGAGAATTGGATCGCGCCGGAGCGGCGCTGGGTCCTGACCCGCGCCGATCTCGTCGAGGCGGTCGCCAGTCAACTCCCCGATCTTGCCCACGAACAGATCCTCGGTGAGCCGGAAGGGCGGGACACGGCGCCGGCCCTCGCGCTCGGCGCGCTCCGGGTCGCGATCGAAGACCCCGACGCGCTGCTCCTGATCCTTCCCAGCGACCATCACATCTCCGATCCCGAGGCGTTTCGGCGGACGGTCGAGCGCGCGCGTGCCGCTCTCCTCGAAGACGACGGTCTGTACACGTTTGGAGTGACGCCGACCGAGCCCTCGACAGGCTTCGGTTACATCGAACGCGGAGATCCGACCGGCGCGGAGGGGTGTTTCTCGGTGCGCGGCTTTCTTGAGAAGCCCGATCGCGAACGGGCGGAGGACTTTCTTGCCTCCGGTGAGCATCTGTGGAACGCGGGGATTTTCCTCTGGCGGGCCTCGACTTTCCTCGAGGAACTCAGTCGCGCGGCCGCAGACTTCACCGATGGGCTTCTAAAGTTGCGCGATGCACTCATGACCGGGGACAGCCCCGCCGTCGCGCGTGCGTTTGAGCTCCTTCCGAAAATCTCGATCGACTATGCCCTCCTCGAGAAGTCCGACCGGGTGCGTGTGGTCGAGGCGGCCTTCCCGTGGGACGACGTCGGGACCTGGGATGCCGTCGAGCGGCTCCGGACCGATCGCGCCGATGAGGCCGGAAACGTCCTCGATCCCGGGGCGATCGCCATCGAGAGTCGGACCTCTGTCGTGATCGGCGCGGGAGAGCGGATCGCGGCTGAGCGAGTGTCTGGAGTTCGGAATCGCGCAATTGTGCTCTTTGGCGTCGAAGATCTCCTGGTCGTCGAAACCGATGATGCGCTGCTCGTTTGCCCCCGAAATCGCGCCCAGGAGATTCGCCGGGTGGTTGATGCTCTGAAGAGTGTGGGGCGAGAAGACCTCCTCTAGCCGACTCTCCCCCGACGATCGAGGGCCAACGAATCTCCGAACTGCCCTTGCAGGCACGAGCCCCCCCCCGCTACGATCCTACCCCTTGAATGGCCAGTGGTTACGTCGATCGAGTCACCCCTCCATCTCACTTCGCACAAAAAATGGGCCCGGGATTTCCCGGGGTCTCTCGCGCGAAGTCCGGTGCCCGCCTGTCGGCGGAAGCTGGGATGGTGCAGATCCGATGGTTCATCGGACTGCGAGGGACGGGAGCCAGAGGCGGGTCAGCCGTCTCGGTGTCGGTGGTCTTCCCACGTCGGGAACCCCCTCGATGATCCAAACTAGAAAGTCGGAGTGCTCATGAGCATCACCGCCGAACGTAAGACAGAGTTGATGAAGGAATTCGCGATCTCCGAGAACGACGTGGGCTCCGCCCAGGTCCAGGTCGCGGTTTTGACAGAGCGAATTCGCAACATCACAGAGCACCTCAAAGTGAACAAGAAGGATTTCGCGACGCGTCGAGGCCTTCTCATGATGGTGGGCCGACGCACACGACTCTTGCGGTACCTCATGCGGACCGACCGCGCGGAATACCTCAAGCTGATCGGCGCTCTCGGACTTCGTCGCTGATCATCGCAGGCCTCGCCTTTGGCGGGGCCTGTTTCGCATCTCGGCTCTCCCCTACAGCAGGGCTCCCCTACAGCAGGGCTCCCCTACGGCAGGGCTCCCCTCGGTCGGGGCGCTCCCAACGGTTTGGATCGAGCCGTCGTGCGAGTCACAAACTGATTTCAAAAGTAGTACAGAAGAGAAGTAGAACAGAAGTAGAGAGGCGCAGGAGAGCGTCTCCAGGAGGATGAATGAAAACCATTGTTTCTCGAGAGATCGGCGGACGCACGATCAGCATCGAGACCGGCGAAATCGCCAAACAGGCGAGTGGCTCGGTCATTGTGCGTTGTGGCGACTGCGTGGTGCTCTCTTGCGTGACCTGGGGTAATCCCCCGAGTCACATCGATTTCTTTCCGCTCACCGTCGATTACCGGGAGTTCGCATACGCCGCGGGCAAGATCCCCGGCGGATTCTTCAAGCGCGAGGGTCGTCCGACCACCAAGGAGATTCTCACGATGCGCCTGATCGACCGCCCGATCCGGCCGCTTTTCCCCGAAGGGTTCCGTAAGGACCTGTCGGTGGTGATCGCGGTCCTATCGGCGGACAAGGAGAACGATCCCGACATTCTCGGGATGATCGCTGCGTTCGCGGCGCTCACCATCTCGGAAGTCCCCTTCAAGGGACCGATCGGCGCAGTGCGCGTCGGTATGAAAGATGGCGCGCTCCTCGCGAACCCGAATTACGCGGATCGCGATAGTGGAGACCTCGACCTGGTCGTCGCCGGAAACTCCGACGCACTCGTCATGGTCGAAGCGGGGGCGAACGAAGTCTCCGAAGAGAAGATGATCGACGCGCTCGAGTTTGGTCACAACGTCATCAAGGACGTTGTCGGACTGATCGGTGAACTCGCGGAACAGGTCGGAAAACCGAAGATCGAGTTCGATCCTCCGGTGGTCAACGAAGCCCTGAAGTCACAGATCCACTCGATGGCCTATGACAAGATTCGCACCGCCACTCAGACCATCGGGAAGCATCACCGTAAAACCGCGGTCGACACCGTCGTGAAGGCGGTCGTCCAAGAGCTCTGCCCCGAAGACCAAATCCTGGCGGGGACCTGCCCCGACGTGAAAGAGGTCAAGGGACTGCTCGGTGTTGTCAAGAAGCAGGCAGAGCGCGACATCATCGCCCAGACGCACAAGCGCGCGGATGGGCGAGGCTTCGCCGATATCCGCGACATTCACACTCAACCGGCATTCCTGCCGCGCAGCCACGGCTCGGCCGTGTTCACCCGCGGGGAGACGCAGTCGATCGTTACCGTCACGCTCGGAACCAGCTTCGACGAACAGCGGATCGACGGCCTGCGCGAGGATCGCAAAGAGCGTTTCCTCCTGCACTACAACTTCCCGGCGTACTGCGTCGGAGAGTCCTGGCCGAACCGCGGTCCAAAGCGCCGCGAGATCGGACACGGCGCGCTCGCCGAGCGAGCCCTCCGTCCGGTGCTCCCCGCCCACGACGACTTCCCGTACACGATCCGCATCGTCAGCGACATCACCGAGTCGAACGGCTCGTCGTCGATGGCGACCGTCTGCGGCGGCACCCTCGCCATGATGGATGCGGGAGTGCAGATTCAGCGCCCAGTGGCTGGAATCGCCATGGGGCTCGTGAAGCAGGACGGTGAGTTCCACGTGCTCTCCGATATCCTCGGTTCCGAGGACGCGAGCGGGGACATGGACTTCAAAGTGACGGGGACCCAGAACGGTCTGACCGCGCTCCAGATGGACATCAAGATCGACGGGCTGAGTCGCGACATCATGGCGCGCGCCCTCGGGCAGGCCAAAGAGGGTCGTCTTCACATCCTCCGCGAAATGCTGAAAGAGATTCAGCGTCCGCGCGACGACGTCTCTCCGTTCGCTCCCAAGATCATCCGCGTGAAGATCAACCCCGAGAAGATCGGGATCGTGATCGGACCGGGCGGCAAGATGATCAAAGCGATTCAGGAGGAGACCGGCTCGAAGATCGAGATCGTCGACGACGGTACCGTCACGATTTTCGGTGCCGACCTTGCGAGCGCCGAGCTCGCTCGCACCCGCGTCGAAATGCTCACCGAGGAAGTCAAAGAGGGCCAGGTCTACGACGGTCGGGTCGTTTCGATCAAGGACTTCGGCTGCTTCGTCGAGGTGCTCCCGGGCCAAGAGGGGCTCCTGCACATCAGTGAGTTCGGCGGAGAGTATGTCGAGAACGTCAATGACGTCGTTTCGCGCGGGGACATGATCAAGGTCAAGGTTCTTGCGCTCGATCCGCAGGGTCGCATCCGCCTCTCCCGGAAGGCTGTCCTCGAAGACGAGGGCCGTGCCAGTGGTGGCGGCGGCGGTGGTGGTGGTGGCGGCGGTGGTGGAGACCGAGGTCCTCGTCGCGATGGTCCGCCTCCCCGTCGGGACAGTCCGCCCCCGCGTCGGGACAGTCCGCCCCCCCGACGCGACGATCGCGGTGGGAGCGGTGGACCGCCGCGCGGTGGTGGTGGAGACCGAGGTCCGCGCCGCGACTAGTCAGGTGACCACGTAGGTGAGCGCCTTGAACGAGCCGGTTCCTCTTCGGAGGGACCGGCTCGTTCTTTTTACGGTGGGCCCTCGTCGGTAGGTTTGCACCCTTGACGAGGCCAGCGTCCCCTGCTTTCCTGGCGGCATGAAAACCAGCCTCCCCGAGCCCCGATTTCCCGACACCTTCAGAGTTGTTCTGATCATCAAAGGGTTTCTGGCCGCTCTGCAGTGCCGCGCGCCTGGGGGGCGGTGTGTTCTCGCTCTGGCGGTAGTGATGACGAACTCGACCCTCAACATCGCCGCCCAAGAGCATGATCCCCTGACGCCGTACCGTGGGTCACGGCTTCTGGTTGAGTTTCCGGCGCTCGACGATATCGGGCGACAGATCGACCCGCCCCACGGGTGGAAGTACTTCCAGGTCACGGCCGAGAGCTATGACCTGCTGCTCATGCACCTCGATCCAGATCGCTCTCCCGAGGCGTTCCTCTATTTCGATGAGTTCGGCAACCTCGCCCACCGCGTACAAGCGCGCGATCGCTTCAGTCGACTCGAGCGTGGCTACGAAGATGCCGACAAACAGATCGTCTCGTGGCGAAAACGGTTGAGGCGAGATACACACGCGCTCGCGGACGCGCGGAAACTCGGCAAAGAAGCGAAGGAACTCGAGCTCCTCACCGGGATCCGCGACTCCAACCTCGACGGGTACCCTGAGGTCATCTCCGCGCGCATTCGAATCCTCGAACTCGAGGGAATCCGGGAAGCTGACCTGTGGGGAGTCCTGGCGCTCGAGGGGCTCGTCCGGAGGCGTGCGCTCGCGAGCGCTCTCTCTGACCTCCATGACCGGAGTCAAGGGCTCACTGTCGCGGCAGTGATCGAATTGGAGTTCGATCGCGTCGACGCGGGGCGCGTCACTCACGAAAAACGGTCGGGATCGACCGGAGAATGACAGCAGCCTGGCTGTCGCTCCGAAATGCGACGCTCTTCGATCCTTCGCAGTTTCCCGAGCCCTTCGCCGCCGACATCCTCATCGCGGACGGGGTTGTGCACTCGGTGCAGCCGCAGGGTGAATCCCCCAGCGCTGACGCTCCCCGCAGCCTCGAAGTCGAGCATGATCTCGAAGGGCGCTGGCTGCTTCCCGCGTTCGCGGACAGCCACCTCCATCTTCACACGATGGCGCAACAGCGCGGAGTCGTGCGACTCGAACGGTCGACCACGGCCGCTGAACTCGGCAGGGTCGTGCGCGAACAGCGTCTTGCTTCCCCACCATGGATCATCGCGCAGGGGTGGCAAGATCCCCTCGCCGAGACTCTCACGCCATCACCGCGACAGTTCCTGGACAGCGTTTCCGAGGCTCCGGTCTGGGCGTTCGCGGTCGATCACCATCGCGCGCTCCTCAACTCCGCCGCTCTCCGCGCGTGCGGGATCGACCCGGCGGGACATGGTGGTGTCCTCCTCGAAGATGCGATGATGGAGGCGTGGAGTTCCGTCCCCGAGCTTCCCGCAGACCTCGATGGCGCGGTGGAGGACCTCCACCGATTCGGAATCACCGCGGTGACGAGTTTCGATGGCAGCTGTGCACGCGAGATTTGGCAGAGAGCGATTCTTGGGGATGGGCGCCGCTTGCGCGTTCGACACTCGATCCCCAGAGAAGAGTTCCTGGCGAGGTTTGACGACGGGTCGCTGCCCTCGTTCAATGATGATCGTGACGCGATGTTCCTCGTCCCTTGGGTGAAGGGCTTCCTCGACGGCACGCTCGGGTCGCGGACGGCGTGGCTCCGGAAGGACTATAATGATGCGGCCGGTTCGACCGGTGACGAGCGGATCTCCAAAAGTGAGCGCGAGCGTTTGGTGGCCGCGGTCGCCCAGACCGAGTTTGCGCTCTCGCTCCACGCCATCGGGGATGCGGCGGTCGGAGCCGCGATCGCGATGATCGACGGTGCGCGCATTGCGCGGATCCGCCTCGGGAGGCGGGCCATCTGCCACGATCGAATCGAACACACGCAGCTGCTCGACCGAACCGCACTTCGACAACTGCGGGGGAGCGGCGCGATCGCCTCGCTGCAGCCGTGCCACCTCCTCGAGGACGCTGCGATCGGTCCCGAGCGGTTCGGTGATCGCTGCCAAAGTCTGTTTGCGGTGCGAACTCTGCTCGACGCGGAGGTTCCCGTGATCTTCGGAAGCGACGCGCCGATCGAAACAGCGGATCCGTGGGTCGATATGCGCGCGGCGGTCGATCGCGTCGATCGCGCGGGTCGGTTCCCCGGCGGGTGGATCCCCGGAGAGCGGATTTCGATCGAAGCCGCACTCATCGGTCGCACCGCGGGGTGCGCCGACGGGAATCGGCTGCCGCGCGGCTGGGGACAGATCGCGCCGGGCAGCCCCGCTGACCTTCAAGTGCTCGAGTGCGACGATCCGCGGAACGCTCGGACGATCGAAGAGGCCGCGTTGGTCGAGTTGTTTCTCGGAGGAGATCCTTGCTTAGGAGGTCTTGAGTGAACGGCGCAGTCGATCTCCACGTCGACACGATTTCACGCCTTCTCGCGGTCGGGGGAGAGTTCAGATCGAGTCACCCTGGTCTCGCTGTCGATCCGGCACGCGCATTCGAGGGGGGTGTCGCCGCGCTCTGCGGTGCGTGCTTCACAGCGGACGACGACCCCGCGCCGCGTGCGCACGTGCGCCGAATGCTCACCCTGCTCAGAGAGCTCGATACCGATCCCGAGTGCCCGATCCGTCAGGTGCGAACCCCGGCGGAGCTGACTCGGTTGAAGCCCACGGAGCTCGGGGTGATCGCAACGATCGAGAATGCGCGTTCCCTCGAAGGAGACCTCGAAGCGGTCGACGAATTTGCCGCCCTTGGGGTTTCGATTCTCGGTGTCACTTGGAACGCTGCAAACGAGCTCGCGACCGGTTGCGGAGTGGGGGACGTGGGGGGGCTCACCGAGTTTGGGCGTAGTGCAATCGCCCGCGCGGCGGATCTGGGGCTTGCGATCGACATCTCACATCTGAATCGCGCGGGGGTGGCGGAGGTGCTCGCACTCGGCGTCCCCGTCCTTGCCACCCATAGCAATTGCCGCGCGGTCCATGACCACCGTCGCAACCTCGATGACGCGCAGCTGAGTGCGCTGGCTGCCCGGGGGGGGGTCGTCGGCTTGAACGTTTACTGCCCGTTCCTCGGCACCCCCCCGGTCACGCTCGAAACATTCGTCGCCCATGCGCAGCATGCTGCCGAACTGATCGGGATCGATCGGCTCGCGTTCGGGAGTGATCTCGATGGGATCGACGAGACACCCGTGGGGTTCGCCGACTATCGAGACATGCCGGCGCTTCGGAGCGCGCTCCGAAGTGGCGGCTTCTCCGCTTCGGAAGTCGATGGCCTGTTCGGTCAGAATTTCCGACGGTGGTGGGGGAGCACCGGCTCCTGACCTCTTCAACTCCCGGCCGAGACATCTTCGTCAGTGGGGTCCAGTTGTCGGCGAGTCTTCAATCCCTTTCGCAGCGCTTCGATCCGTGCCGGCTCCAGCGGGATCCACCGCCCCTGCCCGATCCGATCTCGAATCGATTCTCCCGTGTAGAGGATGCTCGTGATGTGAGTTCCGTCTCCGCGGAAGACGTGAATCCGATTCCGGGGGCCGCGCACGATGATGGTTCGTTCCCGACGGTCGTGGAAAATCGAGTCATTCGACGCGGCGAGCGCATCGGAGAGCGCGCTCGCAGTCGGCCGCTCCGGATCCGCGCTGCGCTCCTCCGCATGATCGGTTCTCCCCTGCCGGCGGCGGAGCCGTTTCTCGAGGTAGTTTGCGCCGTTTTCGAGAGCGCGCTCGACGAGAGCGCGACACTCTCCGATCGAAAGCCGGCGGCCCGTCGAAGTCCCCTCGATCCAGCGATCCTGCACAGTGCTCAACTCGCGCCGCAGGTTTGCGACCCAGTCGGAGAGGATGGGCACCACCCGCTCGGCCAGCAAAGTGGGCAGGTGATGCGGCGGCGGCAACGTCGCCACGATGTTGAGTGTGTAACGAGGCGCGCCCGCCAGAGAGCGTCGTTCGAGGGCGAGTGCACTGAGCGCGAGCGCTTGCTCTCCTCCTTGTGGCCGCGGCACCATGAAGTATCCCGCGACGACCGCTCCGACGAGAACCAGCGGGCGCATCGATTCGCCAAACTCCGGCAGCAGTTCGGCGGTCAGCGCATCGCCATCGATCCTGCGCGCCAAGGGGAGGGGGCGACTCTCGTAGAGTCGGTCGAGCCGATCGTCGCCTTGATCGAGGAGCCATGAACCCAAGTCCCGCCACAAAGGCACGCCGGTCGGGTTGTAGCCGATGAAGATCGCGCGCGGATCGTGGGGGATCGAGTGCTCGCAGATGGGAGACGCGCACCACGGACAGAACGCGTGGCCGTCGCGATACCCGAGCTCGTCGGTTCGCAATTGATCACAAATCGCATCGAGTTGATTTTCGAAGGCGAGACGGAATTCTCTCTCAGCGCGCCGCCACTTCCGTCGGTCCCCGACGAAGGGGAGACGGACCGTGAGCTCGATGTGGTCGGGGAGCGCCCCGCCGTCGGGAAGATCTTCCGCGAGCCGCTCTTCGATCCAGCTCGCGAGGCCACGGTAAATCCCGGGCGCGCGTCCGCCGAGTCGACGCTGATCGGGAGGATTTTTGGGTGATGGGGTGCTCGAGGGGCGGGGCTTGGCCGAGGTTCGTTTCTTCCGCGAGGAGGCGGTGCGCTTCCCCGAGGGGCGCTTCTTCGACGCTTTCGGCGAATCTTCGCCGTCGGGGACCGAATCGGGCGAGTGTGAGGATGGCGATGACATCGGCGGTTCCTCCGCCCGGGATCGTACCGCGTCGGCCCCTCTGGAGGTGAGAATCGGTCGGTGGGGCCCTGCATCCGAGAAGACGGTTGAGTCGTACGCTCACCTTGGTACCCTCGCGGGCTCGATCGCGGGCTCGATCGCGGGGAGAGGAGATCCATGGAGATCCCGAGCGGAGAATCGAACGGCGACGTCCACGGCGGATCCGTGCCGGCTGGGGCCCCTCGTCGGCCGTTTTCCCTGTGGAAGGGTTCTCTGCATTCGAAATCTCGCCCCTTCGCCCTGGCCGCTCTTTGGCTGGTCATCTGCCTTGCGTGGTGGGCACGCTCGGGCGCGGCCCTCGAGGAGGGAGCCTTGTCCCTCCCGCCCGCGACCGACGCGCGAGTGGCAGAAGCCCAGGCGGCTGATACAGCCAATCCGGACGGTGTCGGAGGTCGGCGCCTTCGCGCGGGTGCTCCCCCTGCCGCAACGAGAGTGCGCTCGCCTCTTCAGGAGATGTTCGACTCTGCGCTCGCCGACGCCGCCACTCGCGGCCTCTCCCTCGAGACAATAGGGCTGCGGATCGAACTCCCCGATGGCTCGGTCCTCTCCCATCGAGACGCACAGATGATGACCCCCGCTTCGACCCTCAAGCTCCTCACCGCCGCTGCGGCGCTCGACGTGCTCGGCCCAGAACACACACTGACCACGGAGCTCTGGATCGATGGCGAAGTGATCAACGGAACCCTCGAGGGGGCGATCGTCATCGTCGGTGGCGGGGACCCTGCGCCT
>CALEHF010000105.1 GCA_937876125.1 uncultured bacterium
CCGGCGCCCTGCACCCTCGGCAAAACTCGACGTACAAAGCAGTATGCCTGCGTTCTGCCGAGGGCACAGGTCACCGAAATCTCAAACCCTCGGTTCGAAAGCAGTTCTCCGACAGCCTCCTAGGGGAGAACTCGGCCTCAGAACGGGTGGCCCCAATTGCGGCACCCTCCCGACGGAGAAGGGGCAAAGTCCCAACTCTGTCGCGGAGGGTGTCTCGCATCTCGGGGTTCACCCGTGTCCCTTGCACATGCTAAGCGACCATCTAGAAGCGACTTGGGCGGATCCAGAAGTCTTCTCGCGGCGGTTCCCACGATTGGTACGCCAGTTGATAGAGGGCGAGCCTCAAGAAAGGACCGATCCCATGAGCCGGAGTCCCGGGAAGTCGAGAAGCTACCTCTACTCCCACACCCATTCCTGGGGTCGTGCGCCCTCCCTGTACGCTCGATTCCTCCTGGTGGCCGCGCTTGGCCTTGCCGGGGCTCCGGTCCTTCCTTTGACTTCCGGAGCGTTCGCGTTGAACGCCTCTTCCTCCGCTGCCTCTTCCTCCGCTGAGAGTGACGCGAAAGCCGATCCAGACGAGAAAGCGAGCCAGCAGAAAGCGCTCTCCGATCGAATCTCCGAACATGTCACGGCTCTTGCGGATGCCGCCTATGAAGTCCGTGAAGGAGCCAGCCGCGCTCTCGTTGAGTTCGGAGCTCGGGCCCTTCCCGAGCTGCGCAGCGCGCTCGGTTCAAAAGACGTTGAAGTGCGCCGTCGGGCCGAAGAACTGATCGTCGAGATCACTCGGAACCAGCAAAGGGCGGAAGTCGATGGGTCCGCTGAAGCCGAGAGTGGGGGCAGGTCCCTCCGCGAGCGCTTCTCCCTCCCGGAATTGGGCCGCCTTCGTCGCGAGTTGCCCGAGTTGACCGACCCCGCGTTTGCCGAAGCGGTGCGTCGGCTCGATCGGGTGTTCGAGCAGTTTGACCAGTTTTCCACTCCCAGCGCCGATCGTCTTCGCATGCGAATGCGCGAATTCGACAAGGATCTGCTGACCGGTGAGTTCGAGGCGCGGGTCGCTGAGCTGAGAGAGCGGATGCAGCGCAACTTCGATCGCGTGGCGAGCGGCCGCCGATCGGGGGGCAGCATTCAGAAGCGGCTCTTCGGCGAGCAGGGGTTCTTCGGCGAGCAGGGGTTCTTCGGAGGAGAAAGTGGTCGTGAGTCACGGGCCGAGTCGCGCGTCCAGATTTGGCGCGACGGCGAGCCGGTTTTTGACAGCTCTCGCGAGTTTGATTTCTCAGAAATTGCAGCTCTTCGCGTCGCGGTCGAGAGCGTGCACCCGTCACTCCGGGCGCACTTGCCGATCCCCGAGGGGCGCGGGCTCCTGATCGGGGACGTCTTGGAGAGCGCCAACGAGTCGAGTGGTTTCCAAGAGCATGATGTCTTGCTCACGATCGGCGGCAAGCCGGTCACCGATGTCGCAGGTCTCCGCGCCCAGCTGCGGGTTGTAGATTCTGACACCATTCAGGTCGAGGTCATCCGGGCAGGGAAACCCCTGACCCTGACAGTGCCCCTCTTGAAGAGCAACTGAGCTGAATATCGCGGGCCGAACCGCTCGGTCCGCACTGAAACAGCCATTTCGCCTTGTTGGTGAGGTGGTGAAACACTGCGTGCTCTCACTTTTGGTTTTCCCGCGCGATACGCGGGTCCCGCGCGGGGAACCGAGGGCGTCACAGTGGGGTGGCGCCCTCCCGGTTGGTCCGGGAGGGCCACTTTTTTTAGGGGGGGTGGCCTGCTGGATCTGCACCGGCCGGTCACAGGCCCCTTCGCCATTAGGTTCGGCTTTCCTCTTCCGATAACATCGGCTCCACCCTCCCTCTCCTATAGTTTCTCGCTTCCTTCCCCTCGAGACTCCGGATCCTGACGCGGATTCTTGACGCGAGGGCGGGGGATCGCGGGGTTGCGCATTTCTCTCTAAAGGGCCAAACTTCCAGGGCTTGTGAGCCCGGCTTCGCCGCGCGGGTTCACGCCTCATACCTTTGGACTGGCCCGGGACTCGCCCGGGAGAGTCTTTCAGAACCGAGACTCCGGTCAGCCCCGCGGGGCCGGCGGAGAAAAACTTGCGGAGTTCTGAAATAGTCCTCAAGTGTGTTGCGACTGCGACCGACGTTGAATGTGACGAATCAGAGGGATGCGAGACGCTCGGATGTGTCTTTGCCTCTCTGGACTGCGAAGATCGGCTCTGCCGCCCTTCGCATGTGCACGGACCCGCGTCGCGCCGCCCGAGAGAGGGGGATCGATGAACATCCAGCAAACCGGAGGAGCCCAAGGACCCCAGCCTGTTCAGCCCGCACGTCCTGCAGCGAAGGCCTACGCGGCAGCTGCAGCACCAAAGACCGCGAAGGTCGATCAGGCTGAAATTTCCGACCAGGCTCGTTTTCTTGAGAAACTCACGCGTTTCCCCGACATCCGCACCGAGAAAGTCGAAGCCGCCCGGGCTGGGATTGCCGACGGTAGCTACGACTCCGAGGACAAGATCCGCGCTGCGGTGGAGCGTCTTCTCGACGAGTCGTTGTAGGGAGATCAGCGCCGGAGCGTGCGGAGTGCGGCCTTGAGTTGTGATTTGAAAGTTTTGAAGAGAGCGTGCCTCACGGCACGCTCTCTTTTCGGTTTTGGGTCAGTTGCTCGTGTCTCGACCTGACCTCGGTGCCCCCCGCACGGCGCACTCAGAATCTGCTCTCCTCCGTCTCATCCCTGCGCTCTTCCCCATTCTTCCTCCCCTGGGGCCTTGCGGCTCGGTTCAGCGACGGCTATCAAGGCTCCCCCGCCGCGCCTCCTGCGCTGCGGCTCGGACCAGTGCCCTCGGCAGAACGCAGGCACTTACTTTGGGAGAGGACGGGCATGGAGAAGATTTCGTTCGACGACTTCACGAAGGTCGAACTGCGGACCGCACGGGTTCTGGAGGCAGTGCCTCACCCCGACGCCGACCGCCTGTACCTGCTCCAGCTCGAGGGCGGCCCTGCTCCTTCCCAGGACGATTCCGAGTCGGAAGGAGCGTCTGAGCCCGGACCGGAGCGGCGGCAGATCGTCGCTGGGGTCAGGGATCACTACTCTCCAGAAGATCTCGTCGGGCGCACCATCGTGGTGGTGTGGAACCTCAAACCGGCGGTGATCCGCGGGCAAGAGTCCCAGGGGATGCTGCTCGCCGTCTCCGATGGCGACACCGTGTCGATCCTCGGACCTGACAAGCCGATCAGTCCCGGGTGCCGCGTTTCCTGAGCAGCGTCTTCGGTAAGAGCGTCTTCGAAGTCGCGCCTTCTTGTTTGTTGGGTACTCAATCGCGCAACTCGGGCCGGCCGGGGGACCACTCTTCGTCATGCTGATTCAACTCACCATCCGCGATCTCGGGCTGATCGAGCACGCTGAGATCGAGCTCGAGGGCGGGCTCCAAGTGATCTCCGGCGAGACCGGGGTGGGAAAATCTATGCTCCTCGCCTCGATGTCCCTCTTGAGCGGCGAGCGGCCCCGGGTCGATTGGATCCGGACCGGCTCCGAAGAAGCTCTGGTTGCCGGCTTGTTCGTGATCGAGGACGCGGCCCGACGCAAACGTCTGGAAGAGACTACAGGGATCGAGCTTGAGGATGGGGAGCTGCTCATCGAGCGCCGCCTCAGGCGCCAGGGGCGTCACGGCTGCCGACTGAATGGCCGTGAGGTCCCCGCGAGCCTGCTGCGCGCCGCTGGGCAGCAACTAATCGAGATTCACGGTCAGCAGAGCCAACTCGCCCTCCTCGATCCTCGCGCGCAGCTCGAGATTATCGACGACTTCGCCGGTCTGGTCGCCGAGCGGCGCGAGTTCAGCTCGCTTTTCCGCAGCACCCGGGCGCTCGAGAGCCAGCTCGAGGCCCTCAAGCACGACGCCGAGACTCGCGCGGAGCGGCGCCTCTCCCTCGAACATCTGATTTCTGAGATCGATACCGCCGACCCCCGCCTCGGCGAACGAGATCGGCTCGAGGAAGAGTTGGGTCTTCTCGAGGGGAAAGACCAGATCTCGAGCCGGATCGCCGAGACCCTCGACAAGTTCCATGAGTCCGAAGGGTCGCTCATCGACCAGCTGGCACGGTCTGCCCGCGATTTCTCCGCCTTCGCGAACCACCGCGATCTCGCCGAATTCGGAGCCTTGTGTGCGTCGGTGGGAGGACAGCTCGAGGACGGCCTCCATACCCTCAGGGGGATCGCGGACGGTCTCGATGTCGACGCTTCGACCCTTGATGAGATGAGCCGGCGCTTCGATCTGCTCGTATCCCTCGAGGAGCGGTTCCGGCGGAGAGGGGACGACCTCGTTCAATATCGCGCGGAGCTGCACGATGAGCTCGAGGGGCTCAGCACCGCCGAAGACTCCCTTCCGGCCCTCACTGAGGAGCTCGGAAAGGCGCTCCAAACGATGAAGAAGAGGGCCCAGGCTCTCACGAGAAAGCGAAAGAAGGCTCTCACCGAGCTCTCTGCGCGGATCACCACCGAGCTCGCCGATCTGGGGATGGAGCGCGCCACGTTCCGCGCCGACCGTTCCGCCGTCGAGGGAGGGACGTTCCGTGGGTTCGACGAATTTGGTTCTGATCGGATCGAGCTGATTTTTGGACCGAACCCCGGCGAGCCGGAGCGACCCCTTCGAGAAATAGCCTCGGGGGGTGAACTCTCCAGGGTCATGCTATCCTTGAAGCGTACGCTGGCCGAAGCGGGCTCCGTCGCGACCTTGGTGTTTGATGAGATCGACACGGGAGTCGGAGGCCGTCTCGGAAGTGCTCTCGGAGTGAAGCTCAAGGAGATTGGTGCGCGGCATCAAGTCTTGTGCGTCACCCACCTCGCGCAACTTGCGTGCTATGGAGCGAGTCAGCATCGGGTCGAGAAGCGGGTCGTCGATGACCGGACGGTCACCACGATCGAGCACCTCGATGAGGAACGACGGATTGAGGAGATCGCGGAAATGATGCGGGGCACACAACGCACCGATCGCTCTCTCGCCGAGGCGAAAGAAATGCTCGAAGCGGCGAGAACAGACGCGAGGATCCGAACGGCACAGATCCGAACGGCGCAGACCCGATCGGCGCCAGGGGAACGAGCATGTTGAACTGGGCACAACGTGGGCATGTCCTCGCGACAACGACCGACGATGTGGTGTATTGCCAAGTCGTCGGCCTCGCGAACATGAACAACAGCGCACCCTTCGAGGCATTCGCGCGGCGGCGACAAGACTCGGGATGTCGCGAGTTCATTCTCGATTTCTCTCTCTGCGAAGGACTCGACTCCACCTTCCTCGGGATCGTCCTTGGCCTCAGACTCGGCGGCAAGCCTGAAGTCGGACACCCCCAAATCACCGCAGTCAACGTATCGAAGCACGTCTTGAAGATCCTCGCCGAAGTCGGCATCGATCGACTGATCCAAGTTCTTCCCGATCCGGTCTCCCTCCCTGAAATCCCCCTCAAAAGACTCGAACGCGACTGCAGTGAAGAGGAGCGCCTCGGCATGATCCTCTCTGCCCACGAAACGCTGTGTGATCTCGGCATCGAGAACCAGGCGCGCTTCGGGTCGTTTGTCGATCTTCTGCGCCAAGAGCTGGGTCAAGATTCCTCGATTCAGCCGCGCCCGGCGAGCTCTCGCTCGGAGGGAGAGGGCGCCTAGTGTCCCTCTCGGAATTTGACCCCTTCTTCCTCGATCCGATTCCCGTGCCCCGTGTCTGGGGAGGGAGCCGACTGCTCACCGAGCTGCACCCCTCACTCGAAACTCCGGTCGATGGCGTTGGGCGCCCCCTTCCCATCGGTGAGACGTGGGAGGTCTCGGACGTGGGGGACCACCCCGCTCTCCACTCCTCCATCACCACCGGAGTCCACAGGGGGAAGACCCTGCGCGCGCTCCTTCGCGAGGATTCTCTCGGGATCCTCGGACGAGCGGGAACCGCTCGCGATCTCGCCGGAGAAATTCAGCTCCCCCTGCTCTTCAAGTTCATCGACGCGAGGGAAGACCTGTCAGTCCAAGTGCATCCATCGGATGCACTGCTTGCTCAGCGTGGCCTCCCCGGTCGAGGGAAGAGCGAGGCGTGGGTGATCCTCGACGCGGCTCCGGGGTCGCGTCTGATCGTCGGATTCGATGACGGGTGGGACTTCGATCGTTACCTCGCCTCGGTGCGGGCCGGCGATGGCGAGGAGGGCCTGCGCTCGGTCGCGGTGTGCCGCGGCGATGTCGTCGAGCTCCCCGCCGGACTCGTCCACGCGATCGGTGGGAGGATCCTCCTCGCCGAGATTCAGCAGTCATCCGACATCACCTGGCGTCTCTACGACTGGGGGCGGGTCGGACTCGACGGGCAACCCCGTGAGCTTCATCTCGACGCTTGTGCCGGGATTGAGCCGCCGGAACCGGCTCCTCCCTGTCCGCTAAAGAACCTCAAGTCTCCCCTCGGGAACGACAGGTGGCAGCGCCCGATCGACGGCGAGCACTTCCGGCTCGACTCTTGGAGCGGGGCCGGGAAATGCGTCAGAGTCGATCGCAGGAGTGACCGATTTGGGCTGCTGGTGCTCTTAGAGGGGGAGAATGCGGCTCTCTGGGGCGGAGCGGAGCCGCTTCCTCTGGGGGCCGGAAGCGTCGTATTCGTCCCCGCTCGAGCCCCTGCGACCCTCGAAATTCGGTCCACCGGGCAGATTTGGGCCCTCTGGATGGAGCCCGGCGACCCGCGCCGCGATTGACCCCCATCGGATCCAGGGATACCCTTTCCGTTCGGTCGAACGCTCCCGGGATGTCCCTCCATTGGGCGCGGCGCCGTTCCGATACTTTTCTGCATACTGTGATTTCGCCCCGTGTCCGTCAGCCCGAAACGTTTCACTTTGAAGAGTCCCGAGTTCGAAGGCCCCAGTCGGCACCCACGGCCGTCCGGGATTGCTTCGATCCTGTCGCGCTTCGTCCAGGCGGTCCAGCCGTCGGGCCAGCCTGCGCGGGCAGGTTCAAATCCGCAAAACTAGAGGAGACACCGATGGCCGCACCGCGACCGCAACGATCGATCCCTGGAGAACGGCGTCCCGCAGCAGAAGGCGGCCGCGCCGAATTCGTCGCGGGCCCGAAGAAGGGCGCGCATCCGGCTTTGCTCCTCGGCTTGCTCGGATTGGTCGTCGTGACGGGTGGTGTCCTCGGCTGGGCGGTCCTGACCAAGGGCAAGGAGCCGAAGACAATCGTCAAAGACGTCGAGACCGATAACGTCGGCGAATGGGCCGGGATCCGCGCAGACATCAACGAGGCGCAGAGGCGCAAGGATGCCACGATGAAGCTGCGCCTCGACGATAGTCGGTACGAAGAGTTTCAGACGATGATCGAAGAGACGATGGACTTCATTGCAGGCGTTCAGATGAGAGTCGATGAAATGTTGGACCCCGTCCGTGGCGAGGATGGCAGCATCGGGCCCGAGTACGAGGGCTACCTCGCCGAGTCGAGACGTCTCACGATGATGTTCGAAGATCTGAACAAGTCCTCGGGGTTCTGAGCGAGGAACGCGATGACTCCATCGGAGCGAGAGTTCTCAGAAGGCCCTCTTCTCGGAGGAACGCAGCGGGGAGGCGCGCCGGTGATCGTGATGATCGCGGTGTGCGTGCTCTTGGTCGCCTCTGCTGGGACGTTCTTTTGGGCGCTGTCGGATCGGTCGGCCGGGAACGTTCCGGGGCCGGGCACAGAGGACTTCGTGGACCCTCCCCCTCCTCCTGGCACGTGGGACCATATCCTCTGGCGGAAAAAAGCGGACCTAGAGGAGTATCGCCAGACGATGACGCTCAAGCGGGCCGATGATCCCGTCGCGTTTCAAAGTGCAGTCGAAGCAACTCTCGAACGCTTCGGGGAGACCTTCCAACTCGCCGACGAGCTGATCGATCCTATTCGCAACGAAGATGGTTCGGTGCCGGAGGAGTTTTCGCTCTACCTCTTCCAGCTCGCTCCGTTGCAACTTCGCATGCGCGACCTCTCGCGAGAACTCTCGTTCGAGAGCCCCATCGCGCACCGAGCGCCGGCCGCCGGCAGCGGCCGCGAAGGCGCGGCCGATGAGTAACCCAGCTGCCCCAAGATCGAAATCCAGAAGCCAGGGAGCCCCGATGCCACCGTCTCCGCGCGCACCGCGATCGAACACGTCCAACCCTGCGGTGATCCGCGCCGACGACGACGACAGCAACATGGATCCGATGGACATCTTCCTCGGTGTCGTCGCCGCGATCGGGATCCCGGCGGTCGTCTACATTCTTTTGCTCGCGTTGATCGGGGGCGGGGGCGACTCGGCCACAGAACAGATGCGGCGCAATGAGGCGCTCGAGAAAGTGAACCCTCCCGTGACCTTTCGCGAGATTGAGATGCGCATCTCGCGCGTCGAGTCCCTTCTCAATAACCAGGTGCCCGACTACGTCAGTCGCGCAGGCGCGACCGACGACAATCATGTGAAGAACAATTGGCAAGAGCTCGCCTATCGAGTGCTCGGTATCTGCAAGAACGAACTCGAACTGGTGAGGGAGGACATTCCAAAGAGCGCAGAGCTTCAGAGGCACCCCGAAGTCAGACAAGCCATCGACCGGTGGCTCGCTCACATCGCGACGGAAGAAGAGAAGATTCGCCGGACGAACCCGTTCCCCGATCGCCTGGCGGGCGCTCAGGCCGAAATGATCCAGGACCGAAAAAGCAACGGGCCGAAGAAACCCTGAGCCAAGTGACGAGATCGATGTCGCAACCGAACCCGGAAGCGTGCTCGCGCGTTTGACCCTCGTCGGCCCCTCTTCATGTCGGGAAACTCATTCCGACCGACGATTTGAGCTTCCGGCGGTGTGTATCCTCAGTCCTGCACCCTCGGCAGAACTCGACGTATGCCTGCAGCTGCCGAGGGCACAGGTCACCGAAATCTCAAACTGTCGGTTCGAAAGCAGTTTCCCGACAGCCTCCTAGCCTCCCCCGTCGCGGAAGGACGCGCGATGTCGCTCGAGGACATCCTGATCGCGCTGCGCGCCTCCGACGAAGGCGCGATCGACCGCGAAGCCCTCTCCAGGCTCCTTGCGATCATCGACACCTGGGATCGCGGTGGCCTCCACCCCAGCGCGGGAGAGCTCCTCACCAAACAGTTCCGGATCGACGCGAGCAAAGTGCGTCGCTGGGAAAGTGAGATCACGGGTCAGTCCCAACGCCGCATCGGCCGTTACCAACTGAGGCGCAAAGTCGGTCAGGGGGGGATGGGACTGGTCTTTGAAGCCCTCGATCCAAACCTCGGCCGGACCGTTGCCCTCAAACTGTTGTCGGGTGATCGTCTCGACAGCCCGGTGAGCGTTCAGCGGTTCCTCCGCGAAGCGAAGAGCTCGGGCAGCTTCAACCACCCGAACATCGTGCACGCCTTTGACGCCGGGATCGACGGAGATCTCCCGTACCTGGTCATGGAGTTCGTCGACGGCGAGAATCTCTATCAGGTGCTCAAACGTCGTGGCCGGATTCCGCCTGCCGAAGGCCTCGACTGGTTGCTCCAGGCGGCACGAGCGCTCGAGGTGCTGGAGCGAAAGCGTTGGGTGCACGGCGACGTCAAGCCGAGCAACTTCATCATCACCCGCGATGGGGTTGTGAAGCTCGCAGATCTCGGATTGTGCGGTCCTCCCGGGAAGCCGCGCACCGGTGTTTCTCCTCACGGAACCCCCCCCTATATCGCGCCCGAAGTGCTCGCGGGAGACTTCATCGATCACCGCGCCGACCTCTACTCTCTCGGCGCGACGATCTACCATCTCATCGCGGGCAGGCCTCCGCGCGTCTCGCGTACCATCGAGGAGCTCAGGGCGGAGATGTCGACCCCGTTGGTGCCGCTCCACGAAGTGGTGCCCAGCGTGTCGGGGGACCTTTCGAGAATCGTGATGAGACTCCTCGAGACCTCACCGAAGCTGCGTTTCTCGGGTGGATTGCCACTTCTCGCTGCGCTCGAACCTCTCCTCCCGGGCCCTCCCGTCGACGCCGACTCGGAAACCGTGGCCGATCGCCCGCCGAGCGAGCAGTTCTCTCCGCCGCGAAGGGGCATTTGGGTTGCCCTCGGGGTTTCCGTCATCGCCGTGGGGATCGTCATCGGAGTGCTGACGGGACCGGGAAAAGTTGACGAGTCAGACCCCGCCGCCGAAACGGGGGAGGTGGTGGGAACGGATCCGACGACGGAGAACCCTCCCACGATCGTCGCTCCGATCGAAAGCTCCAGCTGGGATGAGCTGCATGAGCGAGCGGCTGGAGACTACGCGAGTCTGTTCGCATGGCTTGCCGGCGAGGGGGCCGTCCACCCCGAGGTCGAAACCTGGCGTGCCCAGCTGACAGCAGAGCTTTCGACTGAGGTGGCCCCGGCGTGGGGGACTCTGGTTCACGAATTCGAGTCTCTTCGGATGCAGGGGAGATTCCACGATGGGATCACGCTCCTAGACAGCTTCCCTGAAAGATGGCGGGCGGGGCCCTACTTTGTCGCGTGGGAAGAGGCGACGATGCATGTGCGCCAAGACCGAACTGCGCGCCTCGCTCGATTCCTTCTCGCCCTCGATGGTGTCGACGCCTCTCTCGGGGCGCTCCAGGTGTGGCGTTCTCTCGGCAACGAGCGCCCCGAAGACGCTCTCTGGTTCCGTCTCCGCATCGAGGCCGAACTCGGCGGCCTCCCGTTCCTGCGCGAGGTGAACGAGACGGTGGCTCAGGCTGCGGCCGAAAGGATTCGCCGACGCACCGAAGTTCCCCGTGCTCTACTCGACGGCGGACTGCCCTCTCCACGGCTCATTCCATTGTCTCCCGAGTCTGTGCTCGAGGAACTGGCGCTCCATTGGCTCGCGGCGCACCCGCGAGTTGCGGGAACCGCGGGGGCGCTGCTCCCTCGCATCTTTGAAGCGGGCGTTCTCCACGAGATCGATCCGTTGCTCCTCGGAGTGCTCCTTCGACAGGTCGGTGAAACCGCGGACGCCGCCGCCGAGGTCCGCGCCGCAACTCTCGCAGCTGGTGCGCTCTTGGCGTGCCAGGAGTTTGACCTCGCTCGGGCAGAGGAGCTCTGGACCCGCCTCGACGCGCCTGACTTTCTGGGGACTGTCGCAGCGGAGCGGACCCTCGCCGATCGCGACGAGATTCGGGCAGACCTCGCACGCGGCGCTTTTCTGCGGTCGGGAGCGTTTGTCGCGAAGGTGAGCGGAGCCTGGCAGGAGCCGACCACCTTCTCTTGGAGCGCGAAAGAGCTCCGCTTCGATGAGGAGTGGCGCTTGGATCCGACCCGCTTCGCCGTCACTGGGGAAGGGCGCCGCGCCAAGGGACGTGGGGACTGGCAGAGTCTCGAACTCGCGGTGCCCTTCACTGAGTCCTTCTCCTTCGAATGTACGTTCGAGCCGCCAGCCGAGAGCTGGTCGCTGGCCTTCGGTCGCGGAGACAACACTCTCGGTTTCGCGGGGACCACCGCCGACGGGCGATGCCGGGTGATCGCGGGTGAGCGCGCCTCTGTCTCGAAGATCCTGGGCAACGGGAAAGGGGTGCCATTCCAGCTCGCCCTCGACCCCGGCCACCCCGGCCGATTCACCATCCGCCTGCGCTACGACGCGGGGCGGTGGTCCTTGGGCGAGGGGGGGCTCGCCTTCTCGGTGAAGCCCGCTCCTCCGCCGGCGTGGATATGGCTCGCCCTCCCTACTGGGGCGTGGATCGGCTCGATCTCCATTACCGGGGAAGTGGTCGAACCGTGGCTCATCGCCCGAGAAAAGCACTTTCAAGGGGAGTGAGCCCTCTTGTCCTCCACCCCAGGCTCCCGCCGGTTCGCCGCGCTCTGAACCCCGTTGTAGACTTCCTGGGAAGCCACTTCCGATGCGGGAGATGGTGCAGGGATAGGGAACGTTTTCGACGCACGGGGTGCCATGGGGTCTGGATCCTTCACCACCGGTGACTTCATCAACAACCGCTATCAGGTGATCGATCGCCTGGGCGCGGGTGCGATGGGTACAGTCTATCTGGTGGAAGACCTCGTTCGCGTGAACAAGAAGGTCGCGCTCAAGGTCCTCAAGTCGGAGACTCTCGACGACAGCGAAATCTGGTCGAAGGGGGAGTACGAAGCGCTCACTCGTCTCCGTCACCCGAACCTCGCCAAAGTCCATGACTTCGGTCGAGTGATGAGCTCAGACGACTACTACATCGTCAGCGAGTACATCCGCGGCCAGGACCTGTTTACCGCAACCCGCAATCTCACCGAAGATGAACTCCACGACGTCATCGCGCAGATCTGCCGCGCGCTCGAGTACATCCACACTCAAGGGTACGTCCACTTCGACATCAAGCCTGACAACATCCTGGTCACGTTCGATCGCTCGATTGGAACCGAAGAGTCCTCGAAAGTGATGTGGAGTGCGGATTCCCCCCAGGGCTCAGAAGTCGGTTCTGGCCCCCCGCGGGTGAAGTTGATCGACTTCGGCCTCGCAGAGCAGCTCTCGGGCACCTTCGACTTCGCGATCAAGGGTACCTTGAACTACGTTGCGCCCGAGATCATCCAAGGCCGGAACCCCGACAAGCGCGCGGATCTGTACTCGTTCGGGGTCACCCTCTACCAGCTCCTGACCACCAAGCTCCCCTTCGTCGGGGACGATGGATCGATGGTCTCGCGCGAACGGACCAACTGGCGCGAGGACCTCCGTCGCAGTCTCTCGAACCAGCCGCAATACATGGCCGAGATCTTGGTGAGGCTCCTCGAGGATCGTCCCGACCGGCGCTTCTCTTCGGCGCGTGAGATCATCCAGGCCCTAAACGCCGGAGCGGGACGCCACTACCAGATCGAGACCGCGGAGACCCAGGTCTCTTACCTGTACTGCTCACGTCTCGTCGGTCGTCGCTCTGAGCTGAACCGACTCAAGGAAGAAGCCGAGGCGATCTACCAAGCGCCTCTGCAGGCCCCGTTCGGCGGGAAAGATGGCGACCGCGACCGCGGAGGAGACACCTCCGTCGTGAGTCGTCTGCTCCGCGACGAGCGCCGCCGCCGCCCGCCCCTGTTCTTGATCTCGGGAGAGATCGGCATCGGGAAATCGCGACTCTTCGAAGAGTTCTCGCACTTCCTGAAAATGCGCGAGATCCCGGTTCACGTCGGAAACTCCTACGAAACCGCGCACGACCCCTACCAACCGTTCCGCGAAATCATCGAGCAGCTCGCCCTCTCGATTGGGCTCGAGTCCGATGTCTTCCTCAAGCACGCCGCGGCGGTCGGGAGACTGTGCCCGAAGCTGCGGTCGGGGCCCGCGGAAGACGAGGACGAGAGCGGATTCCGCCCCGACAAGGAGCGTCTCTACTTCATCGATTCGCTCGCGACCTTCATTGTCGAGGCGGCCGCCGCGCGTCCGTGCGTCATCAACCTCAACAATTTGCACTGGATGGATGACGCCAGCGCCGAGTTGCTCGCGCAGCTGGTCAAGGCAGTCGGGAACGCCGACGCGCAACTCCCTTGCGAGCTACCGCTCATGCTCACTAGCACGATGCGCTCCGACGAAAGCCTCCCCGAGGGCCTGCGGAACATTCTCAAGGAGCTGCGCGAAGACCAGCGGATCCACGAAATCATCCTGCGCCGCTTCAACCGCGCCCAGATCGCCGAACTGATCCACCACATGCTGTCGGTGGAGGAGATTCCGCGCGGCTTCCTCGATCGACTCGAGGAGCGGACCAGCGGCAACCCCCTCTTCATCGTAGAGATCCTCAAGGTTCTCCAGGAAGAGGGGATCATCGCCCGCGAAGGGGATAGCTGGAAGATTCGTCAGGGGACCGACCTGCAGCGAGTCGAGATGCCCCAGGGGATCGAAGCGATCCTCCTGCGCCGTGTGAAGGTACTCGATCCGGAGCGGCGCGGAATCCTCCAGTGGATGGCGGTCTACGACAAGCCGATGTCGATCAAGCTGATCGGCCGGATGCCGGGACGCGAAATGGCCGGCCTGCGACGCGCGCTGACCGAGCTCGAGAACCGCGGCATGACGATGAAGGTGATCGACGGCGGCAAGCCGCTCTACACCATCAGCCAGCCGAAACTGCGCGAGATTGTCTACGAGGATCTCAACGAGAACAAGCGTCGTGAGCTGCACGGCGATCTCGCCGAAGCTCTATCGGCGGAGTTCGTCGGCCACGAGGACGAGATCCTCGAGGACCTCGCGAACCACTATCAAAATTCGGATCGCGCCGGCAAGGCGCTCGAGTACACAATCCGCGCGGGGGATGCGCTTCGGAAGATCTTCGCGCACAAGCGCGCGATCGATCACTACCGTCACGCACTTCGGCAGATCGAGGGCTCGAAGACTCACTTCGCCACGTGGTTCGAGACGCACGAGAAGATCGGCGACATCGCGACGATCTCCGGCGACTACGAAGCGGCCCAAGCGAGCTACGAAATGCTCCTCGACGTCGATGATCTCGACGAACTCGAGCGCCGCGATCGTGCCCGCATATTGCGCAAGAAGGGCAAACTCGACGAAATCCAAGGGGACTACGCGAAGGCCCTCCGCGGATACAAGGAAGCGGGCGAGATCCTCAAGGACGCCGAAGACGTCGAGGACAAGTCGGAGAACGTGCGCGTGCACAGCTCCCTCGCTTGGGTCCATGTCTGTCTCGGTCAATACGAGAAGGCGATGAAGATCTCCGCGGATGCGCTGCGCTTCGCGGAGGAGCTCGACGAGCAATCCGAGCACGCGATGATCTTCTCGACGATCGGCAGCGCGAACTTCTTCCGCGGGCACTACGATCAAGCGATCGAGTTCCACACCCGTGCGCTCGAAATTCGAGAGCGGATGGAGAATGCACCCGAGATCATCATCTCGCTGAACAACCTCGGCGAGGCGTACATGGCTTCGGGTGAGTACATGGAGGCGCTCAAGCACTTCAACCAAGCGTGTTCCGCCGCCGAAGAGATCGGCGATGCGTTCGGGCGCGCCATGGGGCTCCACCGCCTCGCCGAAGTGCACCTCCGCCTCGGCGACAACGACGAAGCAAATCGCTTTCTCAACGACTCGCTGAAGCTCTCCCGCGACTACCGGATGCGGTTCCTCACCACGCGGAACTACCTACTGCGCGGTCGACTGCACAAGAATCAAGACCAGCTGTCGAAGGCGGAGGCGGATCTGTTCCGCGCGCTCGGAGTGTTCGCCCGCCAGGGGAGCCGCCTCAACGTCGCCGAGTGCTTGCTGGAGGTCGCCGAGATCCACGCGCTGCGGGGGGACTACGACCAAGCGCTCAACTTGATCCAGGAAGCGACCGGGAACGCCGTGGGCTTGAACGTCGCGATTCTCGAGGCGCGCGCGCGGCTTCTCGCGTGCCGCGTCGAGCGGGAAGCGGGGCTCGCCGAGCCGGCCGATCTCCTCGATCGCCTGCGCATGGTGGGTCGCGTGCTCGATGGAACGAAAAACACCGAGCTGCTTGCCGCGGTCGAACTCGAGTACGCGGAGATTCACGTCCAAGGTCGCAACCTCGACGAAGCGCGGACGAGTTACCGAGCTGCGGAGGATTACCTCCGCGAAGTCGTCGACCGCCTGCCCCACAAGTACCGCGACAGCTACCTCGCTCTCCACCACATCACCGGAAGCCCGAGCGGCGAGGCGAAGGTGGAGGTTCGCGAGGTCGGATCGGAAGCACAGCCGATCGTCCCGGGCATCATCAGCGGTACGAAAACCGCGGTAGTGCGGAAGCAGCTCAGCGAAGGGACCCGCGAAGTCTCCTCCCAGGAGCGTGAGCTCCTCAGGATCGCAACTCTCCTCCAGGACCTCGGCCAGGGCGCCAATGTGCGGAGCATGCTTCCGAAAGTGCTCAACTGCATGATCCAGGGGAGCGGCTCCGAGGCGGGTGCTCTCCTCATCCGTCGTTCCGACGAAGTGCGGATCCTCGGGGCGTTCAATCGACGCGGCGAGCCGGTGCGCAACATCGGCGATCTGGTCTGCTTGGAAGCCCTCGAGCTCGCCTGGGACTCGAACGATCCGATCCTCGCTCCTCGGGTGGTCGACGAACCGCGCATTGCGGAGTTCGAGGCGCTCTACAAGAACGACATCAGCTCCCTCGCGGTCCTGCCCCTCAAGGTTGACAGCTCCCACCGAGCGGCGGTGTATCTGATCAATCCCGATGCGGATCAACTGAGCCAGCCGATGGGCGGGCCGATCCTGCTCTCGTACCAGAATCTCGTTTCGCTCCTCCTTCCGCGGGTCGTCGGGGAAAGACCTTCAGCGGTTCGGTAGCGCGCTCGCCTTCCGAAAGGGAACGGATCGATGGAGCCGGATGTCGCCTGAGCGCGACTTCCGGCTCTCTCTTTGCCAGATCGCTAGCTCAGCGCGGCGCGCCCGTTACTCTGGGCGGCATGAAAATCGCTTCCCTCACCTGCTCGAACACGGAGATCGTCTGCGCTCTTGGGCGCGCCGACTGGCTCGTCGGCGTGGACAATCACTCCGATCACCCCGCCGACATTCTCAGCGGTCTCCCGCGCCTCGGCCCCGACCTCGGAATCGACGTCGAGAAGCTGGCCTCCCTCGCGCCCGACCTGGTGCTCGCGTCCCTCACCGTGCCCGGGCACGAAAAGGTCGTCGAGGCGGTGGCAGCGGCGGGGCTCTCCTACATCGCCCCCGCGCCGGTCTCTCTCGCCGACATCGAACGCGACATCCGTACCATCGGGGAGCGCCTCGACGCCGCCGAACGCGCGGAGGCGCTGGTTCTCGAGATGCGCCGCGAGCTCGCCGATTTGCGCGACTCATGCCCCCCTGGCGACCCCGTCCCGATCGTGGTGGAGTGGTGGCCGAAGCCGGTGATCGTCCCGGGCGGGGGGAGCTGGGTGAACGACCTTCTCGACGCGGTGGGCGGGGTGAATCCGTTCGCCGATCGTGCGGCGAATAGCTTCACACTCGAACCGGAGGAGGCGGTCGCTGCGGGGGTCGCCGCGATCGCGATCTCGTGGTGCGGGGTCGAGGAGAAGAACTACCGCCCGGAGAAGGTGTGGGGGCGCAAGGGGTGGGAAGCA
>CALEHF010000106.1 GCA_937876125.1 uncultured bacterium
GGTCCGTTCCGCTCCACCTGCCTTTGCGGGGGGACCCTTCCCAGAGGCGGGCTTCGATGAATCGCACCCCGAAATCGCGCCGAGCGAGAGCGAGAGTGCGAGTAACGCGACTTTCGCGCGGCAAGAACCGGCTGGGGGCGTCGTGCGCTGAGCAAACATCTGAGGGACCTCCGACCGCTGCTGTGGGTGGACACTTCGAGGGAAGGACGGACCCGACTCGGCGGGGTCCTCCTCGGGTCGCTCCCCGGAGGCATCCGGAGGCGGCTCAGGGTAGCTTGCGCACCCTTCTGTCGGTACCCTGGCCACCGAAGGAGCTCGGGACTCTTGTGTCCGGACTCCTCTTCGTTGCCCCAGAATTTAGTTCCGGGGCACCCTATCCGATCCGGTTGGCTCTATTCTGCTCACGTTCGAATGAGGCGTTTGCCCCGCTTTGGGGACTGTTCCGCTTTGGGGACAGGCTTGCCTTTGTTCAGCCGCTATCAACGCCGCGCCGTGTTGCGCACGGTTAGAGGACCTGGAGAATTCGGAATTCGCGGAGTGAGGTGCTCACTCCGAAGGTGGACCTCGGGCCGCGGGCACGAGGTTCAAGGTGTGGGGGAGTTGCGACCCTCGGTTCGTGATCGCCCTTCTCTGCCACTCGAGGCGGAGCGAGGCAAGCGAACCGATGTGGAGCGGTGCCCTCGACGAAGTGAGGCGCAAGACCGTGGGGGTCTGCGTCAATTAGCATAGCCGATAGTCGCGGCGTATCCGGTGCGTGCACCTTCGCACGCATGCGGTGAGCCACGAGTGGGATTGTCGGTCTCGGGAAGGAGTGGCGCTTGTCCACGCATCGCATACTCGGGTTGGTCGTTCTCGGATTCGTCGCGTCGTTGGCGGTCGGAGATCTCTCCGCCCAAGTTTGGCTCGAATGGCAAGACGTGACCGCGACAAACATGATCGCCAGTCCCTCGGTCGGGGCGAACGATATCGAGGAAAAGGACTTCGCGACCGGCGACCTCGATCTCGATGGCGACATTGACCTCCTCTGCGTCCGGAAGACTCCAGTCACGACCTTCGGCAACCGGCCCAACGTTCTGTTCATGAACGTGGACGGCGTTCTCACCGACATGACTTCGACGTTCGCTCCCGAGATGTTGAACGCGGATAACGCGCGCGACGTGGTCATCGGGAACTTCAACGGCGACATCTGGCCGGACTTCGTGATCGCGAACGCCGGAAACCAAGGCAGCAACGGTCAGCAGCCGAGGATCTTCATCAACCTCGGTTCCGATGTCTCGGGTTGGCTCGGCTTCGCCGAGGAAGCGTCGCGCCTGCCGTTTCTCACTTCTCCGACCGGCACCGAGCCGAACGCATGTGCGGTGGGCGTCGGCGACCTCAACAACGACGGCTTTGACGACCTCTACCTGGTCGACTACCAGAACAACATGGAAGACCGCCTGCTGATGAACGACGGCACGGGCTTCTTTGTGGATCAGACCGCGATTCTCCCGGCGGGATTCGTAACCTCCGCGTTCGCGACCGCAGGATTGATCGCTGACTTGAACGGCGATGGCTGGCCGGAAATCCTGAAGGACACCACGCCGACCTTGAGGATCGCCTACAACAACGGCGCCGGTGGTTTTGCGGTATCCCAGCAGCCCTCGGTCAGCGCGATGTACCACTTCGACGTCGGGGATCTCGACGGCGACAACATGAACGACATTTTTGCGGTGCAGGACCCTCAGGATCAATTCCTGATCAACGGCTCCGCGATCGGCGCGGTACCGATTTCGTGGCAGAACACCGCGCTGGGGAACAGCCCCTTGACGACCGGGTTCGGCGGCAACGTCTACATCAAGGACCTCGATGGAGACGGTGACAACGACGTGGTGATCGCCGACGTGGACACCGACGTTTCAGGGTGCAATCGTCGGATGGCATTCCTGCGCAACAACGGGGGAACGCCGACGAACATCTCCGATCCGTACGGCAACGGTCCCTATACGATGGCGCACCAAACCGGCACGTACGATGTCGCGGTTGCGGACTTCAACGGCGATGGCGCGATGGACCTCTTCGTCGGGCACTGCGGTGGCAACGACCTCTACTTCCAGACGACCAACATTCCGGGGATCGTCCCGCCGTCAGGGTTCAGCTGCCCGCAGTCTGGAGTCAACGCTGTTCTCTCTTGGGTCAACGCCAGCGCCTACGATTCGATCGACTTGAACCGCGATGGTGTACAGATCGCGACCCTCGCCGGCACGGCAACTTCCTACACGGATTTGAGCCCGTCCTCGGGGAATCACAGCTACTCTCTCATCGCACACAGCGGCGCCCTCGAGGCTGCTCCGGCGTCTTGCGTCGTTCAGGTCTCTGTGGTCGACCCCGCGCTGGCCTTTACCTGCGCGCAGGTCGATGTCGACGTGCAACTCGATTGGATCAACCAGGCACCGGTCGCGGGTGGTGTGTACAGCGGCATTCGCGTGGTGCGCAACGGTCTCGAGCTCGCGGTCCTTCCGGGGGCTTCGACGAGCTACCTCGACCTCGGCCCTCCGTTCGGCCTCACCACCTACCAAGTGATTCCGCTGTCCGGGGCTGAGGAGGCGATCCCCGCCCTCTGCACCGTCGGCGTGATCCCGACCAACCTGACCGACCTCGTCATCGGTTTTACTGCGGATGACAACGGCGCGACCGATTCGACCGCAGCATTGCAGGGCGCGCTCGCCGATAACGGCATCTTCTCGGTGATCGCCGAAGTCGTGAGCTTGTCCGAGGTCGCGGGTCTCGGCTACGTGCTCGCCGATTTCGATCGTCTCTGGGTCGAGCTCGGCACGTTCCCCGCAAAGAAGAGTCTTTCCGCCACCGAGGGGCAAATGCTCGCAGACTACGTCAACGGCGGAGGCCACCTCTACATCAGTGGTGGTGACTTCTTCTGCTTCGACGCGGACACGGCGCTCCACGCTCTGACCGGCATCAACACCGGACCAGGAGGCTGCCTCGACGGCACTTCTGGGATCGGCGACGTCTTGGGAGTTGTGGCGACCGACTGTGGCCTCCAGAACTTCGCGACCGACCCCGTCCCGTTCTCGGGTGAGGCCATCCTGGTAGACCGTCTCTCCCCGCTGACTACGGGCCTCCAGGTGCTTGTCGCCAACAGCTCGACCGTCACGGTCGGTGTGTTGAACATCCTTCCCGGCGGGGGCGCGATCGTCTCGCAGTCGGTTGAAATGGGTGGTATCGGCGTCGCTCACGACAAGAAGGACCTGGTCGAGCGATACATCACCTGCTTCCTCGGTGGAGTGCCCGCCGCGCCGGTCGCGGAGTTCTCCGCCAACCCGACCTCCGGTGACGCGCCGCTCCTCGTGAACTTCACGAACCTCTCGACCGGGTCGATCGACACGTTTGCTTGGACCTTCGGGAACGGTGATTTGAGTAGTGCCGCCGAGCCGACGTACACCTACACGACGCCCGGCTCATACACTGTGTCGTTGACGGTGACCGGGGCCGGCGGATCCGACACGGTGACGATGAACAGCTTGATCAACGTCACAAGTGTCGGCCCCGCCTTCCGTCGCGGTGACTCGGACGACGACGGCATCATTGCGATCGGGGATGCGATTGCGTCCCTCGGGTATGTGTTCGGTGGCGTGGTGCCGGGTCCGTGCCTGAAGGCGCTCGACATCGGCGATAACGGCGGCATCGATATCGCAGACCCGATTTCGCTCCTCGCGTACCTCTTCTCGAGCGGGCCGGCTCCGGCCGAGCCGTTCCTGAACTGCGGTGTTGACCCGACGGCCGATGCGATTTCTTGCGACTCGCCGATCTGCCCGTAGGAGCTCGGACGACCGCTGGGATAACTTTCAACTCACCCTCCCTTCGACCCTGGTCGGAGGGAGGGCGGGTTTTTTCGTGGAGAGGATCGTGAGGGGGAAAGTCGGGCCCCGATTTCGCATCGTTGAGAGGCTCGATTTACCATCGTGTTTCTAAGCCCTCACTGGCTCTCTTCGGTGCGTGAGGTGATACAATCGACCCCAGGGCGGGCTCTGCCCACATCCGACATCTCAAGTTTCTTTGCGAAATTTGGACCTACTCGGGAAGGGACTCCCATGCGGTCGAGTTCACATTCGAAGCTCAATCATCGTTCGAGCGGGAGCCCACTGCGCGCGCTCTGCTCCCGCGTCGTGTTCGCGCTCGTTCTTGGCACCGTGCTGCTCTCGTTTGCGAGCCGCGCCTCGGCGCAGCCGTTCCCGGGAGCCCTCGGCCCGATGCCGTTCCCGCCGGAGAACCCACCGACTCCCGAGAAGATCATGCTGGGCAAGTTCCTCTTCTGGGAGGAGCAACTCTCGAGCGATAACTCGAATGCCTGCGCGACCTGTCACATTCCCGAGTTCGGGGGCGGAGATCCGCGCGCACTCGATCCCATTGCCGCGCACCCCGGACCGGATGGTCTGTTCGGGACTGTGGATGATGTTCGCGGATCGGTGGGCGTGCCCCGTCAAGAGTGTGACGGAACTCCCATTTTCGATCCGAGCTTCGAGTTCACCCGCCAGGTCACCGGCCGAAAGGCGCCGACGATGATCGGCGCGGGCTACGCGCCGGACACCTTCTGGGATGGGCGAGCGACGGGTGAGTTCCGTGACCCGATCACCGACGCGGTGGTGATCGTCACCGGCGGCGCACTTGAATCGCAGGCGGTCGGTCCTCCGCTCTCCGATGTCGAGATGGCTTGCGTGGCTCGCGACTGGTCGGATATCACGACGAAGCTCGTCACTGCGCCGCCCCTCGCTCTCGCGACGGATCTTCCCTTCGAAATGTCCCAGGCTCTCCTCACGACGCCCGACTACCCGAGCATGTTCAACGCTGCCTTTGGGACGACCGAGATCACGCCGGTGCGCATTGCCTTTGCGATCGCTTCGTACGAGCGCATTTTGGTGCCCGACCGCACTCCGTTCGATCTCTTCAACCAAGGGACCCCTGGGGTTCTCACCGCGGACCAGCAGCAGGGGATGTTGCTGTTCATCGATCAGTGCGGGCCCTGTCACGATTCGGTCGAGTTGAGTGATCAATCGTTCCACAACATTGGAGTGCGCCCGGCGATCGAAGACGGTGGGCGAATGGATGTCACCGGGCTGCCCGCCGACGCGGGGAAGTTCAAGACTCCCGGACTCCGCAACGTGGGCCTGCGCGCGCCGTTCTTCCATAATGGTGGCAAGGCCAACCTCGATGACGTTCTCGCGTTCTACAACGGCGGGGGCGACTTCTCCGACAACCTCGACCCCGATATTCTCGAACTGATGCTGCCGAACTCGAGCCTGCTCCTGATCAAAGACTTCCTGGAGAATGCGCTGACCGACTCGCGCGTGGAGTTTGCACTTCCGCCGTTCGATCACCCGACGCTGCAGATCTTCTTCACCCGGGGAGACTCGAACCGCGACGGTGGTGTCGACATCGCCGACGCGATTCACGCACTGGGCGCGCTCTTCACCGGGGGACCGATACTCTGTGCCGATGCGTCCGATGCCAACGACGACGGCTTCCTCGACATCGCCGATCCGATCGCGATCCTCGGACGCGTGTTCTCCGGCAACCCGCCGTTGCCCACGCCGAGCGATCTTTCGTTTGGACCAGACCCGACTGCGGACGCGCTGGATTGCGCGCCCTAACTCCGCCGATCGAATCTGAACTCGGCCACGATCGAGTGAGAGATCGACTCTGCAGAAAAAGGGGTGTTGGTTTGCGCCGACACCCCTTCTTCTTCGGTGCCCTCATCTTTTGCTCTGGTATCGCAATCCGTGCCCTCGCGGCCGGCGGGGGAGACAGCCCGTCTTCCCCAGAACCCCCGCCCTCCTCACCTTACTTCCGAGCCGAAGCGCTTCCGATGTTCACTCATCACTCGGGGGCGGCGGGGAAACGCTACATCGTCGAGACGATGGGCTCAGGTCTCGCGTGGGTCGACTTCGATCGCGACGGGGATCTCGACCTGTTCCTCATCGACGGCGGACCCCTCGAGGCGGGGGCTCGCACGAAGAGTCCTCCGCGTTCTCGGCTCTTGGCCAATCGCGGGGACGGCACGTTCGAAGACCGCACGAAGGAGTCCGGGCTCACCCTCGCCGACTACGGAATGGGGTGCGCCGTGGGGGACGTCGATGGGGACGGCGACCCCGATCTGTTCGTCAGTTGCTTCGGCCCCGACCGCCTCTTCCTCAACGAAGGAGGTCTTCGATTCCGTGAGGCCACCGCCGCGGCGGGACTCGGCGATGCCGGCTGGGGAGCGAGCGCAGCGTTCGCGGATCTCGATGGGGATGGCGATCTCGATCTCTACCTCACCCGGTACCTCGAATTCACCTTAGAGACGCACCGCGAGTGCTCCCTCGGCGAGCAGATTCCCACCTACTGTTCTCCGTCGGCCTACCCGGGGGCGACAGATCTTCTCTACCGAAATCGCGGTGACGGCACGTTCGAAGAGATCGGCGCGGAGGCCGGGATCGCCGCGCGCAGCGGGAAGGGTCTCGGCGTTTGGATTGGGGACATCGATGCCGATGGTGACCTCGACATCTACGTCGCGAATGATGGGGAGCGGAACTCGCTATTCCTCGGACAGGGCGACGGTTCCTTTTCCGACCACACTCTCGCGAGCGGCGCGGGTTACAACGAGGATGGACTCGCGGAGGCGGGGATGGGGATCGCGTCAGGGGACATCGATGGGGATGGCCACGTCGACCTCCTCGTCACGCACCTCTCGTCGGAGACCCACACCCTCTATTGTGGGGAGGGAGATGGGTACTTCCGCGACGGGACGACTGCCCTAGGACTCGCGGGATCGACGCTCGCGGTGACCGGCTTCGGAGCGGCGTTCGAAGACTTCGATGGGGACGGGAGTCTCGACCTCGTGGTTGCGAACGGGCACGTGATCGACAACATCGCGAAGTTTGGCGATCTTTTTACCTACGCTCAAGCTGACGACTTCTTTCTCGGAGGCCAGGGGGGGCGATTTCGTGAACCCTCGGAGTGGCTCGAGACGAAGGTCGCTGTCGGCGTGGGACGTGGACTCGCAGTCGGCGATGGGGATGGGGACGGAGACCTCGATTGGGTCGTCTCCCAGTGCGATGGCCCCGCAATCCTCTACCGAAATCTTCGGGGTCCCGGTGGCCACTGGTTGGCGATTCGCCTTCGCTCCCCTGGGGTCGGGCGAATCGTGGCCGGGGCTCGAGTGCGAGTGCGGCGGGGTGAGGAGTCGTGGAGCCGTAGTGTCAGCGCGGGCGGATCTTATCTGAGTGCGACCGAGGGGGAACTCCGTTTTTCGCTGGGCCATTCGGCGCAGCCAGTGTCCGTTCACATCACGTGGCCAGACGGCAAGACAGAGACGTTCCTGGGTGTCGCCGTCGATCAGTCGCTCGAGTACCAGAAGTCTGCGTCCCGATGAGACTCAAGAGCATCCTTTACTCGGCCGTTTTCTGCTTCTCTATGGGGGTGTACGCGGCGGAAGCCCCCCCTGTGGCGCGAGTTTCTGCCGCCGACGATGAGCCGAAATCGAATGAAGTTCGCCTCGCAGATGCCCGCACCGCGCTCTCCACGGGAGCGATCGATCAAGTGATCGCCATCCTCGACGGGCCCATCGAAAATACTCCCGAGAGTTTCGTTCCCCTCTTGCTCGAGGCATTTAGGCGCAGTCAGCGCTACTCGGATGGCCGGAGCTGGGTCGAGGCATTCAGCGTGAGGTCCGAGAGTTCGACGCCCCTGATTCTGGCGCTCGCTCAGTGGGAAGCGGAAGAGGGGTGGGTGCGTCGCGCGGCCGAGCGGATCGAGCGGGGACTTCGTGCTCGCCCCGAGGATTCAGCACTCTGGGCGGGTCGCGCGAGACTCGCACGCGCGGAGGGAAACCCGCAAACCGTCTGGGACGCATCTCGGCAGGCGATCCAGTACGGGGCTGAACCCTTTGAGCTCGCTTGGATACAAGGGGAGTCTGCGATCGAACTGGGGCAGCGCGCCCAGGGGGTCGCGATTCTCGAGGGCCTCATCGCGAACACCCCGGGACATCTCGGAGCGCGACTCACCCTCGCACGGTCCGCGCGTGCCGGCGGAGATCGCAACCGTGCGATCGAGCTTCTGTGGAGCATTCTGGAACTCTCGCCCGACCACGCGGCAGCACTCGGAGAGCTCGGATCGCTGCTGGTGCGAAAGCCAGAGACCCACAGTACGGGGAGTCAGCTCCTCGCGCGCTTTCGAGAGATCCGAGATCGTCGCGAACGGATCGAACGCCTGACGAAAGAACGCCGCGAGGGTCGAGATACTCCCGGTCTCCGAGCGGAACTCGCGCGACTGCTCCGAGAAGATGGCCGCCCCTCGACTGCGCTCGCCATCGCGCGGCTCGGCGCACCTCAAGCCGAGGCGATCGTGCGTGCGGAGTTGCTTGCTGAGTCTGCACGGGCACTCCGCGAGCTCGGGCAGGACCGCGCCGCGCTCCAGGCGTTCGGCAGTGCGTTGATTGCCGACTCGAACCGCGATCAAATCCGGGTCGAATTGGCGGAGACCCTCGCGTCCCTCGGAGACGTGCGTCGCGCCCTCGCCGTGCTCGATCGAGCGGGAGACCGTGTCGACCCACGCGAGCGTGAGTGGATCACGATCCAGTGTCTCGCTCGGGCCGGGCGACCTTGGAACGAGATCGGCCCGCGTCTCTTCCAGGTTGTGCGGAACGATCCGAACGACGCCGAGAGTGCCCGCGCGTATGTCGATGCCGCGATCGGTCTCTCGTCAGTCGCCGAGGCACGGCGGTGGCTGCTCGCATGGATCGAAGAAACTCCGGACTCACTCTCCGCCCATCTTGCGCTCGCTTGGCTGGTCGCAGAGACCGCCCCCGCCGATCCGCTTCTCTCCGTGCTCGACAATTGGTGGGCGGAGCGGCTGACGCGGCCGGGAATCGGTGTCGATGCCTGGCTCTGGATCGCGGAGCGTCGCGACGGTCGAGGAGAGCCGGGAGCGGCCGAACTCGCTCGGAGGCAAGCACGGAGGGCCCTCGCGATCGTGGGAGACGGTCGGGTGGGAGACGGTCGGGTGGGAGACGGTCGGGTGGGAGACGCGCCGCGCCCGTGATCGTCCCTTCCTTCGAATGGCCAGCGTGCGGACCGCTCTACTGACCGTTTCCCCCCGCTCAAATCATGATGGGGATCATGAGTTCGTTGGGTCGCGAATGACACCATGGTTGCGGGCTTGGCTGCCCCCACGCCAGTGATACGATGGGGGCGCGGTCTCGCCCCGATTCTCGCAAGCTTCCTCCGGATGTATCCGCGGGTTGAGGGTCGATGACCGGTGTGTTTCCGGGCAGCTCTCCCAACTTCGATCTTGAATCGCACGTTCCAGTGCCGAGCGCCGTATGGCGCCGAGGGGTTCCATGGTCACTTCTCCCCGGCAGCGCCGGATGATCTCACGGACGAGCTGCTTCGCCCTCATCCTCATGGTCTCGGCGCTCGGGCGTGTCGATGGGCAAGTGACCGCGAGCCTGACCGCGGTGGGGGCCGCGAACTTCCCGGGGCAACTTGTGAGTGCGACCGTCCTCGCCCGCTGCTCTGCGACGATCGACGGTGTCTCGTTCGGACTCGCCCATGACCCCACCCTTCTCACGATCGTTACCGCGAATCTTGGATCAGTGTTCGCGACCACTGCGCCCGATTTCATCGATATGTCGACCACGACGATCGGCGGAACGGGATTGACGGTTGGAATGCTCATCAGCTTTTCTCTGACCAACGGTCTCGCTCCGAACATGGATCACGAAGTCGTGCAGATCTCCTACCTGATCGATCGCAACGCGCCTGCTCCGGCGATCACCCCATTAACGTTCGACTCAAACCTCGGATCGCCCGCAGTGGCAAACCTCGTCGTGAGCGCGCTGATCGAGGTTCCCCCGTCCTTGACCGGAGGATCGATCGAGTTCCTCGGCCCGGACTGCAACAACAACTTGGTGGTGGACTCGAGTGATCTCGCTCTCGGGACCAGCCTCGACTGCAATCTGAGCGGCGTCCCAGACGAGTGTGAGATCCTTGACGGGACCGAAACCGACTGCAACGGTGACGGAGTGCTCGATACCTGCGATGCCGATTGCGATCTCGACGGCAGCTCTGACATCTGTCAGATCCTCATCGACCCTGCCATCGACTGCGACGGCAATGGTCTCCCGGATAGCTGCGATCTGGTGAGTGGAGCGCCGGATTGCGATGGGAACGCCGTTCTTGACAGCTGCGACCTGGGCGTTTTAGGTGCGGACCAGAACAGCGACGGCCGTCTCGATGTGTGCGAAGTGCAGTATCGGCGGGGGGACTCGAATGGCACGGGGGAAATCAATCTCGCGGACCCGTACCTGATCTTGCAGCAACTCTTTGTGAATCCAAACTCGACGAACTGCCTCGCTGCGTGCGACACGAACGCCGATTGCATCGTCGACCTCACCGACGCGGTGCACTCTCTCGAATACCTCTTCGCAGGGGGGGCAGCGCTGATCGAGCCGTTCGTGGCATGCGGGATCGATCCGATCGGCTGCACCCTTCCCTGTACGGTCCAGGCCACCTGTCCCTAACGTGGCCAGGTTCCGCCCTTCAGGTTTTCCCCAACAAGAGCGAAAACCGCACCTCCTCGACGCGTGCAGGAAACGCAGCTGCGTGTGCGAGGGGGCTCAAAGAGAGAAAATGGCGCCCTGGGGAGGACTCGAACCCCCGACCGGCCGCTTAGAAGGCGGCTGCTCTGTCCAGCTGAGCTACCAGGGCACAGCTGCAACCTACCCCATCTCCATGATTCCTGGGAAGAGGACGCGCTCGGAAGCGGCCATGTCATGAAATGATCGATCGTCAAGTTGGCCGGACACACCTCCACTGCCTGACTAGTATGGCGTCCTGCCGCCAGGTCAGCATCGCTTCTCCCCTGGCCTCGGCAGTTCAAGATCCTTCCTCATCACCACTTACCTCAAGCTGCCCACCCGTGGGAGCGTGGCGTGGATCTTGCGTTGCCCGGCGATCGCAATACTGCGACGGAGGGGTGGAGGTGTCTCGTGGGACGATGGGGTGTGGATTCTCTTGTGGGGGAATGGTTTGGCGTCGTTTCGGAGAGGCGTCAGCGGTGGGGTGCGGCAGTGACTCGCGGACTCGCGTGTTCTCTCCTTCTCGTGTCCCTGGCTGCTGCTCAATCCGCTGCGCTTTCGCTCGGCACCGGATCGGGCGCTGATGGGGAAGACGCCGTCGTGTCTGCCAGCGTGTCGAGCGACGTGGCCATCGATGGTTTTGCGTTCGGCGTCGTGCACCCTCCCACCGAACTCACGTTGCTCAACATCACGGCCGGAGCCGCGATCGATCCTGCCCAGGGGGGGGTCGACCCCGATTTCTTGAACCTCAATCCGAACCCCCCAGGGGGGCCGGGCGCCCTGGTCGGCTGCATCGTCCGCTTCGCCCTCGACCTTCAACTGGCCCCGAACACTCTTCACTCGGTCATCGATCTGGCCTATCGAGTCGCCCCCGGGAGTGGAGCGGGCACCTCCGTTCTCTCCTTCTCCTCTCTCCTCGGGGATCCAACGATCGATGTCATGGTGGTCAGTGGACTCGTCGAAATGTTTCCGACCTTGAGCTCCGGCTCCATCGAACGTCTGGGGATGGACTGCAACGGCAACGGGGTTCCCGATGCCGAAGACATCACGCTTGGAACCAGCGCCGACTGCGACGGAAACGGGCTCCCTGATGAATGCGACCTCGCCGCGGGAACGCTCATCGATTGCGACGGGGACCTCGTGCCCGACTCTTGCGCAATCGCACAGGGGGCGGTTTTGGATTGCGACGCCAATCTCATCCCCGACAGCTGCCAAATTGCCGCAGGGACCGCCTCCGACTGCGACCTCGACGGTGAAATGGATAGCTGTGAAATCGCGGCAGGGACTGCGACCGACTGCGACCTCGACGGTGTCCCCGATACTTGCGAGTTGGTGAGTGGCACCGAAGAAGATTGCAACTCCAATGGTCTCCCGGACACCTGTGACATCATGAACGGTGCGCCCGATTGCGATAGCAACGGTCAGATCGACTCCTGCGAAATCTCTGCGGGGACCGCGACTGACTGCGACATCGACGGCGTGATTGACAGTTGTGCGATTGCGGGCGGAACCGCGCTCGACTGTGACACGAATGCTGTCCCCGACAGTTGCGATATCGCGAGTGGCGCAGCCGACTGCGACACAAATGGCGCGCTCGACGCTTGTCAGATCACTGCGGGGACTGCCCTCGATTGCGATCTCGACGGGGTGATCGATAGCTGCGCAATCGCGTCCGCTTCCGTTCCCGACTGCGACACGAATGGCATTCCGGATAGCTGCGACATCGCGGGCGGCGCACAGGACTTGGACCTTGATGGCATTCCAGACATTTGCCAGCTCGCCGGTCCGAACTTCCTCCGGACCGACTGTAACGCGGACGGCAACATTTCGATCGCAGACCCAATTTTCCTTCTGGCGTACCTGTTCGTCGCGGGGCCTCCTTCGACCTGCCTCAGTGGGTGCGACTTTGGCGACGACGGGGCGCTCGATATCAGCGATGCGATCAGCTCCCTCACCTACCAGTTTGTCTCTGGGGCTCCTCCCCTCGCCCCCTTCCCTGGGTGTGGGCCCGATCCGACCCCGGGGGGACCCCTGGATTGCGTGGATCATCCCGCCTGCCCGTGAGGAGGTCGCTCATTTCGGGAACTGAGCCACCCCTTCGCGCGTCTTCGGGCGAGCGGAGGGGTGGACTTGTTCATCGAGAGAGACGAGAATCTGCCCCCTGAGTCCCGGGCCCGAGCTCGCGAAGGGAGGAGTCATGTTGCAACAAGACGCTACACTCGGCTCTTCCCTGTCCCACTCCATCCTCACTGGCCAAATCCTCACTGGCCAAATCCCCGCCCAAATCCCCGCTGGCCCAGCGAGCTCTTCCGTTGCCGATACGTTCGAAGCCGTGCGAATGCAAGCGGGCTTCTTCTTCGAGGACGGCTGAATCGCCTAGCGGTCGGTGCGGTGGGTCCCACCGCGCGACGGTCCTCCTCTCCCAGCACCCCTCTCACCCTATGAGCCCCAGGTTGCCGGGTCATCTCAGCCACGCTGACAGGGCCGCACAACACTCCGATCGCCGCACCTCCTTCGTTGCCCAGCTCTTCAATGAACCCAGCTGCCAGGATCTACCAGACCTCGAGGAGGATCTCATGCGTCTGTTCTTTCTGCTCACTCTTGTCGCTGTCACCAGTGGCTGTGCCTTCAACAATGAGCGCAATGAGTCGCCCCCATTGAACATGTCCCCTGAGCGATCGTTCCACCTCACCTATGAGGCGGATCTGTCAGATTTGAAGGTGGGCGAAGAGCTGCGCCTCTGGATTCCGATCCCGACCGACGACCCTCACCAACGCATCCGCAACTTGCTTTGGGAAGGTGACTTTAGGGGAGTTCGCCACACCGAGCCGGTCCACAGGAATCAGATGTTGTTCTTCAAGGGCAAGGTGGAGAGCCCGACGATGCGTTTCGTCGTGGAGTACGATGTCGATCGGTATCCTTATGAGAGCGATCTCGCCTCACTCGCGATCGACGGTGCTCCCGACAGCAAGAAATTTGATGTCTACCGGCAGCCGTCGAGACTCGCCTTCGTGACAGATCAGGTGCAACTGGAGGCGGACATTCTCTCCGCGGGCGAGGCGGGGGCGCTGGGGAAGGCGCGCGCGTTCTATGACCATGTCCGCGACCACATGTCCTACGACAAGAAGCATGATGGGTGGGGGCGCGGGAGCATCGAGCACGCGTGTGACATCGGAATGGGCAACTGCACCGACTTTCACACATACTTCAACTCGCTCTGTCTCGCCGCGGGAATTCCGGCGCGTTTTCAGATCGGGATCTACGGAAAGTACGAAGCCGTCTCTGAGGAGTACGTGACCGGCGGGTACCACTGCTGGGCAGAGTTTCATGTTCCCGGGAAGGCGTGGGTGCCTGTCGATATCTCCGAGGCGGACAAGGATCCGAACCGGATCGATGAATTCTTCGGGGGACACTCCGCGAACCGGGTCACCCTCACCACAGGTCGCGACCTGCTGCTTTCACCCCGGCAAAATGGACCACCGTTGAACTACTTCCTGTACCCCTACGCGGAGCAAGGCGGCCAGCCGCTGCCCGAGGGACAAGTGAAGAAGACGTCACGGTGGAAGGACCTCCCGACTTCCTGAGCCTCTGGAGACCCGTTGAATGGGCGCGTAGAGACCGAAAGGAGGACGTTCGAGCTCGGGGGCTTCGGTCGTCCGTCCATGTGAGAGCATCCGCGTCCCGTAGCGGCCGGGCGTTCCGGGATCCTCGATGACGGGGTTTCGCCGGGGATGGCCGTTTGGGGGCGAATGGGATAGGATACGAGCCGGAGGCGCGTCTCCCCCTTGCTCAAGCGGTCGTTCTTGGGGGTGACATCTGCCGACAGATGAGAGTGTTCCGGTCTGAGTGTTGAGTGTTTCGGCCTCTGCGGCCCGAGCGGGTCCAAACAGCCGGACATCCAGATCAGTATCTATCCAGTGATCCTTCGAGGAGCTCGTGGAGGGGACCCGGAGTCGTTCCGGAACCCGCGCGCCCCTGACCCATGTCCGGTGAGCCGGACCGAAGAAAGCGGAGACGTCGATGAAGCGAAAGCCGAATTCGCTCTGGCTTGCAGTAGTCCTGACTCCTGCTCTCCTGTTCTCGACGAGCGGTCTGTTCGCTCAGTGTTGAGGCGGCGGCGCAGCCCCCAGTTCGGGTGGCTTTGCAGGCGGCGCTGGGAACCCCGGCGGAGCAACGGGAGGCGGGACGGCTGGCGCTGCTCCGTATGTCCCCGGTGAGAGCACCTTGCTCCCATGGCGTAAGAACGCTTCGATCCACGATGCGCTGCACCGCGAACAAGGCTCGATCATGCCGGTGCTGATCTTCGTCTACACCAGCAGTATGGCCGATGACTGCTGCTGCGCGAACTTCGAACGTGCGCTCTTCCGCAACGAGAATGCGGTCAAAGAGTTCAAGGGGTGGGCCTGCTACAAAGTGCAAGTCTCCTCGATCGACGGCGAGAAAGACCTCGCGGCCTACGACCTCCGCAAAGACAAGCCCGCGCTGCTCCTCCTCGATGCCGAGGGTGGTCTGCTCCACAAGCAGCAGCTCTGTGTCGATCCGAACAAGTTCATGAAGGTGATCAACAGCGCCCATCGCTTGAGCACGCTGCGCTTCCGCCTGAAGGACCGTCACCTCGCGAAGCGAGCCAAGGCTCAAGAGAGCATCGATGAGGGCTCTTACGATCGCGCCCTCAAGATCCTCGACGATCTGCTCAAGTCGCGTGAGAAACTCAGTGGTCAGGTCGCGACTCTCGTCGATGCCGATCGCGACCAGCTCGCCCAGAAGGCGCGTGAAAAGCTCGCCACGGCGGAGAGCCTCGAAGACGACAACCAATTGCTCGACTCCTATCGTCTCTACAAAGAGGTCGAGAAAGAGTTCGCTCGACTCGAGGAACTCGGTCGTGAAGCGCTCGAGCACCGCCGCGCGATCGGTTCAAAGCTCCGCAAAATGGGAGTTCGTATTCGGTAGTGGCGTTTCGATGGCGTAACTTTGAGCGACCCCGATGGGTGGAACACCTGTCGGGGTCGCTCTTTTTGTTGCGAAGGGGTCGGCATGAATCGGGATCGCGGGAAGCGCAGTTGGAGATCGGCCGAGGTCACCGTCGCGATCGCAGCTCTCGCCCTGCTCGCATCGGGTTGCCAGCTCCCGTATCTGGTCAGTCAGCTCGCGGGTGAAACTCAACTCCTCGCCGGCGCGCGCCCGATCGACGCCGTGCGCGCGGACGCCCGATCCTCGGCCACTCTCGTCGAGAGGCTCGATGAGGCGGAGGAGCTGCTCGAGTTTGCGAAGCGGCAGGGATTTCGGGTGGGGGACGCGTATCGCACCTACTCCGAACCCCCAGCTGGATACCCGGTTTGGATCGTTTCCGCCTGTCCTCCCGACGCGCTCGAGCCGGTGACCTGGAGCTTCCCACTGGTCGGCGCGTTCCCCTACAAGGGGTTCTTCCGAAAGGAGCTCGCAGAATTCGAGGCTGACCGCCTGCGGGGACTCGACCTGGAAGTCGATCTGCGCCCCGCGCTCGCGTTCAGTACCCTCGGGTGGTTCTCCGACCCTCTGTTCCCCACCCTCCTGACCGGTGACACGGGAGAGCGAGCGGGGGGGATTCTCCATGAACTCGCCCATCGCACCGTCTTCGTTCCCGGGGATGCGCGTCTCAACGAGAGTATTTCGGTCTCGGTCGAGGACTTCGCTGTCCAGGCCTGGCTCGCGGAGCGGGGAGAGATCGAGGCGATGGCGGAACACCGGCTGCGCATCGAGGATCGGGAGCAGCTTCGAGAGGCGGTCGCCGGTGTGCTCGATGAGCTGCGCGTGAGCTTTGAGGCCCCCGAGCGGGAGGTGCGCTTGGCGGGGAAGCGGGACGCCCTCGAGCGGTTCTCGGCCAGATTCCGTGACCACCCTCCGAAGAGCGCGAGATACGGCACTCTGTCCAAAGTCGAATGGACCCTTCCAGCGCTCCTCCTCATCGACGTCTATGGCGGAGATGGACCCCTTCTCGAGACGGTGTTCGAAGCCTGCAACCGGTCCATTCCCAGGTATCTCGCGAAGCTACGGGATGCGGCGGGGAGCCCGGATCCGCGGGAGTTGCTCGGGAGCTGGACCGAACAGGCCGAGCCGAGGGGGACCGGATCCCTCGCCCCACGGGAGTCCCGTCGGAAAAATTGAGCGGACTCGGGAACGGAGTTCTGGAAGGCCTCGTTGTCGCGCCTGTCCCAACAGCAAGGAAGAGTATCCATGGCGAAGACCAGCGATCGTTCTGTCTTCGAAGAAGTCGCCATGCCCTATATGGAGGACGTTTTCCGCTTCGCTCTGAGTCTCTCGAGAAATCAGGCCCAAGCGGAAGACCTCGTTCAGGAGACGTTCCTGTCGGCGTACCGTGCGTTCGATCGGTTTCGCCCGGGCAGTAACTGCAAGGCATGGCTCTTCAGGAT
>CALEHF010000107.1 GCA_937876125.1 uncultured bacterium
GATCTGCCCGGAGACGAGATCCGTCCGGAGACGATCTGCCGCTAGGGCCGGAAGGACGAATGCATGGGGGATCATCGCCGAGGTGGAGCACGGGAGTGGACCCGAGGAGGACTCCGAGAGGGCCGGCGAGATCGGAACAGAGAGCCGATCCGATCACTAGCAAATCGCGCACCGTCCCTCCCTCGCTAGGCGACGCCGACGATGCTTTCCTTGATCTCGTCGTCGGTCAGCAAACGGTCCGATTCCTTGGCGCGATGGAAGATGGCATCGACACGCTCATCGCTCGGCTCGATGTCCCGATGCTCGAGCCAATAAATGACATTCGAGCGCCCGCTCATCGGACCGATCGAGATCTTCTGCTCCAAACCGAAGACGTCAGCGGGGACTCCCGAGTAGACGCGGGTCGCGAGCCAAGGGTCGTTCTTCTTGAACGCCTTGATCACCGCGGCGGCGTGCACTCCCGTGGCGGTCTCGAAGGCATCGGTCCCGAAGACCGGATAATTCTTCGGGATCGGAACCTGACACGCCTCTGAGATCGTCTTGAGATACTCGGGGAGCGCGGTCAGGTCGTGATCGATGGCGCCCCAGAGTTTCAGATTCACGAGCAACAGGTCGAGGCTGGTGTTTCCACAGCGCTCGCCGATCCCGAGGGCGGTGCCGTGAATGCGCGACGCACCCGCTTCGATCGCTGCGATCGAGTTCATGATATCGAGGCCGCGATCGCGGTGGCCGTGCCAATCGATCTTTACGTCTTCCCCGGACTCCAAGACGATGCCGCGGATGAAAGTGATGAGGTTTCGCACGCCGACGGGGGTCGCATGGCCGCAGGTGTCGCAGACGCAGATGCGACGGGCGCCGTGCTCGATCGCGGTCGAGTACAAGGCGCGTAAGGTCTCCGGGGTGGCCCGAGTGGTGTCCTCGGTGACGTACATTTGCTGGAGCCCCTCGCGCATGCACATGTCGCTCGCCTCAATGGTGTGTCCCAGCATCCGCTCGAGAGTCCACCCCTCGGCGTACTGGCGGATCGGGCTCGATCCGATGAACGTACACGCTTCGATCGGCACCCCGGTCTCTTGTTGGATGTTTGAGATCGCCTGAATGTCGTTGGGATGGGTGCGCCCCGCGCAGTTCGCAGTGATCGACAGCTTCTCCTCCGCGATGAACCGACACAGCGCGGTCACGTCCTTGACCGCACGGGGTCCCGCTCCCGGAAGCCCGATGTTCGCGGTGTGGATCCCGAGCCGGTCCATCAGACGGAGAATCTCGAACTTCTTCTCGATCGGGGGATCGACCACGGAGGGGGATTGGAGCCCGTCGCGGAGCGACTCGTCGTCGAATTCGATCCCTTGGGCGAGGGGGATGAAGTTCTCGACCGTGTTCCAGTCGTAAATCAAGTTGTCGTGGCAGTCTTCGGGGTGGTTGGCGGCGTTCATAGACTCCTCTCGCCGGGGGGGTCGGGCCTCCCGGTCGGGGCAGATGGGGGCAACCCTCGATGATAGGAGGGGGGGGAGTGAGGTCAAGGAGAGGTGAGAGTCCCTCGGGACCCGATTCTGGGCTGGACGGGAGGGGCTAGGCCTCGGTCGACGGGGACGGACCTCCATCTCGGCCGTTTTCGGGGAGGATGCTGTCAGGAGCGCTCGGGATCAGTATGATTCCGCGCCATGAAGACTCCTCCCATCGTCCTCAAGTTCGGCGGAACATCGGTCGGCGACGCAGCTGCGATCGCCCGGGCGGCGCGTATTGTCGTCTCGACCGAGAATCCCGTGGTGGTGCTCAGTGCTGCCGCTGGGGTGACCGATCGACTGGTGACGCTCGCCCGGCGGGCCGCCCGAGGTCGCGATGCAGAGATCGTGGAGGAACTGGTCGAGCGGCATGTTGCTCTCGCCCGCGAGCTCGGCGTCGATCCGGCCGAGATCGCTGAGCCTCTCGCCGAGCTTCGGGATTGCGCCCGGGGGATTGCCCTCCTCGTCGAAGATTCCCCTCACGCGCGGGACCGCCTCCTCGCTTGCGGGGAGTTGTTGATGGCGCCACTCTTCGCCGCGTACTTGCGCACGCTCGGGCACCCCGCGGTCGGTTGTTCATCCGCAAAGCTGGGTCTTCTCACCGACGATCGACACGGTCGCGCGCGCCCGCAGCCGGAGTGCTTCGAGCGCCTCGCCGCGAGCATGGCCGAGCAGAAGCTCGGTTGTGGAGAAGCGATCGCCGTGATCACCGGCTTCATCGGGACCACCGCGGATGGCAGGATCACCACCCTCGGTCGAGGGGGGAGCGACTACAGCGCAAGCCTCGTCGCGCGCGCGATCGGCGCCCGCGAATTGCAAATCTGGACCGATGTCGACGGCATCCATACCGCAGATCCTCGTCTCGTACCCGACGCGCCGCGCATCGATCACCTCACCTTTCGTGAGGCGAGCGAGCTCGCGTTTTCGGGAGCGAAGGTCCTTCACCCGCAAACGTTGACCCCCGCGATGGAACACGGCATTCCCGTCGCAGTTCGCGACACTCGTCATCCTGAACTGCCGGGGACTTCGATCACCGCAGAACTTCCTGCTGGAGCGGTCGCGAGCCGGGTCCGCGCGATCGCGCACCGGACTGGCGTGCGCGTCCTCACGGTGTTGAGCCCGCGAATGCTCGCGCGCCACGGCTTTCTCTCTCGGATCGCCGCAGAGTTCGATCGTCATTCACTGTCGATCGACATGATCTCGACATCGGAGGTCTCGATCTCGCTCACCCCCGACGACCCTGATGCGGACCTCGGTCCGATCATCGCCGACCTGGAAGGGTTCGCCGAGGTGCAGGTCGTCGAGGGACGCGCAATGGTGAGCGTCGTCGGAGATCGCCTCGATCGCGACGGAAGCGTCGTCGCCGAAGTTCTCGCTGGGGTCGCGGCACTCGGGGCGCCCGTGCAAATGATCAGCTACGGCGCCACCCGCACGAACCTCGCATTCCTCGTTCCCGAGGATCGGGTCGTGGATGTTGTTCGAGCCTTGCACCAGCTGTTTTTTGCCCCCGCCACCCCGTAGCTCAGTCCCGATCGCACGTTTTCTCCCGGATCAGCCCCACGTCGCCCTTGAGCATGCCGTCCAGGAGCGCGACAATGGCCCATCGTTCACACGATTCGAAACCCCACTCCCGTCGGCCTCTGTCCGCACCCGCTGGGCTCTCACACGGGTGATGACATCCGCTCGCGCGGATCCCTGAGGTCTCAGGACATCGAAGGGAATCCAGGATGATTCGCTGTTCACGTCCGCTCCGCATGCTCTTCTCAGTGCTCTGCGTTGTTCTCGTGTCTCTGGCGGCGAGCGACGCCCAGACGATCAACTTCCAGAATCAGACCGCGGCGGTCGGTCTCGTCGGTGGACAGAGCCCGACGATGGTCCCCGACGGGTTCCTCGCGGGCGGGACGGTCGGAGACTTCTCCGGTGACGGATTCCAAGACATCTACATCCCCGGCGGCGGCGGCCAGCCCGATCGCCTCTTCATCAACGATGGCGACGGCACGTTTACCGATCAGGCCGCTGCGTGGGGAATCGTCGGCAACCACGGTGGCTCCGCGGCGAATGCAGCGGACTACGACGGGGACGGGGACCTCGACCTGTTCGTGAACAGCTATCAGGGCAGCCGGCTGTATCAGAACCAAGGCGCCTCGTTCGTCAACGTCGCGGCGGCTGCTGGTCTCGTTGGTGTTTCGAGCACGGGCAAGTACGGTGCAGCATTCGGGGACTACGATCTCGACGGCGATCTTGATCTCGCGATCGTGGGGAGGAGCGGCGGAGACAGCGGTCTCTTCTCGAACGATGGCGACGGAACCTTCACCAACGTGACATCGACGTCTGGAGTCGCGGCCGCCCTCACTTCCGCGCCGACCGTCGTCGGTTTCACGGTGCGCTTCTGCGACATGAATGGTGATCGTTATCCCGAACTCCTCTGGGTCGGGGATTTCACCACCTCGAAGTACCTCCGCAACAACGGGAACGGAACGTTCACCCGTTTGACGAACGCAGGAATCGGCTTCGACAGCACCGAGATGGGGCACTGCGTCGCAGACTTCGACCGCGATGGCGATTTCGATTGGTATGTCACGACGATCAACTCGAACAACCTCTACCGGAACAACGGGAACCACAGCTACAGCGAGGTTTCCGGCCCGGCCGGTGTGCAATTCACCGGCTGGGGGTGGGGACCGGTCGCGACCGATTTCGATCATGACGGCCGCGTGGATATCGCCGCGACCTCGCAGTCTTCAGGGCAGTTCATGTTCCACAACGTCGGCGCACCCGGTGCGTTCAGCTTTGTGAATTGGAACCTTGGTTTCACTTCGGGGGTGTCAGGTCGCGGGCTCGCGAACTTCGACGCCGATAACGATGGCGATCAAGACCTGGTCGTCTTCCCCCGCGGAGGGCCGGTCCAGTACTTCGAGAACAACCTCTCGGGCGCGAACGCGCATTGGATCAAGCTCATCCTCTCCCCGGGTGGAGCGAGCGACATCGCGCCCCACGGGGCGGGGGCGAAGATCACCGTGGCCACCGGCGGTCAGTCGCAGCTCGGGCGGATCGATCTCGGGAGTAACTACCTGAGCATGAGTGAAATCGGTGCCCACTTTGGGGTCGGGGCAGCGACGTCCATCGACACCATCACGATTGATTGGGCGAACGGCGCGCAGACCGTCCTCACCGATGTTGCGGTCGATCAAGTGCTCGAAGTCGAGGCGGCGCCGATCGTGTTTGAAGAGTTCATCCGTGGCGACGCGAATGACGACGGGGTGGTGAATATCGCCGATCCGATCGCTATGCTCGGAATCCTCTTCAGCGGCGATCCTGCTGCTGCCTGCGCCGATGCGGTCGACGTCAACGATGACGGCAACCACGATATCTCCGATCCGATCAGTGCGCTCGGGGCTCTGTTCTCGGGAGGCGTGATCCCGGCGCCGGCAGGGGTTTGCGGCGTCGATCCGACCGACCTCGACACCCTCGATTGCAATGGCGTCAGCTGCCCTTAGCTAGCGCCGCTACCGTTGCTCGACGAAAATGGACCGAGGATGGCAATGCCGTTCTCGGTCCGTTTTGCATCGTCGGGGGCGGGACCCTGACCGGCGGGTCAGTTCCCGAACACGAGCGGCAGGGTGGGATCATCGAACAAGATCCAGCCTACGGGACCGGGAGTCCAGCGAGAGCTCTCGAGAGCGTTGATCGAGCAGCTGGTCTCGGTGATACCCAAGACCCTCGGCGAGGCGGTACAGAATGCTAAAGCGCACTCCACCGATTGCGGCCGACCAGACCGAACGCCCGCCGTGGCCGAGGTATGCCGTCGAGTCCGGGAGATGCAAAGGTCGACTCAAGGCGACCCTTATCTCGGCTCCGGACGAGCCCGAATCATCTCCCAGAACGCCGCCGCGCGCTCGACTGCCTTCGAAAAGAGGGTTCCTTGGGGGTAGCGGCCATCGGCCCCGCGCTCACCCGCCGGGAGATCGGTGAAAATCTCGAGCGCTTCTCCGATCGTGTCCACGGCGAAGATCTGGAACTGCCCCTCGCGGCACGCCTCGACCACGGTTGGGCGCAGCATGAGATCAGGAACGTTGGAGCGCGGAATGATCACCCCTTGCTCTCCCGTCAGCCCGATCTCGTTACAGATGTCGAAGAATCCCTCGATCTTCTCATTGGCGGCTCCAATCGGCTGGATATGCCCGAGCTGGTCGATGGCTCCGGTCATCGCGCGATCCTGACGAAGCGGAATCTCGGTGAGTGCCGACAACAGACAGCACATCTCCGCACCGCTCGCGGAATCCCCATCGATCCCCCCGTAGGTCTGCTCGAAAGCGATCGAGGCGCTGAACGCGAGGGGGTGGTCGGAGCGGAGGATGTGTCGGAGCAAGCCGCCCAAAATGTAGAAGCCCTTGGTGTGGATAGAGCCCGAGAGCTGCGCCTCGCGTTCAATGTTGATCGCACCTGCGGTGCCGGGGCCGATCGTCGCGGTGATCCTGGTGGGAAAACCGTAGGTCAGAGGACCTGCATGGACGACGGCGAGGCCGTTGACTTGGCCGATCTCGCTCCCTCGAGTCGCGACCCGAATCGTTCCCTCCGTGACGAGACGGCGAAACCGACGCGCCGGGAGATCTGCGCGCCGCTTTGTGTTCGCGATCGCGCGTTCGACGTGGCTGCGTTCAACCCGGGGTTTCGGGTCCTTCGAAGCGATGAACGAGCCCTCCCTGGCGATATCCGCGAGCCTCCCAAAACGTGTCGTGAGCCGGTCGTTTCGACCCGCGATCCGTGCGCCATGCTCCGCGAGAGCCGCGATCGCTGAGCTCGAAAAGGTGACGAGCTTCTCATCCTTCACGATCCGGGCGAGAACCCCGGCGTAGTTGGCGACCGCCTCCTCGTTGCGGGGGAGAGTGGTTTCAAAGTCGGCGAGCACCTTGAACAGATGCGAGAAGTCACGGTCCTCCGCATCGAGGGCGTAGTACAGGTCGGGGTCTCCCATGAGGACTACCTTGACACTCACCGCGGGCGACTCCGGTTCGAGGGTGGGGCCAAAGGTCGGGGAATCGCCGTTCGGAACCGCGATTTCCGCCTTGCCGGAACGGAGGAAACGCTTGAGTGCGCGCCACGCCCCTGGCTCACTGATCAATTCTCGCGCCTCGAGGAGCAAGTAGCCGCCGTCTGCACGGACCACGGATCCAACCCGGACCCCGCGATGATCGGTGCGCACACCACCGCCCGAAAGATACTCGCGTTCGACTCCACCGAAGAGGTTTGAGAGGCTGGGGTGGGACTCGACGACGACCGGGCAGTCGCTCCCGTCGGTGTGGTCGGAGACAACGTTGACCTCGTAGAGGAGCGTGAACTCGGTGTCACCACCTTGGGAGAGCGCACCGAGTCGATGCGAGACCACATCATTCACGATCGCATCGAGGAATTTGCGCGCCGACTCTTGCTTGAACTCCATTGCGATCGACCGGACAAACCCCCCGAGAATCTTGCGAACTTCACTCTCGAACAAGGAGTGGACCCGCGCACGGTGCTTCTCTTTCAGATCTTCGACTTCGAGTGCGATCGACTCGAAGGCACGAATCTCCTTTGCGATCGCGGCCATCGTATCTTCGACCTCTTGTTCGGTGACTTTCCCCTCTGAGACGAGAGCGTCGAACGCCTCAGGGGGAGTGGGCTGTCCGTCGATCAGGGGGACGATCGCCATCTGCGGATTCGGTTCTGCGGGGATCGTCACGAGGGTGAGCCCCTGCTCGGCGAGCTGCTTCTCGAATGGAGAGGTCAGGGATTCGCGCTCGACCCTTGATTGGTCAGCGAGAGCATTTCGCCGATCCCGCAGGGATTCCGAGGTGAGTGCGGGAAGTAACTCCTCCCCGATGAATTCGATCAATCCATCGACCCGTGCCGCGAATCGTTGCGCTTGGCCTCGGGGAAGAATGAGGAGCTTCGGGCGCGTCCCACGCTCGAAATCGTGCACGTAGCACAGATCGTTGGCGATCGGGCAGGCGAGGCGCACCTCTTCGAGCAAGCGCTCGAGAAGAGTCAATCGGCCGGTTCCAGCCAGGCCTCGTACGAAAATGTTCTGTCCGGGAGCGTGGATCTCGAGCCCGAAGCGGAGTGACTCGATGGCATCGTCTTGGCCGATGACGCCGTGGATGGGTTCGATTTCATCGGTCGAGGGGAACGGCGCGACCCACGCGTCGTCGCAACGCCATCTGAGCTCATCGACCGGAACGATCAGCTCGGGACGAGGGGGCCGTTCGGGAGTGGGCGCGGACAAGGGAAGCTCCTCTCGTGGAGCGCGGACCGTACGAACGGTCGCGCCCAATCGGGCAGTTTAGGATGGGAGCTGGTCGCTGATCCGTGGCGACGGCACAGCGACGAACTCGCCATCGAAACGGTTCCTTCTCTTTGCGACGAGCCACCCCAAGCGACTCACAGCCCCTGGTACTTGGGTCCTCCCGCGTCGGTCGGCACTGTCCAAGTGATGATCTGGTAGGGGTCGAGAATGTCGCACGTCTTGCAGTGAACGCAGTTCGAATGGTTGATTTGCAGCTGCCGCCCGCCTCTGGGGTCGTCCACCATTTCGTAGACGTTCGCGGGGCAAAACGCCTCGCAGGGGTTGCCATACTCGGTGGCGCAAGTCGTTCGGCAGATGTCGAGGTCTGCGACGTGCAAATGCGATGGCTGGTTTTCGCCGTGCATGGCGCCGGAGAGAAAGACCTGGCTTCGCTTGTCGATCAGGTACTTGCCGTCGTACTCGAGGGGCGCAGGAGCCTCTTTCGCCTCGGACAGCTTCTTCATCTCGGTGTGATCGGCCTCGAGAGGAATCCGATCTTTCCCAGCTCCGCCGAGCATGAATTTGAGGCCTGCCTTTGCGGCTCCCATCCGAAATCCCGATTTGAATTCCTGGCGGTAGTTCCGAACTTTCCAAAGCTCCTTCTTGAGCCAAGACTCGTCGAAACGCTTCTCGTAGCCCGAGAGAGTCGAGTCGGAAAAGTCATCCTTCTCGATCGCTTCAAGGAGCGTCTCTGCGGCGAGCATCCCGGTCTTGATCGCGGTGTGGATTCCTTTGAGGCGGCTGATGTTGAGGTTCGAACCGCTGTCTCCAACGATCAGGAAACCGTCGCCATGGCTCTTCGGGCGCGACCAATAGCCCCCCTCGGGGACAGTCTTTGCGCCCGCTTTGAGGATCTCACCTCCCCCGAGGACTTCGCGGATCTTCGGGTGGGATTTCCAGCGCTGGAACATCTCCCAAGGATCGAGCCACGGATCTCCGCTATCGAGAGCCGTGACGAACCCGATCGACACGCGGTCGTTCGCGAGACCGTAGATCCACGAGCCGCCGTACTGGTCGTTGCGAAGGGGCCACCCTGCGGTGTGCATCACCTGTCCCGCAGGGAAACGACCCGTGGGCAGCTGCCACACTTCTTTGCCTCCGGTGCCGAAGACCTGCGGGTTCGCACCATGCAGCCCTAGTTTTTCGGTGAGGAGTTTCGTCAAAGAACCACGTGGCCCCTCCCCGAGCACAGTGCAACGCGCGAGGATGTCGGCCCCGGGCTCAAACGCGGGACCCGGCTGCCCATCGGGGCCGATGCCTTTGTCGATGGTGCGCACTCCGGCGACGGTGTCTCCGTCCCAGATGAACTCGTGGCCGGCGAAGCCCTCGAAAACCATCACCTCGAGTTCTTCGACCTTTTCCTTGAGCCAACCCACGACTTCCGACAGGGTCACGATCACGTTTCCGTGGTTCTTGAGCGGGGGCGGAATGATCGGGAACTTCAGTCCCTTCTTCTCCGACAGCTGGAGCACGATCTCTTTCCCGACTTCAGCCTCGATGGGACAGCCCGCCTCGCGCCACCCGTCGGGGAAGAGCTCGGCGATCGCGATCGGATCCATGATCGCTCCAGAAAGGGTGTGGGCCCCGATCGTCTGTCCTTTTTCGATGACCGCGATGCTGATGTCATCGCGCCCCTTCTCCTTGAGAGTCCGGGCGAGGTGATAGGCCGAGGCGAGGTTCGCCGGGCCGGCGCCGACGAAGAGAACGTCGACGGGGAGTTCTTCGCGTTGCATGGAAAAGGCTCCGATCGGATGCGTCAGGGGAACGTCGCTCTGGTTGCGTCGCGGGGGGCGCCGGCGCGACGGACTCCGAGTTAGAGGAGCCAGTCGAGAGGAGCCCGATCCCCGCGCTCGAGGAGCTTGGACGCGGCGACCATCCTGCCTGAGGGGGTCCGAGTGTCAACAAGCCCCGGCATTTCGCCGAGCGGGCGATCCAACTAGATTTGGTTCTCGTGGGCTATTGCCGCAAATCCTCGGTTTCCGTACCGTCGCCCTTTGCGAAGGTCGTCTCAGTCGAGAGGGCGAGATTCAACAGCCTCCTCGGAGGCTGTCGGAAAACTCATTCCGACCGACGATTTGAGCTTCCGGCGCCCTGCACCCTCGTCTGAACTCGACTTACAAAGCAGTATGCCTGCGTTCAGCCGAGGGCACAGGACACCGAAATCTCAAACCCTCGGTTCGAAAGCAGTTTCCCGACAGCCTCCTAGACCTGGAATCAGCGCTGACCGCGAGCGAGGCGCCGGCGAATCGACAAGCCGCAGCCGTGATCAGCGCTGATTCCAGGGCAGGAGGGATCGGCGAGTGAGGAGTTCTGCTTGACCCAGAAGAAACGACTGCGCCTCGACGGGGCGGGGCTCACCACCGACCACCTCGAAGGAATCGCCCGTGGCGCGGTTCGATTCGAGCTCACCGCGCCGGCCAAGAAGGCAGTCGATCGAGCCCAGAAGGTGGTTCAGGCCGCGCTCGACGGCGATGCGACCGCCTATGGGATCAACACCGGCTTCGGCCGATTTTGCAACGTAAAGATCTCGCCGCGTCAGGTGCGCCGTCTTCAACAGAATCTGGTCCGCAGTCACGGGGCGGGGGTCGGTCCCGATATCCCCGATGAGATCGTGCGGCTCACCCTCGCCTTCCGGGCGAATGCTCTCGCGCAGGGAAACTCGGGAATTCGCCGCAGCACGCTCGATCTGCTGATCTCGATGTTCAACAAGGATGTTCTGCCCTGTATTCCGTCGCAGGGATCGGTGGGAGCGAGTGGCGATCTCGCCCCGCTTGCCCACCTCGCCCAAGTCCTCATCGGAGAGGGGTGGGCGCACGTCGAGGGGAAGCGTTTGCGCGGCCGGGTGGCGCTTCGCAAAGTCGGCCTCGAGCCGATCATCCTCGAGGCGAAGGAGGGGCTCTCTCTGATCAACGGCGTGCAGCCTTCGAGTGCCTATCTCGCCGACGCGCTGGTCCGAGCGAAGCACGTGTACAATACGGCGGACATCATCGGCGCGATCACCCTCGAGGCACTGCTCGGATCTCTCTCACCGTTCGACCCGCGGATCCACGCGGTGCGCCCCCATCCGGGACAAGGTGCGGTGGCGAAGCGTATCCGAGCCCTGATCAAGGGGAGCAAGATCCTCGAATCGCATCGCGATTGTGGGCGCGTGCAAGACGCGTACTCGCTGCGCTGTATCCCGCAAGTGCACGGCGCGGGGCGTGACGCGCTCGGATTCATCGAGACGACCTTGATCACCGAGATCAACGCGGCGACAGACAATCCGCTGATCTTTCCCGAGGAAGGGGACATCCTTTCTGGCGGCAATTTCCATGGTGCTCCGATCGGGTATGCCGCCGACCTTCTCGGAATCGTGGTCGCAGATCTTGCCTCGATCTCCGAACGGAGGATCGAGCGCCTCGTGAACCCTGATCTCAGCGGGCTGAGCCCGTTCCTCTCCCGCCAGGAGGGGATCGAAAGTGGTTACATGATGGCTCAGGTGACCGCTGCGAGCTTGGTGAGCGAGAACAAGGTCTACGCGCACCCCGCTTCGGTGGACACGGTTCCGACCTCCGCGGGGACCGAGGATCACGTCAGTATGTCGACCATCGCGGCGCGCAAGGCGCGGCAGATCGTGGAGAACGCGGAGCGCGTGCTGGGGATTGAACTCTTGGTGGCGCTCGATGCGCTCGAGACGCGTCGCCCATTGCAGAGTGGCGCCGCCCTCGAGCGGGCGGTGTCACTGGCGCGAGAGCGACTCCCACGCGTGCTCGGCGACCGAAATCTGTCCGATGAGATCGAGGCTGCCGCGCGGGTCGTCTCCGAAGGTGCACTCGAGAAGGCCGCGAGGATTTGAGACGTGGGCTCGGCCAGTCGGAGCTGGGTCAAGAACTGAGCCAGACGCTCTGGGCAGCCGGGATTGATGCGGCAGTTACTGGGGAAGGCGCGCTTCGAACGCGACGAGCCGCTCGAAGTGCAACCCACCTCGGACGTCGTATGCGCCCGGAAGTCTTGCCATTTCGAGCAAGTAGGTGGGGTCCTCGAAGTAGTAGTCCCGAAACTCGTGGTCGGACTCTCCGAGGATACCGACGGTCATGCCGCACTCCTCCATCATCCGGATGGAACGAGGGACGTCCGCCATGCTCGACTGCACGAAGATCAGACGTCCCCCGGGCTTCAGCAGTTTGTGCGCGTCGAGGATGAGCGTGTCGATGAAGTACCGGCGGTAGCGTTTTCCGCTCTTCGCGAACGGAGGGTTCGTGACCACGGTGTCGAACGGTCCGCACTCGATATGCACCCAGTCCGCCACGACGTATTCGGTCGGGGTGTCCACTTTGTGCTTCGCGAAGTTGTGTCGAACCGTCTCGAGAAGCGCTGCCTCGATCTCGGTAAGGGTCAGGCGAGCCGCCCCCTGCCACGCGAGCAAGAGCGCGTGGACTCCGCAGCCCGTTCCGATTTCGAGAACGTGTTCTCCGGAGAAGTCGACCTCGGCCAGGACGTTGCCGAGGTGAACACCGTGCGGAGTGGGATTCCAGACCCCCGCGGGCACGTCGAGACTCATCTCATGGGATCCGAACTGGGCTCGGAAGAGGGCGGGATAGAGGTTATCCCCATGACGCTTGGTCAGTGACTTCATCATTCTCCCGTATCGGTTCGATGGAATGGTGGAGCGGGGACCACCCTGAACATACCCTGAACCCTCGGTGCAGCTCTCGATGAACTGGAGCGTGCCGGAGCCGGGCGTTCTTGGAGCCAGATACCCAGTTTTCGGGCGGATAGCTCGCCGCCAGTAGCTTCTTGTGGGACACCAGCGCATGTTCCCGCAATCTTGTACCCGGGCCATCCTACCCCGCGAAGCAGCGAGGATCCAACGGCCTGCCCCGCGGCGCCGATTTTGATCGTTCTGGCACCGCTTCGATGAACTTGGAGAGTACTCAGAGGTCGTTGAGGTAGGATTTCGAGTCGCGTCTCGGCAGTTGGGTCGGTGCGCAGAGAGCAGCGGGAAGGAACCAGAGGCGTTGAACGAATCCCACCCCGGACCTGACCAGGGCAAGTCTCAAGGAGCAGAGAGCGGGTCCGCGTCCGCGATTGCCCGCCGACTTCGATTTGGGGCTGGCATGCTCTCTCTCGATCTCGAGGACCTCCTCAGAATCCTGCCTCATCGTCCCCCGCTCCTCATGCTCGATCGCGTCATCTCCTTGATTCCGGGAGAGCATGCGGTGGGCTTGAAACAAGTCTGTGGCGACGAAGCCGGGCTCGACCATCATCGACACGGGTTCGTCTTTCCCTCTACCTTTGCGGTTGAAGGCCTCGCGCAGCTCGCGCAAATTTTGGCGGCAGAGATCTCCGTGCCCGAGGACAGAAACTTGCGAACGCCGTGGCCAGAACTCCTCGGAGTCGAGTCCCTCACCGTGCATCGAGAGCTCCTGGCACCCGATACGCTCCATCTTTCGGTCTCAAAGCTAGACCGAGCCCCCATCCAGTTGGAAGAGGGGGAGGCGAGTGATCGAGGAGGAACAAGAGTTCGTTTCGCGGGAGAGGCGACGGTCGATGCCGGGGTTTTCCTAGAAGTCCGTTTCTCCCTGAGGCTTCCCGGCGGAGTCGCAACCTAACCCAGCGCTTCTTCGGGACTCTCCTTCTTCGGGACTCTCCTTCTTCGGGACTCTCCTTCTTCGGGACGCTTCTTCTTTGGGACACGCGGGCACGAAAAAAGGAGCCTCCTCCCGGGGGGGATGGAAAGAGGCTCCGTGGTGATGCAAGTTGTATCGGTCGATCCCGAGATCACTCGGGGACCGAGAGCGCGCGCCGACGACTCCGCCCTCGGGCGGAGAGGGATGGTTCGCCGGTATCGCGCTCCGACTTCAGTCCAAAAAGTTTCAGTTCGCTAAACTCCGTCGATCAATGTTCAGTTCGTCAGTCAGGTCCTACGCCTCGTCGATATAGCTCTCGAGCGAGCGCGACCGGATCGGGTGCTTGAGCTTCTTCAGCGCGCGGATCTCGATCTGACGAATCCGCTCGCGAGTGACCTTGAACTTCTTACCGAGTTGCTCGAGTGTGTAGGTCTCGTCGCGATCGATGCCAAAGCGCATCTTGATCACTTCGCGTTCCCGCATGCTGAGCTGTTCGAGCACTCCGTGGATCCGCTTCTTCAGAGACTCCTGCGAGAGGCGCTCGTTCGGAGCCTCTTGATTCGGGTCCTCGAGGAAGTCTCCGAAGCTCGACTCGTCCTCTGGTCCGATCGGCGAGGAGAGCGAAACCGGGTGGCGGCTCATGGGGAGAATCATCCGCAACTCTTCCTCGGGTACCTCGAGCTCTTGCGCGAGGATCGAGAGGTCGGGGCGCTGTCCGTGCTTCTGCAGGTGGTCCCGGGCGATCGAGTTCAGTTTCGACATCGTCTCGGACATGTAGACCGGGAGGCGAATCATGCGCGACTTCTCGGCGATGGCGCGCGAGATCGCTTGGCGGATCCACCACGTTGCGTACGTGCTGAACTTGTAGCCCTTGCGGTACTCGTACTTCTCGCAGGCGCGCATCAAGCCGGTGTTTCCCTCTTGAATCAGGTCGAGGAAGCTGAGGCCGCGGCCCCGGTACTTCTTCGCGACACTGACGACCAGGCGCAGGTTGCCTGAGGAGAGACGTCCCTTGGCACCCTCGTACGCATTGAACTGGCGATCGATTTCGCGCGCGCGCTCAATGAAACCAGGGTAGCTCTCGAGGATTGCTTCGTTGACCGAAGCCAGCTCGCGAATGTCATGGTTGGTCTTGTTCTTGACCCGGAGCGTCGGAAGAATTTCTTCGAGCGAGCGACCGAGGCGGACAATCTTCTCCTGCCATACCGTCACTGACTTCATTTTCACTTCGAAGCTCTCGAGCATCTTCATCGTTCGCGTGATCCGGCGTGCGAGGCGACGCTCGACTTTCGGGCGCTCCGAGGTCTCGCCGAGAGGAAACTCTTCGAGGGCGAGGAAGTCGCGGCGGTTTTCGCTGAGTGCGCGGCGGAGCGAGGGGAGTTCACGGGCGAGACGGTCGTAGAACGTCTGGCGGTCTCCCTTGCGGGAGAGGTTCAGGTCGAGACTCTTTTCTACGAGCTGAGTTCCGTCCTGGATCTCCGTGAGGAGTCCAATCGCGAAGGCTTGTCCTGCGGCGGTCTGGTAGACGAGCCGGACCAGAGCCTCTTTCGCCGCCTCTATCTGCTGGGCGTAGAGAATCTCCTCTTCGCGAGTGAGGAGCGGGATCGACGCCATCTGAGCGAAGTACATGCGGATCGGATCGTCGAGTGCTTTGAGGGACTCCTCTTGAAGGCGATCGGAGCGCGCGGTGTCGAAGACGACGACTTCCGTGGCCGCGCTCGCTTCTTCAACGACGATTTTTTCTTCAACGACAACGACACCGTCGCTCACCTCGGAATCGGTCGGTTCATCGAGATCGTCGGCACCCTCCGAAACGATCTCGTCGACATTGAGCTCTTCAAAGAAGATCACACTGCAACCTTGCGACTCGAGGCGAGCGACGACGGCGTTGAAGTCCTTTTTGAGGCCAGGGTCTTTGGAAATCTGATCGTCCGACAACTCAGGAAGAGCCTTCGTGATCTCATCGGCGGAAACGCTGTCCCGGCCGGCGAGGCGACCGAGCAGTTCGCGCACACGATTTTCGAGTACATTCTTATCAAGCTCTGTCACGGGTGGTCCTCCTGGTCGTCTCCGTCGCCAGCCCAAGCGCAACGACGGGGAATTCAAGCAAACTGATCGCCAGTGTCTACGTCCTCAGGGACTTTGCCGTAAGGGCAAAAGGCTGAACGAGTTATGGCGACCGTTGCAGCGGCTGGGTGAGTGCTGCGGAGCAATGAGTGTGACCCTTGGGTTACAGGTCGCTACGAGAAGTGACCCGGGGGGTCACAGACGAGCGCGGCTCCTCAGCAGGATACCTATGGCAATCGGGAGGCCCGGCCCCGGTGTTTCTGAGTGAGTTGGACCAGGAGCGCGAGTTTGTAAGGGTTAACAAACGGCTTTGAGAGGTGGGGGGGATTCGACGCGATCTCGAATGCGTCGGGGCGAGAATTCGGATCCGGATCTAGTCCGGACCGTCCAACAATGTGACAGCTCGCCCGGCAGCAAGCGGTCATCGTCGGGAATGAGGCGGAGTGGCGTGAGAGCGGGGAGACAGAGAGTCTGGGAGAGCCGCGGGCTTGCCGGTTGGACCGCACCTCCGGGATGAGCTCGGGCGGAGCCCCCGCTGGGGGGGATCCGCCCGATGGATCGCAAGAAGCGGGTTCGCGTTCTCGATCAGTGGGTGATCGAGAGAGCTCCCGTGGTCTTCCACTCGCCGTCGACGAGGACCATGACAACGAGGTGGACAGGTGCGCTCTCGGAAACTTGTTCCTCGTTGATCGGAACCGAAATCACAGAAGGACCCGCCGGGTTCCACGGCAAGATGCCGCCGTGGATGATGCTCGTGTTGCTCGGGGGCAGTTGAAGCACCATGCCGAAGCCGGCGAACTCGCCCGCGCCCGTCGTGCGGCTCGAAAGGACGAGGTAAGGCACTGAGCTGTACATGGGCGTCGCCGAGGCGACAGAAATGGTGACCCCTTGAAGGGTGCAGCACTGGAAGTCGGTATCGAGGACTTCAGCGATCGGATGGTCGACGATGTACGAGCGGGTCCGCTCGTCGAGGCTGACATCGAGGTCGTCGCGCAATTCGGCACGCAATTCCTCGACTCCGTTCTCGAGCTGAGAAGTATCCACGTAAACGGTCGCGAGACGCGGCAGCTCCTCTCCCGTCATCGGAGGCGCCCCGAGATCCGGAACGAGTGTCATGGTCGTTCCGAGGAGCGTCGTCCCCGAGTAGATGTTGATCTTCGAGCCAAACGGACCCTCGACAATCATGCGCACGGCGAGGACTGAGCCACCAAGGAGTTCACCGTCATTCGGCTCTGCGAAGGTGAGCGTGTCCGGAACCGCAACGACAGGGGGCTCCATGGGAGCCGGCTCGTCGGCTGAACTCTCTTCCCCGGAAGGATCGGCGGCCGGGTCATCCGTGGCCGGGTCAGCCGTGGCCGGATCGCTGGGCTCGGGCATCGACGGCGCAGGATCACTCGGCGCAGGATCACTCGGCGCAGGATCACTCGGCAAAGGATCACTCGGCGCAGGATCACTCGGCGCAGGATCACTCGGCGCGGGATCACTCGACGCAGGATCACTCGGCGCAGGATCACTCGGCAAAGGATCACTCGGCGCAGGATCACTCGGCA
>CALEHF010000108.1 GCA_937876125.1 uncultured bacterium
ACATGAGGTCGCGCGCAAGGAATAGAATGAACTTGGCGGTCCCCGTGGCTCGCTGGAAAATTATCATCGCTGCCCTGCTGCTCGCCGCCGCGATCGTCGTCGTCCTGCAGAACACCGAGGAGGTGGACGCGAAAATCCTCTTCGTGACCCTTACCATGCCACGATCGGTCCTTCTCGGAGCCACCTTCCTCAGCGGGGCGTGCGCGGGGTTGCTCGTCGCTTCCCGGTTCCTGGGGAAGAAAGCGAGTGCTAAGTGAGCGGCTCTCCCGCTCCTCGCGCCAGCCTGCCGAGCGTCGCCACCCCGCCCCACTAGGCCTGGAATAAGCGCTGATTGCGAGCGAGGCGCAGGCGATTCGTCGCAAGACGAGGAGCACCAAGGTGATCGACCTGAGGAGGTCCTCGCCGATGGTGCGACGATGAGGCAGTCTCGGGTGAAGTGACGACGTAAACTTGAAACCACAGCACTTCACCCGAGACTGCCGGTCTTGCGGCGAATCGACAAGCCGCAGCCGTGATCAGCGCTTATTCCAGGACTAGAGCGAGTGTTTCGATACGACGCCATGTGCTTGCCAGCTGGTCTGTTCGAGGTCACTCCGACGAAGACCGTCGACCGCTATCGACTTCGGGCGGCAACGAACCCTCCCCGTGAACTCCGACGCGATACCCACGATCCGCGACACAGAGCTCAGCAGCGACCGTTTTGGAGAGTTGCTGGACGACTCACGTGAGGAGCAACCCATCCTTAAGCGCGCAAAGCGAACCGTGTCGGCCGTAGAATTCATCGAGATACGAACTCCTGTCGAGTTCCAAGACGCGGAGACTCGTGGTGAGCAATCGAGCTACTTTCCAGGAGTTCGAAGGGCACGCTGCAGATGACAAGTGTTCTTTGGATACTCGTAGGACTCGCTCTGGCTTATTGCGGCGCCGAGGCGTTCATTCGCGGGGCGGTTTCTCTCTCGCGCCGTTTTGGGATTCCGCCTCTCGTTGTAGGGCTGACAGTCATCGCCTGGGGGACGAGTTCTCCCGAGCTCGCGGTGAGCGTGAAGGCAGCTCTCAACGCCAACTCAGGAATGTCTCTGGGCAACGTTCTCGGTTCGAACATCTTCAATGTCGGAATCATCTTAGGACTCACTGCGCTGACTCTCCCCCTCCGCGTGAAGCTCCAACTGATACGCTTCGATATTCCAACCCTCGCGGTGATCACTCTTCTTGCTTTCGGCGCCTTGTACGACTCACAGGTGAGTCGGACCGAGGGGGTGCTTCTATTGACGACGTTCGTGGTTTACAGCGCAGCGACGTTCTATTTCGCAAAGAAGGAATCACCGCAGGAAGTCGTCAAAGAATTTGTTGACGCGGAACCGCGCCGCTTTCGTTCAGTGGGTGTAGATCTTCTTTGTATAGGAGCCGGGTTGGCCGTCTTGGTGTACGGAGCAGACCTGCTCGTCCGCGGCGCCGTCACCCTTGCTCGAGCGCTCGGCGTCACAGAAGCAGTCATTGGGCTCACAGTCGTCGCCGCGGGAACGAGTCTACCGGAACTCGTTTCCTCGCTGGTCGCGGCTAAGCGAAAGGAGCCCGATGTCGCGGTAGGAACCATCGTCGGCTCCAATATATTCAATATCACCTTTATTCTCGGATTGTCCTCAACCATCACGCCAGTATCGCAAAGTGAGATCGGGAAGGTCGAGCTTGGCGCCCTTCTCATATCGGCCGTAGTCCTGATTCCGATGGCCTGGACTGGGTTTGTACTCATGCGCTGGGAGGGCGCCGTCCTGCTCGCCGGCTACGGCGTCTACGTGGCGCTATTGTGGCCGTAAAAGGTCAAATGGAGACTGGTGACGTCCTCGTCATTTCTGGGCCTTTCTGCGAACCTCCAACCCGGCAAGATCCTGGATCTTCTCGTCGGCAAGATGAAGAGGTTCACTGTCGCGGACGTGTCGCGTGATCAGAGGAAACCTACTCCGGCGAGGGCGTGTGCTGAAACACGGCGTGTTCACTTCCGCTTCCCTTGGCCGAACAGGAGTCTAGCCCGCATGGCTGGTACAGTTCGCGGAACGGGACGCGTCTTGACGCCGGATGTTGTCCAAACGGCGTCGGGGTCCGCAGCCTTGATACACTCGAGCAGCCGAGGAACCCGTTTCCTACCCTCGACAACGAGAAGAATCTCGATCGGCGTCGCGTTGTGACCGCGAGCGTCGAGTTCGGTCACGTCGAACCCGTGCCCTCGAAGCTGCGCAGCCAACGTAATCTTCCGATTCGCGGAGATCACCCGAACGAGCTCTAGGCCCATTGCTAAACGAGCCTCCAAAGCAATACCGACAATATTTCCGACAGCGAAACCGGCCGCATACGAAACCGCCAAGTACCAGACTCCTAAATTTTGAAAAACCTGCCCCGCCGCCGCTAACCATATAAGGACCTCGAAAAAGCCCAACGCGGCCGCCCAATAGCTCGTGCCTCGGATCACGAGGATCGTGCGCACAGTTCCAATGGAAACGTCCAGGATTCTCGCGAAGAAAATAACCGGCGCCAGGAGCAGTGGGTTCTCTTGTAGGAATTCCAGCATGTGCCTCCTGTAATATGTTTGATGTTGCCAGCGCGACGACGAGAACCTTTCCAGCTCGAGTGAAGTGTTGCCACAAAGCCTCGGGACCCTGAGCTCAGAAGAGAATCTGCGAGAGCACTTCGCTCAGGCACATTCGATGGGAATCAGCGGGAGGCGTTGGCACTCCAGGAACAGAGGAGCTACCCTGGAGTCCACGGACGATAGAGTGCCGCATAGAAGGCCGCTCAGCATGCCTAACGAGATCGTTCAAGTTCAGTCCGACGTCAGCACTGTTGAAGTCGAGTTTCCGGGGGCTGTCCGAATTTCTGTGTCACTGTGCATGAACACAGACAGGCAGGAACACAGACAGGCAGGAACACGGTCACCGAAATTGATCATCCGCTGATTCAGAGCGGCCGTCCAGTCCTTCACTGAACAAAGGAGGCCCCATGCACGTACTCATTCGTTATCGGTGGCTCGTGATTCTCGGTCTGGTGCTCCTGTTCTGTTCCGGAATTGCCCAGGCTGTGATGCAGGCCCACGAGCGACTCGCGACGTCCGAGTCTCCAGAGGATGTTTCGACCAACCATTATCTCGGCGCGGGGAAGTGCAAGGTCTGTCATGCGAGCGACGCCAACGGGAATGCGCACAAGAAGTGGTTCGACTCGCAGCATCGTCTCGCCTACTCGCACCTGGCCTCCGCGGCGGCGAAGGAACTCGCCCTGAAGCATGGGGTGGCCGATGCCCAGCAGAGTCCCAAGTGCTTGAAGTGCCACGTCACGGCGTTCGGAGAGCCTGCGGAACGACTCTCGAAGTCCTTCAAAATCGTGGACGGGGTCCAGTGCGAAAGCTGCCACGGCCCAGGTGAGAATCACTTCAAGAAACGCCTCTCCGCCCCGACGAAGGAGAAAGAGAGTCCTGGCGCGGGAGGGTCTTCGGAGTCCGGCGGCGCGAGCCCACTCAGCGACGAGATCATTCTCCGCCCCCCCGTTGCCCAGTGCCTGGCCTGCCATAACTCCGAGAGCCCGACCTTTGCTGGATTCTGCTTCAAGAAGGCCCTCGGGGAGATTCTCCATCACGATCCACGCAAGGCTCGGAGCAAGGTTGAACTCGCCCAGTTGTCCTGTTCCTGCGGGGAGAAGTGCACTTGTCAGGGAATGGAGTGTGGAGGCTGGCCGGAGACCCCGGCCTCGAAAGGTTCTTCGGGCACCGGGAACTGACGATCCCCCTTTCGTCGCACTGCACAGGTGCAGAACCGCGGGTGCGGGTGCACGGCCGGTGCGCCGATCACCACATCGCTTCCACCGTGCTGAGAATGTCTCGCCGGCTGATCTGGCCGACGAGTCGGGTCCCTTCCAACACGGGAAACCGGCGGAACGGCCCCTCTAGGAACTTCTCGATCACTCCGAGAACCTCCATCTCGGCATCGATGGTCTGAACCGGCTGGTTCATGTAGTCGGCGACGATGCCTTCCGGCTCCTGATGGTAGCACGCCCGGAAGATCGAACGCAGGCAGTCCTTCTCGGTCAGAATCCCGACGACTGTCCCGTGCTGATCGAGGACGGGAGCGCCGGAGATGTCTCTCTTCATAAGAAGAGACACGGCGTGATGGATCCCCATCTCTGGGCGAAGAACGACCAAGTCGGTGATCATGAGGTCGCGGGCCCGCAACATTTTATTCCTCCTGGGTCCGGCGCCCATTCGCGCCTTCGTGAGTCGAGTCGAACCCTCGCGGGGTCGATGAACTGATCGCCGGGCACTCGTCGCAAGCACTCGGATCGAGCTTTCCTCGGCAGCTTCCCAGGATCTGCCGACCGCGGAAGAGTCGGCCGATAGCGAGTCCGAGCATCGAGAGGGCGATCACTCCGAACCCCGCGAGCAGAGTGCTCAACAAGTTCCGCTCCGTCCCCTCGATGGTGAGTGGGTCGAAATCCTCGGTCGAGGTCACGACGAACTCGTCCCCATGGCGCACGATCCACTGGACCGGCCAACCTTCCCGCCGAGCCACGATCCCCCCTCGCACGGGCCCGAGCACCATCATGGCCGTCGCGACTGCGTCCGCTTCCGCGGCCGAATCACATATCGCAGTAGTAGAGGCGACCTCGGTGCGAA
>CALEHF010000109.1 GCA_937876125.1 uncultured bacterium
TGGAAGCGTCTCGCCGAGCTCTTCTGAACCGCCCGGTGCGGACCCGCATGCCGGGTGGTGTGGGAGGGGGGAGCCCGTGAGGGCCCCCCCTATCCCGATTATGTGCGCCGGGCATGGTGCGCAGCGGCGTGTCCCGGCGCTGTCAACTGGTGAGGTAGATCGGTTGAGCCCGAGGTCCCGGCGTCTCACGACTGACATTCTGCTCCAGGGAGTGATTGCTCCCATTCCACCGTTCGCTGAAGACGTGAACCCCTCGTTAGATTGCGAGCCCGCGGGGGTTACTACAACGTTGGTGCGGTCTTCTCCCCCTCTCTCGCTGTATCCAGATTGGACAAATGCCCAGTTTCATCCTAGGCTCAACAGGTGCTTCTCGAGTGGAGGGGCCCCGCAACTCCGCCAGGGGGATCAAAGCAAATGCAATCGGGGTTTTCGCTCATCGAGGTGCTCGTCGCGACCACGCTTCTGCTCGTGATGGCGCTGGGAATCGGCACTTGCTTCCTCTCGGGCTTCGACGCTCAGGCGACGAACAGTGTCGACCTTCGCGTGCTGAATGGTTTCCGAAATCAAATCGAATTGATGCGGGGCACGACCTTCGAGGACGTGATCGTCGACTACCAAAAACAGGAGTTCACAGTGGATTCGGTGGGAGCGACGGGGTCGATCGAGTTGATCGTCGACGAGACCCGCAACGATGCCGATGCGGCAGCATTCGGACTCCCTCGCGATCTCGATGGGGACGGGGTCGCGGAGACGGTCGACATCAGCTCGAAGTTCCTCCTACTTCCCGTAAAGCTGACCCTCTCCTGGAACGACCGGGGCGCGAGTTTCACGAGGAGTCGCTACTTCTTCTTGTCGCAGCCTAATTGAGGGACGAGGTCTGAGTTCATGAGCCCCCAGAGTCCGTCAATCAAGGGGTTCACCCTTGTCGAGTTGACTGTGGTGATGAGCGTGACGCTCGTGATCCTCTCCGCCGCGGGGACGCTCGCGCTGGGTCTGTCGAACTCGAGTGTGGACCTGCTCGAACAGAACTCACTTCTTTCCAAGCAAATGACCGTAATGGACCGAATCTTCCAGGAGCTCTCCTCGGCGCGAGCGGCTTCCATCGTCGCAACGGAACCGACTGGAACAGCCGGGGAGTTCTCGACGATCGAATTCGACCGCCTGCTGAGTGTCGTGGACGAGGAGCCTGTCTTCAGCTTCCCAGTCAAGATAGGGGTCTTCTCCCAGGCCAACGGAACGTCGTCGCTCCTGATCGTCGAGTCGGACGGCACCGAGCGGACATTCGCTGGCGGGCTCCCCGCGGATTGTCTCGGATTCTCCATCGCCGGATCCCACGTGACCGTGCGGGTTGGCGAGGTCCTGCCGATTGTTGGGGCGGTGACTGACCTGGTCTCCGGGATTGCGCTTCGCCAATGAGGGATCAGGTACACATGCAATCGACCCTTGCTCCGAGTCGCGCTCATGAACAGGGTGCTGCCCTAGTCATGGTTCTGTTCCTCATGATCGTCATCGTGGGCCTCGCGGCGACGATCGGGAAAACCTCCACGATGACCGCTCGTGCAGTGCGACGGGATGATTCCGCGATCCGAGCCTACTATGTCGCGGACAGCGGCCTGCAAATCGGAAATGCAACGGTCCGTGCCCAGGGGGACATGCCCTCGACGACGTTCAAGGAGAGCATCGACGGAGGGACTGCCTCAATCTCGATCGACTCTGAGGCAGCTGGGGTCTACGTGATCACCAGCATGGGAACCGTTGAAGGCGAGACTGCGTCCCTCGAGCTCACCTTGAAAGTCGAGGCGAGCGTCCTCTCGCAGGCTGGGGCGATTTACGTGGCCGTCGGATCGGGAGTGACTCTCTCGGGAAACCAGGTCGCCATCAAGCTCGAGAACAACTGCCTCATCACTGGCGCCGATCATGACGAGTCGGGGAGCCCTCTGGCTGACCAGTCGAGTGCGGTGCGCGGGCTCGCAATGAATGACACGGGCTCCGGAGGTGACTTCGGGATTTCGAAGGACGGCAGCTCCCAGATCGAGGGCGCTCCGACGGCGACGATGAACGACGCCGAGGACACGAGCGCCGCACTCAAGGCGATTCGTGACTATGCAGCTTCGAATGCGGACGTCGTGATCAGTGGCGGTGGGGAGTTCAAGGGGAGCATCGGATCGGCTGCCTCGCCGAAGCTCGTGTTCGCCCACAATCTCGGGGGCACTGGGATGGTCGAGCTCGCGGGGGGATTCAAGGGCTACGGCACGCTCGTGATCGAGGTCGGATCGACCTCAGCGGAGGCGGTCTTGAACATGAAGGATTCGTCGTCCTGGACCGGTCTGATCGTGTTCAACGTCACCGGGGACTGCACTGGCGATGCCCTGATTCGGCTGCAGGACAACTGCAAGATCATCGGGGGGACTTCCTTCCTCTTCGACGGATCGGGAGTGTCGGTCAATGTGAATGAGATCCTCCACGTTCAGAATCAGTCCTCCGTATTCTTCTCGAAGAGCATCCTCGAGAGCGAGGCAGCCCGGTACTCATCCGATTTCCAGGTCAACGCCATCGGGTTTCGACGAGTCACACCCTGATTATTGCGGATTGGACCTTCGAACCCTTGAAACCGCCACGCGCTCGCCCTCCGCTTCCGATCGTTCTTGCGCTTGCCGCCCTGGCAGGGCTTGTCACACTCCTCATGGGAGGGCCGTTCGAGCCAATCGTCCCGGAGGGGACAGCGATGACCGCTCACGCTGAGACGCCGCCACCGGAACTCGATTTCGCAGAGGACGACGTGACTCCTTATGAGTGGCTCGGACCTTCCCGAGTGAGCGAGTTCCTGGACGTGCTGCTCAGCGCACCTGCCACGGATTTCGAGGGTGCGGTTCAAGACCTCGGTCAGCGGGAGTGGTCTACGCTCGTCGATTGGAGGTTCGCCCTCGCTGGCTCGAGCACTGGATCCGTCCTCTTCGAGCGGGAAACGCTCCCCGAAGACGACGAGGCCACCCGGGTCTACACAGTCCGGCTCGACTCCGAACGCCTGGGGCAGGTTCAACTCGTTCCATTCTCCGGGAAGTGGGTCGTCACTCGAGTCATCGCGGATCGTGACCTCCCTGGAGAGAACAGAGTTCTCTCCGAGTAAGATCGTTAGAGTGCTCCTGACCCGACCGAGAACAAAACGGAGCAGAGGCGTTGGTGCATGACTCGCTCCGGGACGGAAGTACGTCATGATTCTGGGTTTGCGAGCCATCCCTGAGGAGCCCAGAGTATTCCCGCCGCGAAATCGAGCCTCGTCCATCCCCGGTACAAGACGGAGTAAGGCAGACCGCGGTCCGGGCATCGGATGCATCTCATGGTCGATAGCAGTGGTTTGCAGATCACCGGAGAAGGACCCTGGTCTGCTGCGAAGCACGGGAGCCAAGGAACGCGAGAGTGGCGGAAACTGCACGTAGGCGTCGCTGAGAGCGGTTTCGTCGTCGCGCACGAACTGACCGAGAGCGGAACCGATGACGCGAGCATCATATCCGAGTTGTTGGGTCACGTGAGCGACGTCGTCGAGTGTTTCCCTCGGCAGAACTCGACGTACAAAGCAGTATGCCTGCGTTCTGCCGAGGGCACA
>CALEHF010000110.1 GCA_937876125.1 uncultured bacterium
CTTTGGAGACGCCGGACTTGGAACCGGGGGCAAGATTGCTCCGGGAGCACGATGGGCCGCGACGAGAACTCCTGCCTCGAGGAGGTCCATTTCGCGAACTCCAGGATCGACCTGTCTCAGAGCGAGACTTCTCCACCACAGTGACGCAGCCCTTCCGGGGTCGATGACGCGGGCGCCATCTTCGAGGCCTCAGTTGGCCCCGAAGCTCCATTTGTCTCGAGACCTCGAACTGCGGCGACAGCGCCCCCTCATTGCGCGGCCATATTGAAACGAGATCGACTCCCCTCCGCAAGGGATCGAGGGAGCCGAATTCACCAGCGAAGGGGTCCAAACGCGGCATCTGGGCCAAGTTGCTCGGCAATTCGGAGCAGCCGGTTGTACTTCGCATTCCGCTCGGAGCGGCAAGGGGCACCCGTCTTGATCCACCCACAGCCGGTGGCCACGGCAAGATCCGCGATGAAATCGTCCTCGGTCTCTCCTGAACGGTGGGAGATCACGACGCGGTATCCGTGGTCCTGAGCGAGGCGGCACGCCTCGAGCGTCTCGGTGACGGTACCGACCTGATTCAGCTTGATCAGAATTGCATTCGCCGCCTTTTCTTCGATCGCTCGCTTCAAGCGCGAAGTTTGGGTGACGAGCAGGTCGTCCCCGATCAGGCGGATTTCGGAGAGGGTCGCGGTGAGATGTTGCCACCCGGACCAATCATCTTCGGCGAGACCATCCTCGATCGACGTGATCGGGAAGCGCTTCACGAGTCCGGCGTAGCGCTCGGTCATCTGCTCGGCGCTCAGCGGGTTGGCCTCCGTGGAAAGGTGGTAGGCGCCATCGCGATAAAACTCGCTCGCTGCGACATCGAGGGCGAAGGCGAACTCGCCCTCGCCACCGCATTTGTAGCCCGCATCTTCGACCGCGGCTGAGAGCTCTTCGAGCACGGCGTCGTCTCCGGGAAGATCGGGCGCGAAGCCACCCTCATCTCCGACGGCGACGGTGAGTCCACGCGAAGCGAGGCGCTTCTTCAGCGCGTGGTAGACCTCGGTGCCCATACGAAGCGCAGTCGGAAAGTCTGGAGCGCCGACCGGCGCGAGCATGAACTCCTGGAAGTCGAGGCTATTGTTGGCATGAGCGCCTCCGTTGACGACATTGAGGAGGGGGATCGGCAGACGCAGGCCACAGACGCCACCCAGGTAACGATAGAGCGGCAGCTCAGAAGATTCTGCCGCGGAGCGCGCAACTGCCATCGACACTCCGAGCATCGAATTCGCGCCGAGGCGGGACTTGTTCTCAGTTCCATCGAGCTCGATGAGCACGCGGTCGATCGAGGATTGATCGATCGCATCGTGGCCGACCATCGCGTCGGTGATCTCACCTCGAATGTGCTCGAGGGCGCGTTCCACTCCCTTGCCTCCCCATGCCTCGCCGCCATCGCGGAGCTCGAGTGCCTCGGCGGTGCCGGTCGAGGCGCCCGAGGGCACCGCCGCGCGGCCGAATGACCCGTCGTCGAGGAGGCAATCGACTTCGACGGTCGGGAAGCCGCGTGAGTCGAGGATCATGCGACAATCGAGATCAATAATGATGCCCATCGGAGGCTCCTTCTGCGGTCTCTCGGAGGGAGAGTTCGGGAAATGGCAAGACTAGGTGAGGCGCGTACACAGATGGTGGGGGGGAGCGGATGGGCTGTCAACGGAAGCCGACACCCTGTCTCATGATCTCATCCGATTTGCGAAAAACAGAACCTTGCGCCCACTCCACCCCGCAGTTTCCTGGCCTCCGTTGGCCGCTGAACTACAATCGTGCACTTCCCGGTGGTCGGAGTCGTAAGCAGAGAGCGAAGTGGGCGTGTGGGCGCAGACGAAACGGACCGCCGAGAGACTCGCTGGACACGGGTGGTGCTCGGACTCGGCTCGAACCTCGGCGATCGCAGTGCGCAACTCGCGTCGGCGCGCGAACGGCTCCAAATGGGGGACCGGCTCTCGATCGACCGCGCCTCATCCCTGTACGAGTCGGCCCCGATCGGGCCCGAGCAACCGAACTACCTCAACCAAGTGGTGATCGGTCGGACCCGCGCGACGCCGCGCGCGCTCCTCGACGCATGCCAGGAGATCGAAGATGCACTCGGTCGGAATCGCCACGAGGCGCGCTGGGGTCCGCGAACCATCGATCTCGACATCTTGGTCTTCGGAGATGAGCGCATCGACGAACCCGACCTGGTCGTGCCGCATCCCGAGTGTACGCAGAGACGATTTGTTTTGGTTCCGTGGGCAGAGATTGATCCCGACGGTGTTGTAGTGGGGGAGTCGGGTCGCACGGTTCGCGAGTGTCTCGACGAGCTCGAGCGCGGAGGTGAACCCCTCCTCGTCGAGCGTTGGGAGAGTGAGAAGCGATGAAAGTTCTCGACGGGATCCAAGCGCTGCGTGAGTGGCAGAGCACGGTCACTCCGCTCTCAGCGCCGAGGACTTTGGGATTGGTCCCGACGATGGGGGCGCTCCACGAAGGGCATCTGGCCTTGGTGCGCCGCGCGCGAGCGGAGTGCGACCTCGTCTGCGTGAGCGTCTTCGTCAACCCGACTCAGTTCGGGCCCGGAGAAGATCTCGCCTCCTATCCGCGCGATCGTGCCCGCGATTCTGAACTCGCGGCCGAGGTGGGGGCGGATGCCGTTTGGTTTGCTCGCGCCGAAGAGGTCTACCCCGCTGGGTTCGCGACGCGGATCGAGCTTCCCTCCCTCGCCAATCGACTCTGCGGCATTGAACGCCCGCATCACTTTCCCGGGGTCGCGCTGATCGTTCTGAAGCTTCTCCACCTCTTTCGACCGACCCATGCCTACTTCGGGGAGAAGGACTATCAACAGTCGGTTCTCGTCACCCGAATGGTGCGTGACCTCGATCTCGATTTGGCCATCGTGACGTGCCCCATCGTTCGGGAAGAGAGCGGCCTCGCGCGCTCGAGCCGCAATGTCGGGCTCTCAGAGGCGGGTCGCATGGCGGCGGGGACACTGTCAGCGGGGCTCTTTCGAGCGCAGATGGCGTACGCGGAGGGAGTGGTGGACGCCGCGGCATTGATCGGAGAGGTCGTCGCGGAAATCGGGGATCAGAAGGTCGCTCTCGAGTTCATCGAACTGGTCGATCGAGAGACTCTGGAGCCGCTCGAGACCGTCGACCCTGCTCTCGGGGCGCGCTTGCTGATCGCTGGGAGAGTCGAGAAGGTGCGTCTCATCGACAATGTCCCCCTGGGAGGACCTGAGGCGTGACGCGGTTTCCGCTCATCTCGATCCGATCGACCGATCGGGGGATCGAGGTCGAAACTCCCAGTAAGTTGAACCTCTTCCTCGAAGTCACGGCGCGTCGCGATGATGGCTACCACGAGATCGAGACTCTGTTCCTCGCCCTCGATACGGGTGACGCGATGGTGGTCGAGGCGGACTCCGACCGTCGCGGTCCCGACCAGATTTCTGTGACCGGATTTGATGCCCCAACGGACGCCACCAATCTCGCCTTGCGTGCCGTCGCCCTCGCGCGCTCGACTCGCCCGATTCCCGCGGTGAGAGTGGATCTCGTGAAACGGATCCCCGCGGGTGCGGGACTGGGGGGAGGAAGCGCGAACGCTGCGGGGATGCTCGCGATCCTCGACTTCTGGTTCCCCGATCCACGCGGCGTCGATGGGGTGCGATTGGATGCGGCGCGACTCGGCTCTGACGTCGCCTTCTTCCTCGGAGACGACGCGGCGGCGATCGGTCGCGGGCGAGGCGAACTTCTCGAAGGGTTGCGACCCGGAAAACTCTTCGGCGGAGACGCACCCGCGTTTGTCATTGTGCTTCCACGAGTCCATTCATCGACCCCCGATGCCTACCGTGAAGTCTCTTTGGCCTTGACTTCACAAAGTGGCCCAATTACTTTCCCCGCAACGACTTTTGAAACTTCAGGGGAGTGGCAGAGGGGACTTTTCAACCGTCTCGAGGCTCCGGTCTTAACGTCTGTGCCACAGCTCGCTGAGCTTGCTCGGCACCTCGGAATCACGGCGCATCCGGGACGCGCAAGCGAGTCCGATCCATCATTCGCTTGGAGTCGGGCCAGCGAACCGCTCGCGGTGCGTATGACAGGCAGCGGTTCTGCGTTTTTCGTCGCCGGGCGCGACCTCGCGCATGCGCGACAAATCGATGCAGCACTACGCGCTCCAGGTGGACCTCTCGAAGCGTTCGAACAGCACACAGGCGTTGTTGCCTCCACGTTGTGCGCCCGCCCTCATCCACACTTCCTCCCCCGAGTGTAAGCGTATGACCAGCCCCGCGATGGGGTACTGGACCGCGACGAGACCGCGACGAGTTGATGAGCATCGGGAGTTTTGTTGAGCATCGGGAGTTGGTGAACATCGGGAGAGGAGCCTGCGTGGAGATCACCGAGGTTCGCGTGAAGTTGGTCGAAGGAGGCCGGGACAAGCTCCGGGCGTTCTGCAGTATTACGATCGATGATTCGTTTGTGGTTCGCGACCTGAAGATCATCGACGGGACCAAGGGCCTGTTCGTCGCGATGCCCAGTCGCAAGCTGACGACGCGCTGCGCTCGGTGTGGCTTCAAAAATCAGGTGCGCAGCAACTACTGCAACGATTGCGGCACCACCGTTCCCCCCGATCTCGGTTCCCGAGATGGTCGCGGGAAGATGCACGCTGACATTGCGCACCCCATTCACACCGAGTGCCGGGAGCGCCTGCAGTCGGTTGTCGTCGAGTCCTACCTCGAAGAGGTCGAAGCCTCGCAAAAACCGGGATACCGCCCGCGCGATCTGGATGAAGATGGCGGGTATGTCGAATCTCCAGAGAATGTCGACGCCCGGACCCCCGTACTAGCGGACCGGACCGATCGATCCGAAATGGGGCGAGTCACGGAGAAAGCCCGCCCCGAGCGACTGGATCGGGGCGATACGGGCAACATCGACGGAGAGAAAAACATGGATCGGGAGAAAGGGGGACGCGAGATCGAGCGCTCAGTCGCCCCTCGGGGCCCGATCACCGATCTCGATCGGGATCCTCGGGGATTCGACTCTGGCTCTCTGAACTCGGGTTCGAGAGACTCGACCCCAAGAGAGTCGGACCGGAGTGAGCCCCAGAGGAGGGATTCCGCCCAGCGCGGGTCCAGAGAGGCTCCCGTGGATCGCCCCAGAAACCCTGACAGACGGCCTTCTTCGGTTTCAGGAGGCAAAGAAACGAGCCGGGACATGGCCCCAACCGCCTCGGACGGCCGATCTTCGGCTCCCGGGGGACCCGCTTCGCCGGGGGGGCAGTCTCCGGTTTCAGGCGGCACATCTTCGAAATCGGGTGGGGAATCTTCGGATTCGGGGGCGCGATCTTCGACTCCAGCGAGGCGCCCCCTGTCCGAAATGCCTCCGCCGGACGATAACTTCAGCGCGGGGATCTTCTAAACTGTTGTTCTCCGTTCGCGGGGGCTGAGAGGTCCCCTGGGATCATCCCTCCGTTCGACCCGCACGCCGCGGGGTCGCGGGCTGGTTGGCACCAGGGCACCGGTAGGGGGCCCTGCGATTTGCATCATGAAACTCCTCAGGTCCTCGGCTCGCAGAAGGAACAGGCGTGCGCTCCACCAGCTTGCCCACACCACTCAGACGGTGCAGTCCTATTCGACGGTTGAGCCCGCTTCGAATGCTGTCATCTTGCAGACGGACCCCCCGCGTCGCGCGGCGGACCCGCGTGCGGTCCTGCGTCCCGGGAACAGTCTTGGCTCTCCTTCTCGTTCTCGGTGCTTCCGCTCCCTTCGAGTCCCTCGCTAGGGGGATCGGGGTCGGAATCCTCCTTGCCCAGGAGCCCACTTCGAACCTCGGGGGTGCAGACTCACGAGAAGAAAATCACGACGATGGGGAGAAGGCCGGGGCACATCGCGAAGCGCTCCGCTCGGCACAAGAGAGTGCGGGGGATCCTCCCGCATCGGAAGTCGCCCTCACCGGAGTGCGCGAGCTCCTCGATTCCGTGGATCCTGCGGACTGGGTGCGGGGACTGTTCCAACTCGAGCAAGCCCTGAGTGACGGAAAGATTTCAGCCGACGCTTGGAACACGCTTCTCATCGAGTATCTCAACGAGCACGGGACGGAGAATCCGATCCGTACCCGCGCGATCTTGAAGGATCGCGTGCTGCGCACACCCACCGGCGAGCGCGTCCTTCTCGAGCTCCTGGGGGGGGACGAGGTCTACTCCGTCTTTCGACGGGACCTCGAAGAAACCATCTCGAGGATCGCCACCAATCGCGAGCGCCGCGACGCGCTGACCGAGCGCCTTGAGAACATGACCGGTCGACTCTTCGAACGACTGTTTCCGCTTCTCGCTCACCACGAGCCGGGACGTTTGGTCGGGCGCGCGGTCGAGCTTTATCAGGGCTCACCCTCAAAGTCGCTCGCGGACGGCATCATCAGCGCGCTGCAAAATTTCCTCGGACAGCAGTTCGTGCCGGAGAGCACGCTGATCGAGTGGTGGGGAGAGCACGAGAAGGATGCCATTCTCGAGTTGCTCATCGAGCAACAGCGGATCAACGCGAACGCTCGGACGACCCAGCTCTGGGTTCGTGCGAACAATCTCATCGCAGAAGGTGACCCCGCGAAGCACCGCAGCTGGCTCCTCGACTCCCTCGCGGTCACCGAAACCGCGGAGGTGCGTCGAAGAGCGCTCCAGGAGATCGAGCGCTTCGTCGCCCGAATTTCCTCAGGTGACGGGGCCCAGACTCCCGAGACTCAGGCCGAGTTCTTGCGGCCGATCTTGACCCGCCTCCCCCAGATCATCTCGGGTGAAGCGACGACCACTCTCGATCGCGATCCGCTCGGCACCCGGATTCAGGCCGTCCGCGCTCTGCGTTCTCTCACCATCTTCCGAGAGGACAAAGATGTCGTCGCGATTCTCGAACTCTTGATCGGCAATCTCTCGGAGAAAGGATTTGTCGGAGAATCCCCCGACACCCGCGTCGGACTCGCCGCGATCAAGGTCGCCGGGGCACTGAAGTCTCCGGTCGGGGATACCCTCGACAGGGCTCTCGACAAACTTCTTCGCCCAGGGGTGGGGTCCGCGTCGGGATCGGAGGTCCCCGTGGATTGGCTCAAGGTTCCGACCAAGCCGCTCGACGCTCTGCTCGATGCTCTCCAGCAGGTAGGCGTGCGTGTCGACACCATGAAGCTTCTCCTCGAGGTGTACCTGAATCTCCCGAACGCTCAGGAGGACGTGCTCAATGTCCTGGTTCTCCGTATGAGCGATGTGCCCGATGAGTGCTCGCAGTCCGCTCTCGCTCTCTTTGAAACTGTTCTCGAAGGACAGACCACGAACACCGACCCGAATCCGAACCTCACTCAGCAGGCGATCACCGGTCTCGGGCGGTTGGGCCTCCCCGCTGGAATCCCCATTTTGGAAAAAGGGATTCGCGAGGCGGAGATCAAGGGTGAGATGCGCAGTAGCGCGCTCCAGAGCATCCGAACGATCGGCGGGCTCGCCGCAGTGGACTCGATGATCGCACTCACCGCCTCCGCTCCCGAGGGAGATCCGTTGCGTGATGAGTTGATGCACCTCGCCTCCGAGCTGTGCGCCTCCGATCCCACTCTCGAGTATCTCGAGCGGTTCCTGATCGATCCCGAAACGGGAACGGCCCGCGCGTGGTTCGCTAGGGTGGTGGGTCTCTCCGAGCTGTCCACAGTTCTCGATCCCGGAAAGCAGCCCGCGGACTTCCAGGAGACACGCCCGGAGGCTTTCCAACGCTTTGAACGACTCCACGCGATTCATTGGACCAGTCGGCTCGAATTCGCCCTGGCGGGGGCAGACCTCGCGAAGATCGAGGAGGAGTTGGCAAAGGTGTCCTCGGAAATCGCCCCCTTGGCGGACCTCCTCCGGAGCTCCCCCCAGGCGGATGTTCCGATCGAACGACAGATACTCGACGCGGTCACATTGACGGCGGGACACCGCGGCCGACTCGCGGGACAGCTCTCGCGAAACGAACTCGAAAAGCTGCTCACCCATCTCGAGCAGGCCCTCGGCGCCGAAACTGCCCTCTTTCCCCAGGGCAAGCCGGTTGGGGTCCCTTACGTCGGAGATCAGGTCTCCTGGGTGATTGCGCAGATTCTGAAGTTCTCGCCTCTCCAGGACGAACCCGCATTCTTGGCGGGTCTCGAACGGCTCTCCGAGCGGTATCCTATGGGGGAGGAGGTCCGCTCCCAGCTCGCCGAACTCGAGGCTCGCGCCTCAGGTGCAGAGGGGGGGAGTGGCAGCAGTGGGAACGGGAATGGTGGAACTCCGCCTGACGAGGGCGGGGGACGGTAGTCGAGTCGCCTCTTTATGGCTGGGTCCTCTGTTATCTTTCAGCGTACGTGCTTCATGACGAGTTCTGAACGTAGGACTCGACGGATCCCCACCGAGCGACTGAGTGAGTCCGCGCTCTCCTCGACGAGCCGATGTGTGCCCGGCAATGCGCACACTGATCTCTCGACGAACACGTGAAGTTCGAGGAACCGGAACGCCGATGACCCCTAGCTCCCCTGCGCCTGATCTCAGCTCTTCCGACCGGGATTCGAATCTCAGCGATTCGCCTCGATCGATCGAAACTTTGATCGGGCGCTCGACGATGGTCGAGTCGATGCATGAGGCCACCGCGGTGGCGATCCCCACCGGCGGCGCGGCGCTCCTCTACGGGAAAGAGGATCGCGGGACCTTCCTTCGTTCGGTCGCGAAGCCATTCCAGACCCTCGCTCTCTTTCGCGGTGGCGTGATCGATCACCATGGACTGAGCAACGAAGAGATTGCGGTGGTCACCGCTTCCCATGGGGGCGAGCGAGAGCATCGTCGGCGGGTGGAAGGGCTGTTGCAGCGCGGTGGATTTACCATCGATGACTTGCGCTGCGGAGCGCACGAGCCGTTCACAGCATCGGAACGGCGCCGCATGATCGCGGCAGGAGAGACCAAGGATCAGCTCTGCAACAACTGCTCGGGGAAGCACGCCGGAATGCTTCTCCATTCTCTAAAGCTGGGCGCAGATCCAGCACGTTACCTCGAGATCGATCACCCGGTCCAGCGCGCGGTCTCCAGTCTACTCAGCCAGTTTCTCGACATCGATCTCACCCATGCGGTGTCGGGGGTCGATGGCTGCGGCGCACCCACCTGGTTCGTCTCCCTGAAGTCGATGGCGGGTGCCTTCTCTCGACTCGCGGATCATGAGTTCATGAGAGAGCAGCAGCTCGCGAGCGCGGCTGCGCGCTTGCACGCTGCACTCGGTGCCACGCCGCTTCTCTACTCTGGAGAGCAGCGTTTTCCCTTTCTGTGGAGCACGTATCTCCTCCCCGACCTCTACTCGAAGGACGGAGCGGAAGGAGTCTATGTGGTGTGGGGGAAGCCGGGAGCACTCGTGATCAAGGCGACGGACGGACTCGAGCGCGGCTACCAATTCGCTGTGCCGTCCCTCTTGCGCTCCCTCGGCTGGATCGATGATCGCGCGTGGCGACGCTGGCTCGAAAACGATCCTCCGGTGGTCCGGAACGTCGCCGGACGGAAGGTTGGCAAGATCGAGGTCGCGCTACCGAGGCCGACGGTCTTGCGCGCCTGAAACGACTCTTCCGATCTGACCTCAATTCTCCCGCCCTCGCGCCTCAGCTCCCACTCCGCTCCACCCCGAGAGGGGAGCGGAGGTAGTCTTGTTGACAGTCGGGACAGAGGTCGAAGGCAAACTCCCGGTAGATCTGGTTTTGAGCCTCTTCCTCGCTCAGATTCTCGAGCTGCGCGAGGAGCGTCTTCCAGTCTCCCGGGCGCGCCTCTCTGAGATCGTCGGCTGAGATCTCCATGGGGTCGTACGCGGCCTGCACGATGATCCGCACCTGGTAACGGACGTTCTCGTCGAGGAGCAATGTCTTGTCGCAGCGATCACAGTTGAGGCCGTGCACCATTTCGAGCCCTTCCACCCGGCGCCTTCCAGGAACCCACCTATCGTATCAGGCCGCGGCCTGAGCGCGCATCTGGCTTTTCTTGCCGGCTCGACGCTGAACGGGGCAGCGGCCGATGCGAAATCAATTTTCTGAGAGAGAGAAAATAGAGCCACATCTCAAGCCCGGCCCTCCGAGATCCGATCTCTGGGATCAGGGGAACTCGCGATGGTGCGGTTCCCTTCCGAGAGGTTCATCTCGATGCAGTTTCCATCGACCCGCCACGGTTCGCTCCTGAAGCTCCTGGTGATCCTCGCGGCCACCCTGTTGGCCTCGAGCGCCTGGGCTGAGAACACCGAACTCGAGCGGCTCATCCGGAAGGACGGGACCTCGGTCGTCGGGGTCATTGTCGGATTCGGGCAGGGCGCGTATCGCGTTCGGGTCGGAGAAGGCACAGTCGAAGTGCCCGCGCACGATGTGCGGACCATCGAGGCTGCGGGGGACAGTCCGACCGCCCGCGAGACGATTAAAGAGTCCGCCCCTCGGGGCTGGGTTGAAGAGGTCGCCGAAGCACTCGCCGTTCGGAGCTCGACCGCCATCGACGCCCAGAGTCGCCGACTCCACGCGGATTCACTTGCGGCGCTTCTCCGGGGTGAATGGGACTTCGCCCTGCGCGGTACGAAGAGCGTTTCCAAGGCGGAGCCGAACTGGGTCGATCCCCAGATCCTCGCTCTCGTGGTTCAAACCGAAACGGGTCGCGAGTCAGAGGCCCTTCGCCTCGCACTTCGCGTCACCTCCGAACATCCGAACGACTTGCTCGCCGGCCGTGTTGCCGCTGAAGTCTTCCGTCGCGGGGGCTTCCCCCATCGGGCTGCGGAGCTCGAGGAGTCAGTACTTCTTGCATCGGGCGGTCTCGCGGATCGTCGCGATCTCGCGCGTCTGTGGTGGCCCCTCGATCGCGCCCGCGCTCAAGGACATTGGCAAGAGCTGCTCTCCAGCGATCCGCGTCTGGATCGTGCGTCCTTCCCCGAGGCTGTGCTCCTGCGGAAGTCGAAGGCCGCGATCGCTCTTGGAGATCTCGTCGTTGCGGGCCAAGCGATCGAAGAGGTGGCACGCAACTACCCGTGGGCGGAAGCCGAGGTGCGACTCGCACGAATCGCTCTGACTGAAGCTCGCCTGCGTCAAGCGGAGCTCGGTGGCGATCTCGCTCTCGCGACGCTCGCCGCGGAGACGCTCGAACGACTCGGCGCGAAGCCCCGAACCGATCTGACCTCCCGTCTCGCCCAGCTGCGTGAGAAGGGCATCACGAACGCGCTCAAGGGGAGCGACGCGGACGAACTGCAGAAGTGGTTCCGTGCTCACGCCCATCTCATCGAAGGATCAGCGGGCTCGGACGCTTCGGTCGCCTCTCGTATGCAGGAGCTGGGTCTCGACGCGCTTCTGCGCGGCGACTTGGTCGATGCGCGCTCTGGCCTCGCTCTCTCGCAACAGATCGATCCCACCGCGGAGTCCCCGCGCGCGGCAGCGCAGGTGGTCGCCCTCGTCAATCATGCCATTCAAGAACTCTCCCGCCGTCACGAGGAGCGGGCGTTCTCGGTTCTCTCTACCTTGCATTCCTACTTGCCCCAACGCGACCGTGTTGCAGTGACCCGGTTGGCCGAGTTCTTCGATCGCCCGAAGCACGACTTCCTGACCGAAGCTGAGCGACGTGGACTCGCGGGACGCCTCGCCTCGATGTATGGAGAAGCGGGTGTTGTGCTGGGTGCGACCCCTCTGCCTGCGGTGAGCCCGAGGGCGAAACCTGCGGCGAAAACCCACGTCGCGCCCATCAAAATCGATGCGGTCGCCGCGATCGCGAAGTGGTTCCCGATCGCTGTGGGTTCACAGTGGACTTACCGCCTCGACAACGGAATGCTCGAGGAGCGCGAGATCGTCCAGAGCGGCGCCGACGGAAAAGGCGGTTGGTTGGTCGTGATCCGAGTCTCCCCGCAATCGCGCTCGGAGTACGAGACGCGAGCGTGGATCCGCGAGGGAGAGCTGATCCTCGGGTCGCCTGTCGCACCTCCCGGAGAGGTGTTGATCCGGGGCGGCTTGGCGGTCGGTGATCACTGGGAGTGGAGCCGCGGGAACTTCCGCTTCACCCGTGAGGTGGAGGATGCTCGCTACCCCGTCGAGACTCCGGTCGGTGTCTTCCATGACGTCCGCGTCCTTCGGGCCGAGAACACTCTGGATTCTCAAGAGGGGGGTCGCACTTGGAGCGCGAGTCACCGGATCACATTCGCCGAAGGAGTCGGCGTGGTACGGATCGACGGCGCGAGCGAAACGGTCGATCGCGAGCTGATCGAGTTCCGGCCTGGAGAAGGCGCCGCAGAGATCCAACCCGCCCTTGGGGACGCCACCAAGAAACAAGGCTAATCGCGCTCGCGAACCTCGCTCACAAGCGGCGGATGGACCTCCCGAGGATCACTCCGAGAATCTTCTTCCCGGCCAAGATCGTGCCGCGCATCGTGCCGGTAATTTTCGAGCGCCCGACCCGTCTGCGATATCCGACCGGCACCTCGGTCGACTGGAGCCCCTGCTCCGCCCCCTTCACTTGCATTTCCACGGTCCACCCGAAATCGGGGTCCTCCATCTCGAGAGCATCGAACGCATCCCTGCGAATCGCTCGAAAGGGACCGAGGTCGGTGTAGCGCACCCCGTAGATTCGTTCGATGAGGGTGGTTGCGAGCCAGTTGCCGAAGCGAGCTTGGGGCAGCAGCGCGCCAGGTTCGCAGCGCGGGTTCATCCTCGTCCCGATGACGAGCACCGCTTCCCCTGCGATGATGGGAGCGACGAGGTCGGTGAGATCGCCGGGGTGGTCCGAGTAATCCGCGTCGAGGAAGACGATGATCTCCTCTTGTGCTCGTTCGGGGGGCGGGAGCGCAGCGAGGGCTGCCAGACAGGCCGACCCGTACCCGCGCTGGCTCGCGTGGACCACAGTGGCGCCCCCGGCGCGAGCGATCTCAGAGGTCCGATCGGTCGAACCGTTGTCGCCAACGATGATCTCCGCGACGTGTGCACGAGGGAGATCGGCGAGAACGAGGCCGATGCTGGCCTCTTCATCGAGGGCGGGGAGCACAACGAAGATCTTCGGCTCTCCGATCGCCGCGGCTCTGAGGTTGCTCACAGTTCGAAGTCGGGGATTTCGCGCACGAGCCGAGCGATCGGTTCGAGCTGGTCGAGGAGCGGCTCTAGGCGATCAAGAGGGAGAGCATTCGGGCCGTCGCAGAGAGCGCGATCCGGGTCGGGATGCACTTCGAAGAAGACGCCGTCGAATCCGGCTGCGATCGCGGCCCGGGCGAGAACTGGAATCATAGTCCGCTCGCCACCGCTCGATCCTCCGACGCCCCCGCCGGGAGTCTGCACACTGTGAGTCGCATCGAAAATCGAGGCGGCTCCCGTGCTTTGGATCTCAGGGAGGATGCGGAGGTCGTTGACGAGACGCTGGTACCCAAAGCTCGAGCCGCGTTCCGTGATCCATACATCTCCCGCACCGGCACCGCGAAGAACCTCGACTCGTTGAGCGATGTCGCTCGGGGCGAGGAATTGCCCCTTCTTCAGGTTCACGATTCCACGCCCCTCCGCTGCCGCCTCGAGGAGCGAGTTTTGTCGGCAGAGGAACGCGGGGATCTGGATGACGTCGACGACCGCGGCGGCGCGACGGGCTTGCTCTTCCGTGTGAACGTCAGTGGTGATCGGAAGGCCGGTCTCAGCTTTGATCTGTGCGAGCACCTCGAGGCCCACGTCGATCCCCGGGCCGCGGAAGGAGTCGGCACGGGAGCGGTTCGCCTTTTCGTACGACGCCTTGAAGACCAGCGAGAGCCCGCGCTTCTTGGCGACTTGGGCGACGACATGAGCCACCTCGAGCGCGAATCCCGCGTCTTCGATCACATCCGGTCCGATGATCCACACCGGGGCTGGAACTGCCCTGCCCTCGATCTGAAACGTTTCTCTGAGCCCGGCCAGTCCGTGTCCGTCGGTCATGTTCTCTCCTCGGTCGGGACTTTGTTCTCTCGGTGGTGCAGTGGTGACCAGAGGATACCGGAACGGCTCCCTGAGGGAGACTCACCTTCCTCTCGATTCGGAACGACGCATGGCGTGGATCTCGCTAAGATCTTGCCGAAGAAGGCCGTCGGAACCAGTCATTCCGAGCGAGGGCTCGAGCCGCGCACAGGAAACTTCAAACCCACGCTGAGCAGAGCCCAGAGCCTCCCTCGGAAAGGGAACGATCATGTCCAACGGTGAGTCCGATATCGTCCTCTTCACCGCGTCCTGGTGCCCGTCGTGCCTTCCCGCCAAGGAGTTTCTCGAGAAACACGGGTTGGCGTACTCTGAGATCGATATCGAAGAGCACCCAGAGGCCGCGAAGCAGCTCGAATCCGCAACTGGGAAGCTGGGGATCCCGTTCTTGAGGATCGACGGAGTGTGGGTCCAGGCATATTCCCCGGGCGGTGGTCCCTTCCCCAGGGCGGCCCTCGAGAGCGCCCTCGGGATCGAGTCACCGTGATCTGTTCTGACAGACCGCTAACGGGAACGATTCCGGCAGCTGATTCGCTACAATCGCTGCTCAATTCTCCCAACCAGTTTCATACCGCCCGTTTGCCGGAGGCCCTGTGATTCGAAGTTTTGAAAACCGCTCTCCGGGGAGACGCCTTCCCGCTCGACTTCTGCACCTTCTGTGTGCGTGCGCAATGCTCGCGCTCTCCGCCGGGAACGAGGGTCGAGCCCTCGCTCAAGCGGGCGGAACCGTCACGAAGGGTGCGGAGGTTTCCGCTGCCGATGGTCTGGTGAAGTTGATCCCGACCGTGATCGGACCGGTCCTCCCGGGCTCCAACTTTTTGTTGGTCGTCGAGACGAAGATCGATCGTGGCTGGCATATCTACGGGATGAACCTCGGTCCAGACCTCGGCATCGCCACTAACTTCGTCATCGCCGAACCGAAGCCGTTCGTCGCGAACGGAGCGCTGACGGAGTCGAAGCCCCACGAGCGCTACGATCCCATCATGGAGGGGACGATGATCGAGCACGAGAAGACGGCGCGTTTCACGCTCCCCTTCTCGGTTCCTCGAAGTGTTGCTCCGGGTGCCTACACGCTCAAGGGGCAGTTCACAGTGATGGCGTGCGACGCGAACATGTGCCTGCCGTCGGAGACGGTGGCGGTAACGTTCCAAGTCACCGTCCAGGGGGCGGCCACGGTCGCAGCCGGACCCGGAGTTTCTTCCGCTGATGGTCTCGTGAAGCTGACCCCGCAAACGATCGGTCCCGTCGTCCCCGGCGGTCACTTCTCGTTGGTCGTCGAAACGAAGATCGATCGCGGCTGGCACATCTACGGAATGAAACTCGCGCCGGATCTCGGTATCGCGACCAACTTCGTCATCGCCGATCCGAAACCGTTTTTCGCGAGCGGGGCGCTCACGGAGTCGAAGCCCCACGAGCGCTACGATCCGAACACGAAGGCGACGACGCTCGAGCACGAGAAGACGGCGCGCTTCACACTCCCCTTCTCGGTCCCTCCGGGTGTCGCTCCCGGGTCGTACACGCTCAAGGGTCGTTTTGTACTGATGGCGTGCGACGCGCAGGTGTGTCGCACCCCAGAGACACTCGAGGTCACGTTCCCGATCACTGTGGTTCCGGGCGCAATGGGCGCGACGACGACAGAAGGGAAGGGCGCAGAACCGGGGGACAAATCGGGCAGCCAGCCCCCCGTGAGCACCGATGGTGGCGCCGCTGCAGATGGTGCCGACACCAAACCCACCGCCACCGTGACGCCGGGTTCCGATCTCCCATTCGTCCAAGAGAAGCGATTTGATTCCGAGGAACCGGTGGTTCTCCGGGCGAAGGGGGTCGATGGCATCGCACCGGGTGACACCTTCGAGATCGAAATCGAGGCGGTGGTCGACCGCGGCTGGCATCTCTACTCCATGCTCCAAGATCCCACCTACGGTGTTCCAGCGAAGTATTACCCGAGCGACCTCGGGCCCTTCGAGGTTGCGGGAAAAGTGACGGAACCCGCGCCGGCACCGCATACCGATGCGACCGGAGCGCTGACCCTCGAACTCGAGGGCAAGGTGCCGTTCCGCTTGCCTCTGCGTGCGCCCGCCGATGTCGCCCCCGGTCGCTACGTCGTTGGTGTGACCTTCGCCTACCAAGTTTGCGACGCGAACATGTGCCTCGACGAGAGAACCTTCGACCTCACCGTTCCGGTGTGGGTTGGGGAGAAGCGCGCCGCCGCCGACGCCGTCGGGGGGGAATTCAATGGCGGAGGAGTGAACGGCAGCGGGGGAACGGACGACCTGGTCTCCCTGGACGCGACCCTCGATCGCAGTCAGCTGAAAGAGGGGGATGAGGTCACACTCACCTTCTCTGGAGAGGTGCGGGCCCCCGGAACCCGGATTCCCGCGATCGAACGCGACCTGGTGTCGGAGCAAGGGATTTGGGGCATCATCATGCTGAGCATCGGGGGCGCGTTCATCGCCCTCCTGACCCCGTGCGTGTACCCGATGATCCCGATCACGATCAGCGTCTTCACCAAGCAGGCACATCAGAAACGCTCAGCGGTGATCGGCTTGGCCTCGCTCTTCTGCCTCGGCGTGATGACGAGCTTCACAACCCTCGGCCTGGTCCTCAGCGTGGTGCTCGGCGAGAACGGTGCCAACTTCATGGCGACCAACCCGTTCATCAATTTCGGGATCGGCGCCCTATTCGTTTACTTTGCGTTCAGCCTGTTCGGCTACTACGACGTGCAACTTCCCGCGTTCCTCCGCAACAAGGTGGCGAGCACCCAGGGGGGCAGCGGGGTAGCCAGCGTTCTCGTGATGGGGGTGGTCTTCAGCGTGACGACCTTCACCTGTGTCGGACCGATCGCCGCGGCGCTTCTCGCTCTCGCCGCGGGAGCTGGCCCCGGGTACGCCGCGATCGGTATGCTCGCGTTCTCTGGCGCCTTCGCGCTCCCGTTCTTCTTCCTCGCGCTGTTCCCGAAAGCGCTCTCTGGACTTCCGAAGTCGGGGGGGTGGCTTTCGACGGTGAAGGGTGTGCTCGGGTTCATCGAGCTGATCGCGGCGTGGAAGTTCTTCAGCGCGACGATCGGTGGGTTCAGCCTCGACACGATCATCTCCCGCGAAGTGATCTTTGCGATCTGGGGAATCACTCTGGTCGTGATGGCGTTCTACATGCTCGGCAAGATCCGGTTTCCTCACGACTCACCGCTCAAGAAGATTGGTGCCGGACGAGTGGTCTTGACCGCGTTGATTCTGGTCAGTGCAGGGTTCTGTTTCTGGGCGGTCGCCGGGAAGAGACTCAACGAAAACCTCGAGTCTCAGCTCCTCGTCGCTTCGTTCTACAAGAAGGAGGGGCACCTCGACTGGCGGGTGATCAGTGCCGACACTGATCTCACGTGGGATGCGGAGCTCGAGAAGATCCGCCAGGCCATCGAGCCCGGGGAAAAGGGCAAACCACTCTTCATCAACTTCACGGGGCACGTCTGACAGAATTGCCGGAAGATGGAAGGGGAGAACGGAATCCTCAACCAGCCGGACGTCGAAGAGTTGCTTCGACAATTTGAACTGTTCGAAATCTTCACTGACACCAAGAGTTTCGCGAATGCGCCGCTGCAGAAGAAGCTGACCGGCTACAACGCGAATCCGACCTACATTGTGCTCGATTCGGTCACGCACCTCGAGGTCGCCCGCTTCGCGTACACCAACTCGAAGGCCGATTTCGTCAAGTTCCTCAAGAAGGGACTCGAAGACCGCCCGGCGTTCATCAGTCAGGTTCGGTTCTCGGGGACGACGATCCAAGAGGGAGGTCAAGACATCGTGGTCTTGAAACCGAAGGGGGTCCTCAAGGTCGATGCCGGCACGGACGAGACCTACGACGGCCAGAAAATTCGGGTCTACCGTGGCAAGTTCTCCGGGTCGCAGAAGTTCATCGTGGGGAAGGATCTCGACGGCGACGGGAAGTACCCCCTGACGGTGCACCTCGTCACGGGGCTCTACGATGGGGACGAACGCATCGAGACGCTCTCGGTCTCCCACAAGGTCTACTTCGAAGTGCTCGACTGACGCGTCAGAAGTTGCTGCTGACGTGGGTTCGGTACAAGAAAAGGGACGCGCTCGAACGAGCGCGCCCCTTTTTTGGTCAGCAACTCGTGGCGGCGACTACTTGCCGCAGGTGCAGTCATCGACGGTTTTCGCGCCGCAGCTGCACACGGCCTCGCCGGTGCACGCGCACCCGGTTCCGCCACCCTTCTGCGACTGTGCGCAGCCGGGAAGTACCGATACCACGAATCCGATCGCCAAGATGAGTGCGATGCGCTTGAACATCCGCGAGCTCCTTTCGGGAAGTGCCAAGTCGATCTTGACTGGATCGGGGCGGAGATTCCAGACCGCTCGAAGATATTCCTCGACGATCTGCACAGGTCACATCGACTCAGCCGACGATCGCGCATCTCTCCAAGAGCAATCGATGAAAGTGGTGCACTCCGAACTCTTCGGGCGGGGAGTAGCGACCGCGTTGGTAGATCGATCCGAGGAGCCCCCGCTGGGTCGCGATCACCGCGGCCTCATCTTCCAACTCGATCTGATGGAGGTCGGCCGCTGCGCCCGAGCCGAGGAGGTGAGGGTGCCCGACGAGCGATCTGAAGCGGACCCGGGTTCGGGTCGGAGCGAGCGGCTCCACCATGTTGAGAGAGATCCCCCAGGGATAGACGTTGATGAGAGTGGCGGGGAACAGCCAGAAGTACCAGGCGGCGATGGCGCGTCCCGCTTCGGGGTGATCTCCCACTGGCGCGAACGCGGTCGCATCGTCTTCATGGGCCCCGGCGATTTGCAGAGTTCCTGAAGGGAGTAACTCGGTCTGGTACTCCGTCATCGGGATCGCGGCGGCCAGCTCCGGGTGAATGAACGGGATGTGAAAGCCTTCGAGGTAGTTATCGAGATAGAGCATCCAGTTCGCCTCGAACTCGTAGTCGTGGTGGCGCTCGGGGTGACCTGTGAGTGTTCCCAAGTCGATGCCCGCGAGCCGTTCCGTCACCGGGGCGAACCATGCGTCGAACTCGACGTCGGGATCGAGCGAGCCGAACACCATTCCGTTCCGCTCCACGACGGGGAGCGAACGGAGATCGTCCCGCTCGGTTGGAAACCCCTCGACCGATTCAAACTTCGGCATCGAGCGAAAACAGCCGTCGAGCGAAAAGCGTCGACCGTGGTAGCGGCACCTGAGTGCATCGCAGGTGCCCGCCTCTTCGACGACCAGCATGCCGCGGTGAGTACAGACGTTCGAGAGGAGGCGGAGCGTGCCATCGTCACCGCGCACGAGGACCAGTTCCTCATCGAGAACCCCCGGAAGCAGCGTGACCGGGCGCACTGCCCGAGGGGCTTCGAGACCCCTCGACAGGCCGATGCAGTGCCACCCGCGCCCGAAGACTGAATCTCGGATCTGCCGGAACCAGCGCGCGTCGGAGTAGAACGCGGCGGGGGGGGTCTCCGCCTTGGAGATCTCTGGATCGATCAGGAACGGCGCAAGGGGCGGGTCGAGCACGGGAAGCGCCTTCCGAATTGGGGAGCAAGCAGCAGCAAATCGAGACACGCGGAAAGTGTACCGGGGGCTCCTCACCGTGCGTAGAGGGTCGCCTCCCTTGTCCTTGTTCCCCCGACCGGTACGATGCATCGGTTCGGGGAACAGGATCGGAGCGAGAACAACATGTCGGAACCGCGCGGAGGAGTTCCATCCGGTTCAGAGCTCGAGAGCCTCAGGAGGCGAGTTTCCCAGCTCGAGGGGGAACTCCGCGCTCTCGAGTCGCACAAACCCGATGCGGCGCTCCTTTCCGTAGCCTCGAATTCCCCCGACATCGTGACCCTTCTCGATCGCGATTTGAAGATTCGGTACATCAGCAGAGTCCGAGACCCCCATTGTCCACTTGAAGTGATCGGTTCCTCGGTTCTCGATTTCTTCCCCGAGACCTTTGCACGGAGCGTGCGCGAAACGTTCGAGTCGGTTGCGGCCAACCGTGAGCCGGGTGGATATCAGAGCGAATCCGTGACGCCGGATGGTCAAGTGACCTACTGGGAAACTGTCGTCGGGGGGGTGGTCAAGAACGGCGAAGTCGTGGGGTTCACCACGATCGCCCGCGACATCACGGAGACCCGTCGCCAAGTCGCCGCTCAAGAACGCTTCTTTCTCCTCTCCATCGACATGCTCTGCCTCGCGAGCTTCGAGGGCTACTTCATCCGCGTGAATCCATCCTTTTCGCGCGTGCTCGGCTTCAGCCCTGAGGAGCTGCTCTCTCGCCCGATCCTCTCCTTTGTGGTCGATGAGGATCAATCACGCACCATCGAAGCTTTCGAAGCCCTCTTCCAAGGAGAGGCGGTGATCGATTTCGAGAACCGATACCGCCGATCGGATGGCCAGGTTCGATGGATCTCGTGGCGTGCTGCAAGCGACCCCGAGCGTCGAGAAATCTACGCGGTCGCGCGAGACGTCACCGAGATGAAGCAGCTCGAAGCCCAACTCCGGCAGTCGCAAAAGCTCGAGGCTCTCGGCCAACTCGCCGGTGGGATCGCGCACGATTTCAACAATCTGATCCTCGCGATTCGTTCGAACGTACTGTTTGCTCGAGGATTGCCGGACGGCGATTTTCGTCGCCATGCTCCTCTCGACATGATCGACGAGGCGTCTCTCCGCGCAGAAGGGTTGGTCCAGCAACTCCTCTCCTTTACCGAACTCCGACCGGCGAAGAGAGAGTTGTTCGACTTCGAACAGCGCACCCGCGAAGTTCTCGGTTTGGTCGGCAGCCTGCTCCCCCCCGGGATCACCACGCGTCTCGCGGTGGCCCCCGATGCGCCGGTGCGCATCTATGGCGACGCGAGCCAACTCGAACAGGTCGTCATGAATCTCTGCCTGAACGCCCGAGATGCGCTCCCCGATGGCGGCGAGATTCAACTGCGCTTCGAACGTCCCAGTGACCCTCCCGGACGCGGAGACTGGCTGCGACTCTTGGTCATCGATGAGGGGACCGGAATGCCCGACCAGGTGAGCGAGCATCTCTTCGAACCGTTCTTCACGACCAAGGAGCAAGGGAAGGGGACCGGCCTCGGGCTCTCGACAGTCTACGGAATCGTTCGGCAGCACGGCGGGAGGATTGGGGTCGAGAGTGAGCTGGGCGTGGGGACGACCTTCCGGGTCGACTTCCCCGTGGGCAGTGGGGCAGTCGCGAAAGAACCCGTCCAGAGAGATGCGGGAGAGGCGATTCGGGGAAACGAGACTCTGCTCGTCGCCGAAGACGAGGAGCTGGTCCGCCGGGTTCTCGAGCGGATCCTCGAAACCGCGGGTTACACGGTGATCTTCGCAGTCGATGGGGTGGATGCGCTCGAGCTCTTTCGGGCCCATCGTGACGAGATCGCGCTGGTCCTCCTGGATCACGTCATGCCGGGGCGCACCGGGGTCGAAGTGCTCGCGGCGATTCGGGAGGCGGGAAGTGACGTCCCCGTGCTGATCTCGAGCGGCTTCCGCAAGCGGAGCGGGGCGGGAAAAGAGCCCGAGGGCCCGGAGCCGGATGCGTTCCTCTCGAAACCGTTCCAGCCGCCCGAACTGCTCGCTTTGGTCCGTCGCCTGCTCGACGCCCGCGCCCCACACTGAACCCCACACTGAACTCAGCTGGCCGAGCCCGCTTCGATCCGCGAGACAGTCGCGGCGATGCGGTCCCCCCCTTGGGCGAGGAGGGTCAGCGTGACCCGGCACAGGGGCGCTTCGAGAGCGCGAGAGGTGCGCCCGCGATCGGGCTCCTTCTGCTTACCGTCTTCCCAGAGAGACGCGAGCGTGTCGAGCTCGGGGGCGAGGGCCCCGTCGACCCGTTCGATCCAGCGGGCCGCCCAAGCTTCGGGGCGCACTTCACCCCGGCCGCGCCCGTGGTGAGTGATGACGCACAGGCCGACGAGAAGCCGTTCGAGAAGCGCTTCGATCGCTTCACCCCCGATACGGAGATGCCGACCCTTCGACGACTTCTCCGAGATCCAACCGCCGAGTCCCCACCCCGCCACTCCACCCAGGATGCCACCGAGGACGGTGCCCGCGCCCATCGTCAGGCCGAGCGTCTTGACGTCGACGAGGGCTCCAGTCGCCGCGCCGCCGAGGGCCCCGCCGATTCCGAGTTTCTTCCCGTCGAGCCACACCTCACCGGAATCGACGAACTCACCCCAGTCGGTCTCGACCCGCTCGGCCAGATCACCCGTCAGCTCGTGAATCGCGATCCATTCCGAGAGCAAGGCACGCGTGCGCTTCTCGACGACGGCGTAAATCTTCTCCCGCGCCGCCTTCTTCGCACCCGGTGAGAAGGAAGAGCCTTCGAAGGGCTCACGGTGGTGGAGGAGTTCGGCGAGGAACTCGGCGAGGGAAGCGACGGTCCCCTCGACGATCCCGCGTGCGCGGGTGAACCAGGCGGCGGTGAGGGCAGCGAGCGCGTCGGCCTGGTCCTCACCGATCCACTGGCTCGAGTCTTCGAGAAGGACCCCTTCCTCGACCCAGGAGCGACGATGGGCATCGAGAGGGAGGACCGCTCGCACCGCGGGCCACGCCGCGCTCGCTTCGCGCCAAAGCTTCGCGATCGGCTCGAGCTCCGACTCAGCACTTTCACCGGTTTGGTTGAGGAGGATGACCACTGGCACTTCGGTCCAGGAGAGCAGTTCCATCTCGAGCGGCACGTACCCCGCTTCCTCGGGAGTCTCGGCTGCGCTGACCAGGTACAGGACCAGGTCTGCTTCTTCGCGCACATTCACCACCGCTTGCTGACTGCAATAGAGGGGGCGATCGATGATCCGATCCCACACTTGAGATTGCAGCCATGCAAGCGGAGATCCTTGTCCGCGCAGTCTCTTCAGGAGCCGAGCACTGTCGCCGAACCCGGGGGTATCCCAGAGCACGAGGGAGTGCTTTCCCGCTTCGAGGAGAGTGTGCGACTCGTTTCGATCGGTGACGTGCGCTTGGTCAGAAACCTCGCCGATCTCCCGGCGGAGAAGAGTGCGAGCGAGACTCGTCTTTCCGACGTTCGTGTGGGAGATCAGGCTCCAGGTAATCGTGCTCATCGCGCGCTTCCGTTCTTGCGTGCCGTCCCGATCGCCGTCGACAGTCGGGCGTAGCTCGCATCGTCGAACTCGTTTGCGAGATCGAGGTGCGTCGCGGGGGCTCCGCCTTCGCCGGTGAGGACGCGGTCCCACGCGCGACGTCGCTCCTCGACCCGGGCGCGTCCCTCGGCGTCGTCACCAAAGCGCCGACGGTAGCCGGAAGCGTCGACGATGGCGATCGTCGGCGCGCCCGCGGCGGCGACGGCGTCGAGAAACTCGCGGTGGACTTCGCTCTCCGGAGGCTGCGCAAGCCCGAACAAGACCACGCGACAGAGGTCGTCCCCCGCTTCGAGGGGCGGTTCGTCGGCTCCATACGAAAGAGGCGTTCTGATCTCGATCACCGCGCGATCGCCGAGCACTTCGACGAGCAGTCCGCGCAATCGGTCCGCGCCCCCGTCAGGGAGCTGAAAGCTGTAGGGGAGAACCGCCACACGCGCGAATCGAGTCGCGATGCGAGAACGCAGCCGACGGGCCAGAGTGGGGGAGATCGGAACTTCGAGGTGCGCGGTGCGCCTGAGTCTCCGCACGGTGACGAGGAGAAGGATCAGTCGCGGCAGTGCGGCGTAGATGAGTGCGGCGATGGCGAAGCGGTGGATCCAGGGGCCGGCGGAATCGCGCTCGAAGCCCTCGCGCATTTCGGGGAGCTCCAGAGTCGTTCCGAGGATGCGCGATGGAATCTCGAACAGAAACTGAGCCAAGGACCCCGCCGCCTCAGCTCCGAGCCAGGTGCTCTCCCACACCACCGAGTACTCGGTGAAGAGGCCGCGCAGGTAGGCCTCGCCGACCGCTGTCGTCAGCAAGAGCAAGGCGATCGTATGGAGGAGCAGCTGGGCGGTCGCGGCGTGCCGCGGGGCGGCGATGGAGCGCCAGCGTTTCACAAAACCGTAGGCGACGTTCCCGAGGAGTGTCGCACGATCGGCGCGCCGGAGCGCGCGCCCCGAGACCCCAAAGAGGAGCAGCCACTCCCCGAGGCGGGTGGCGAGCCAGCTCGTTCGTTCCGACCTGATCATCGGCCCCTCGGCAGCGTTCTGCCGCCGACCGGTCCGCCTGAAGAAGGCGAACAGAATGCCGATGACCGAAACCACGAAGTTCCAGACGACGAGGATCACGAGCGGGTTCGCGAAGATGTCGATCTCTTTCTCGGGCCCGAGAGCGCTGCGGCCGATTCCGTAGAGGATCGGCACGAGCAGCGCGATCGCGAACAACGCCGAGAGGGGCACTTCTTTCGAAAGACGCTCGAGGAGCGGCTCCCGTCCGATCGCATGCCCCAAGAGCTCCTCGGCGCGCTCCTCGACCGCGGTCGCGATCTGCACGGCGTTTGGATCTTCCCCCAATCGCTGGCGTGCGCGACGCGTCCCGTCGGTTCGCTCGGGACCCGAGATGAGCTCCCCATTGGTATCCGCATCCTCGATCGCTGTGACGAGGGTGACCTTGCGGGCTGGGCCATAGGGGAGCGTGAGGCGGTCCGCCATCTACGGGGCGAGCTCGCGTAAGACCCGGAGGTTGGTCTGGTCCCAGTCATCCTCTTTGGCGGTTTCGAGGATCTTCGGGATTCCGAAGAACCGCTCATCCGCGAGGAGGAGTCGGAAGCCTTCGGTTCCGATCATGCCGGTTCCGATGTGCTCGTGACGGTCGAGATTGCTGCCCAAGTCGCCCCGCGAGTCGTTCAGGTGCCAAGCGACGACGAGAGAGAGATCGAGGTTCTTCTCGAGCTGGGCCATCGTCTCTGCGTATCCCTTCTGGGTGCGCAGCTCGTAGCCCGAGGCGAAGAGGTGGCAGGTATCGAGGCAGATGCCGATGCGGTCGGGACGATCGATTTGCTCGACCAAGGATGCGAGCTCTTCGAACGAGCGCCCGATCGTCGATCCTGCCCCCGCTGTGTTCTCGAGGATCAGTTTCGGTCCCAATGGGGCCTCGTCGATCACCTGGCGAGCCCCCTCGGCAATCCGCGCGATCGCCGCTTCCACTCCCGATCCGACATGCGCGCCGGGATGCTGCACGACCCCATCCAACTGAAGAAGCGCGGCGCGTTCGAGTTCGTCCAAGAGGGCCGCGCGAGATTTCTCGAACAATTCATCTTTCGGCGAGCCGAGGTTGATCAAGTACGAGGTGTGGCTGATCACGGGCCCCGAGCCCCACTCAGCGCGGCGCTCCGCGAATCGGGCCACGTCCTTCGGGTCGATCGGCTTCTGCACCCACCGGCTCGCGTTCTTCGTGAAAATCTGCAAACTCGAAAGTTCGAGCGAGATCGCTTCATCGACCGCTTTCCACGCCCCGCCCGCCACGGAGAGGTGGGAACCCAGGCAGAGTTGCTGTTCGAGATCCACGCACGCCTCGCTCTCAGTGTCACGGGTCACTTCTGGTGATTCGCGACCAGCGCTCAGACGTGATCGAGCCAGAAGAGCTCAGACCACGACCTCGGCCAGCCACACTGAAAGGGCGAAGGGCGATTCCAGCATGAGATCTGGAGGTGCGCCCCCTTCCGCCCCGTAGCCCCCCCGCAAGCCGATCGTCTCGACTCCCGCAGCCTTGCCGGTTTCGAAATCCACGACGGAGTCCCCGACAAAGATGGTTTCGTCAGAGCCGACCCCCAGCTCTTCGATCAGATCCGTGAGCGCTCGCGGGTCCGGTTTCGCTGCCACTGAGTTCTCTGGCCCGCGCACCTCTTCGAAGAGACTCCGGGTCTTCGTTCGCTCGAGGATCGCCTCGGTGAGGTGGACCGGCTTGTTCGACAGAATTGCGAGGCGCAGCCCGAGCCCGCGGGCGGTATCGAGCAGGGAGCGTGCGCCGGGGCGCCAGGGGTCGCTCTCGCCCATCGTTTGGTCGGTGTACTCGGTCATGAACTCAGAAAGAAGTGCATCCATGTCCCCTTCCGCGAACGCATCCGAGAAAAGGCGGCCGACGAGCACCCGTGCGCCATCCCCGATGGCATCGCGAACCGCCGACAGCTCCACAGGAGCGAGCGAGCGCGCAATCCGGACTGCGTTGGTCGCGGCCGCGATGGTCGGAAGTGAGTCGATGAGGGTGCCATCGAGGTCGAAGACCACCACCCGGATCGGCCCGGGCTTGATTCTCGAAGTCGGGGATCGAGTCCGATCCGATTCGCGCATAAGGTACCTGTCACTTGGGGCTAGTTGGATACCCAGTGGCCACACTCCCCGATGTACGGGAAACGCCTGTTTTTGCCATTCTGGGCACCGTTTTCGCATGGATTGCCCTCCGAATGTCCTCCATCTTAGGATACTGTTAGCGTCTGAGGGACCGATTCTCGGAGCGCGCACCGCGTGCTCGGGAGCCAGCCAGCTCAGAGACGGGGTTCCGCGGTGGGCAACTCCTCCGCAGGAACTCGAAGGGACCATTGGATGAAAATCGCGATTCCGGGCGTGCTGATCCTCGTGGGAGTGATCGGCCTGATCACGATGGGCGTTCTGCAAGGCGCCATTCCCGAAATTGGGGTCGATGCACTCTCGAGTGGTGCGTTCGACGGCGAGACCGTTCGACTCCAAGGCGTGATCCACGCCATTGAGACCGACGTTCGCCCAATGCGATTCACCGTGCGGGATCTCGAGAACCGCGAAATGACGATCGTCGCAACCGTCGACGACCATCGCCCCGACATCTTCAAAGTGGACACCGACGTGGCCGTGATCGGCGTGTTCGATGCGAAGACGCAGGTGTTCGAAGGCACAAAAATCTTCACCAAGTGTCCCTCCAAGTACGAAGCGACCGACTCGATGGGAATGGGGTCGGAAGCCGCACGAGGTGGAGCAAGCTACGGCGATGATGCGAACGAAGAGAGCATCGGGCAGACCGAACCTGCCCTCGACGAGAAGCTCGCTGCACCTGCAGTCCAATCCCCCCCCATCGAAGAATAGAGCCGCGGAGTAGAGCTGCGGAGTCGAGCGGCGACCGGATTGTGTGATCGTGGCGTGCGCGCTTCACGGTCCGTCAAAAGTTCATTCGATTGAAACGACCTTTTCGACGGGCTCTCAAGAGGGAATGAGACGGCTTCATGCCGAACGAATTCGGATACCTCGAGTTCGCCCGGAGCCTGGTGCTCCTCGGGGCGGGACTCTCGGTGGGGACGATCCTCTCGGTCGTCCTCGGAAACCAACTCAAAGATCGACGCTTCGTCCTGGTGGCTCGACGCACCATGATCGGGGCGGGTTTGTGCACGGTCGCCGCGGCGGTCGGCTTGGTGTTCGGTTTCGTCAACGGTGCCTACGAGCGCAGCTATATCTTCAACTACTCGGAGAAGGGGCTGCCCCTCGGCTACAAGATCGCCGGTCTCTGGGGAGGGCTCGACGGTTCAATCCTCTTTTGGGCTGGCCTGATCGGCATCGTCGGCATGATCACAGCGTTCGGCTTCAAGAGAGATCAAAAGGATCCGAGCGGGCGACGCCTCGAGCCCTGGGTCTATCTCGTCTTCGGCGTGATCCAGCTGTTCTTTCTCGTCGTCATCGCCTACGTCACCAACCCCTTCGAGCACCTCTCCGAATCGATCGGGCTCGAGGCGTTCAATCGAAACTTCCCCGACGGAATCGTCCCCGACGGCAACGGCCTGAACCCGCTCCTCGTCAACTACTGGATGCTGATCCACCCCCCGTGCCTCTACTTCGGCTGGGTGGTCTACACGGTGCCGTTCGCCTACGCGATCGCTGCACTCGTGACCGGCGAGCAGGGGAACTACTGGATTACAAAAATTCGACGGTGGACGATGCTCGGCTGGCTCTTCAACACCACCGGGATCATCCTCGGCGGTCTCTGGGCGTACGTGGTGCTCGGTTGGGGTGGCTACTGGGCGTGGGATCCGGTGGAGAATGCGAGTTTCCTCCCCTGGTTCACGTCCACGGCGCTTCTGCACTCGATCATGGTCCAAGAACGTCGTGGCATGATGAAAGCGTGGAACGCGTTCCTCGCGACAGCGACCTTCGTGCTCAGTATCTTTGGCACCTACCTGACCCGCAGTGGCATCGTCAGCTCGGTGCACGCGTTCGGAAGCGGGGACGTCGGGTATTGGTTCCTCGGGTTCCTGCTCTTCACGATTGCCGCGTGTCTGTTCCTCGTGGCACTCCGTCAGCCGGCGATGCGCTCGCCGCACCGGATCGAGAGCCTCTCCTCCCTTGAGGCGATGTTCGTCATCAACAATTTGGTGCTCCTCGCGATCGCCAGTTGCATCATCATCCTGACCCTGTGGCCGAAGATCTCGAACGACTTCTTCGGCCAGGCGTTGACGATCGGTCCACCTGTCTACAACAAGGTGACGATCCCATTTTTCGTGCTCTTGCTGCTGATCACCGCGGTCGGCCCCGCGATGGGGTGGATTCGTACGAGCCCGAAGGCGCTGAAGAAGAACCTTCTGCTGCCGGCGCTTCTGGCGATCCCGGTGGCGGCTTTGGTCCAGTTCGGCGCCGAGTCGATCCAAGCTGGCGAGAACGGCGCCCTGCCCTGGGCGAAGCGGCTCTACCCGACCTACATCATTCTCTACGCGGCGACCCTAATCGTCTTCTCCGTGACCTACGAGGTCCTGCGCACTGCGCAGAACCGTAGTCGACGCACGGGGACCGGATACTTCGAGGCCCTCACGACCCTATTCCTCCGCAACAACCGTCGCTACGGCGGGTACGCGGTGCATATCGGAATGGCGATCATCGCGACGGGAATCGTCTGCTCCTCGATGTACCGCGTCGAAAAGCACTTCTCACTCGCCGAAGGTGAGCAGGCCAAGATCGGCAATTACGAGATCACTCTCGACCATGTGAATATGCAGCCGAATGCAGACATTGAGAACAACCGCGTCTACGGATTTCAGGCTCTCGATTTGAAGATCGTGCCGAAGATCGGCGGTGAATTCTTCATGCACCCTGAGAAGCGCCTCTACCCCAAGAAGGACGGCCAGGTGGTGACCGAGGTGGAGATCCACCGCGGCCTGACCGAAGACCTCTACGTGTTCTTTCAGAGCACGAACGAAGAGGGTCGCTTCAACTTGGTGGTGTACCGAAATCCGCTGATCAACTTGGTGTGGGCGGGGTGGATCACGATGATTCTCGGCGGGATCTACGCGGCGCTGCCGCTCGGCCGAAAGCGGGTGGGTCTTGCAGACTAGTCAGGCAACTCGCTTCAGTGTCTTCTGGGTTCTCTTGCTGGCTCCGGTTCTCCTACTGGCTCCTCTGTCGCCGGTCTCTGCGCAGATGGGGATCAACGATGATCCGACTCCCGCGGCGGAGGAACTCGCCGCCGGCCATGGAATCAAGGCGGAGCGACCACTCCTGACTCCCGTCGAAGATCCCGCCCGAATCAAATGGCTCCACACTCACGTGATGTGCGCATGCCCCGATGAGAACTGGAGTCGGACTCTCGGGAATTGCCCTGATGGCTGCGCGAACCCCCAAAAGGGAGAGATCGCGGACATGGTCTACGACGGCAAGACCAACGATCAAATCCTCGACTTCATGGTGAAGAAGTACGGCACCCGCGTGAAATCCAGCCCTGGCCTGGGGGGCGTCGGTGGACTGGCGTTCTTCCTGCCCGTCTTCGCACTGCTCGTGATGGCCTGGTTCGCCGGGGGTCTCGTCCGTGGGTGGAAGACCCAGGGAGATGCGGCTCGCGCCGAGCGCCGCGCAAAGCACGCAGACATCGATCCTGAAGAGATCGCTCGCATTGAGCGCGATCTCGAATCGCTCGAATAGAGAGAAGTCTCCGATGTGGCTCGCCCTCTTCGTTGCGGTGTGTTCCGCCTTCTTGGCCTGGATCGTCTTCCCGCTCTTCGGAGCGCGGCGGTCGTGGTCCCCGAGCGAACGCTCGACCATCAAGGATCAACTCCTCTCCGAGCGCGGACGACTCCTGCGCGCCCTCAAGGACTTGGAACACGAACAAGAAGCCGGCACGATCGAAGCCGGTGAGTACGCCGAACTCCGCACGGACTATCTCTCGGAAGCCGCCGCGGTGTACCGCCGGCTCGAAGAAGTCGGCGTGGAGTCGGAAGGGGAACAAGGATGATCTGCCGGCCCCGCGTCACGTCCGCCTTCGCTGGCTTCGTCGCTCTGGCCTGTGTGCTTACGGGGGTTTCCGAGCCCCTCGCTGCTCAAGATTCACGCCCGAGTGCCCCGATCCCCATTCTGCTGGAACTCACCCTCGTCGACCGGACGAGTATGGTCGCTTCGAATCCCCAGCACGGGGAGGAAATGCCGGCGGAGACGGCATTCGTCCTTGCAAATGCCAGCGTCGAATTGAAGAGTTTCACCCCGGACGCCGATGAGGTGACGACCCGCGGGACGACCGATTCCCGGGGCGTGATTGTCCTCGATCTCGGTCTGCGAACCCCCGGCTCTCCGTACACCGTCACCGCGACCGGCGCGGACGGCGAACGCTACCTCTCGAAAGAGCAGGCGATGAGCTCGGCCAATGGGTCGCTGCACCTCTACCGCGCAAGCGACGATCACTCGGACCTCGAGCAGGCGGTCATGAAGATCGCGACCCTTGCGGCGGGTGAAGATGCGCTGGCGGACACCGTGCGCGTGCAGGTGCGGCAGATGATCCGGTTCCAAAACGGTGGCCTCGAGGTCTTCGATGGACCCCCCGACGCGCTCGGGATCGGATTTATCTTTCCTGTCCCCGTGGGCGCCGTCGTGCGCGAGCTCTCCGTGACGCGCGACATCTCCGTACCGGGAGAAGGCGTCCTCGATCTCGAGCCGCGTGAGGTGGGCCACTGGGGCTACGGCGTGCCGATTCCGAAGCCGGTGTTCCCCCTCGAAGCCAAGTTACTCATCGGGGTGTACGAGTTTGAGTTGAAGAAGGGCGATGTGTTCGACATCGGCTTCGAGTCGGTGGTCACGACGCGAGAAGTGCAGATCTCACTCGAGCAGAATGTCTTCACTCACGACGCACAGGTCGCTAAGAAGTGGGACGTCGACCCCCTCCCGGCGATGGGATCGCAGCCGATGCCTGACGTCGGGCGCACCGTAGACATGTTCGGCGTTCGGAGCGTGATCGCCGCCCACACTCAATTTCGCGTTCCGGTGCGCTTCGGACCGCCTCCCATCAGCATGATGACGATTTGGATGACACTTCTGATCGTCGCATGCTTCGCGCTGCCGGTCGTCGTCGGATTGTCGATCGCAAAGAGTCGCTCCGGCGGCGCCGGTGCGCCGAGCCGAGAGGCGAAGTTGCGCGCGCTCCACGCCGAGGGCGAGCTGAGCGAAGCCGATCTCGCCCGCGAGTTGGCGAGACTCGGCGCCGCCCAGGCGACAGCAGCTCCCGCCCCCGTGCGCACTCTCCCGAAAGACGTCCTCGATCGCCTTTCCGCGATCTCTGTCCGAGATGACGAGACTCCAGAGGCGGTGGCGAAGGACGTGCGCGCTCTCGCCTCGATCCTCCGCGATCACTTTCAAGGAGACTCTCTTCATGGAGACTCTTTTCAAGGAGACTCTCGGTGAAGATCGATCCCGCGGGGCTCGCATCGGAATGCGGTGGGGGCTCCGTGCGCCTGCTCGGTGAGCGTTGAAGTGAGCACCGATCTCGTGATCGCCGCCCGCGGGCTTTCGAAGAACTACGG